>JAOAFL010000108.1 GCA_026416295.1 Burkholderiales bacterium | reverse complement strand
CGCGGCGCTTCCGGCTCGGCGCGCAGGCTCGCCCGCAGCGGACCGACGCCGACATCTGGGCGGGCGGCCGCCGGGTTGCGAGCCGACCAGGGCAGCGCCTCGAGGCCGAGCACGACCGAGAGGTGCAGTGCGGCCGAGGCGACGAGCGCCGCCGCCGGCCGCCCGAGCGTCTCACTCGACGAACAGCTCACGCCAGCTCACCCGGCGGCCCTGCACCCCGCTCGGCACCGTCGGCGTCGCCTCGGTGATCTGCTGGTTGTCGGCGGTGGTGACGACCGTCTTCACCTGGTCGCCGATCTTCACGACGTTGATGCCGACGATGAGCGAGGCGGCGATCTTCACGCTTGCCGGAGTTCCCGCGACGCCGGTCGGCACGGTCGCGCCGGTGGCGACGTTGAGAAAGTTCACCCAGCCGAAGCCGCCGGCGACACAGGTCTCGCTGCTCGGAACGTTGGAGGCGATGACGAGCGTGCCGAGCTGCAAGATCGGGTCCACGTTCACCCGCTCGGCCGCCTCGCCCCCCGAGCCGCCGTCGGGCAGGTCGATGAACCAGCCGTTCTGCGCGGTGAAGTCGACCGGGTTGCTCGTCGCGACCCGGGTGCTCGAGGAATTTTCGGCGAGCTCCTGCCGCACGAACCCCGGGATCGTCGTCGGCGAGCTGCGCGTCATGTTGACCTGCGGCGGATCGTTGAACGGCGTGGAATCGCCCGCGCCGGCGAGGTCGTCCTTGATCGCGTAGATGCTCTGGCGCTGATTGTTCGTCTTGTCGCTCGCGCCGAGGAACCTGCCGGTGCCGATGACGATCACCCGCTTGCCGCTCACTTCGGCGAGTTCCGGCTTCACGGTGATCGGCTGCGGATTGTTGCTCGGGTCGTAGACGGTGGCGAGCTTGGTCACCGAATAGCGCGGGATCGCCGGGCTCGCCTGTTCCTCGAGCTGGAAGCGCCAGAGGTTGCCTTGCAGGTCGCCGCCGTAGACCGCGAGTGCCGTATTGTTGACCGTCGCCTGCTCGACCCAGGCATTGATGCGCCCGAGGCCGCTCGGGGTGCCGGTGCTGCCGAGGCCCGTGCCCATGCGGCGAAGAATCTTTCCGGTCTGCGCATCGACGATGTAGAGGTAGCCCTTGCCGTCGCCGGGGCTGACGTTGTTGTAGCCGGAGGTGACGAACACCACCCAGCGCCCGTCTTCGGGCCGCTTCGCGATGATCGGGTTGCCGAAGGTAAGCCCGATGTTGCAATCCTCGCCGTACTCGCCGCTGTTCGCCTGCGCGTCGGTGAGACAGGCGGCGCCGCTTCCGCCCTTCAGCTCCCATAGCCCTTTCGGATTGTCCGGGTCGGTGATGTCGAGCGCGTAGTAGCCGCGGCCGCCGGCGTTCAGCCCGGCGACGAGGATGGTCCGCCAGTTGTTGACCGAGGCGCACGGGGTCGACAGCGTATGGCCGAAGCATACGTCGCCCACCACCGGCGAGCCGTCGACGAAGAACCGGTGGTTGCTCGAATAGTTCGCCTCCGCGAGGCGCTTGAGCGTCGGAAACACGAGCGTCGGAATGTACGCCCAGCGTTCCGCCCCCTCGCCCGTGATCGGGTCGGTGTTGAGCGTGCCGGTGAACGCGTCGTTTCCGGGGTTGGTGTCCGGATTTTCGATGCCCGCGGTCTGGTAGTAGGGATTGTTGTCCGGGTCGGTCTCGAACGCGTGCAGCATGCCGTCGTTCGCGGCGACGTACACCGTGCCCTTGCGCGTGCCGGCGGTGCCGTTGGTCCTGTTCTTGAAGTCGAGGTAATAGGGGTCGGTCGTCGGGCTGTAGTTGAACGGCGCCGCCTTCACGTACGCGGGCTGCGCGTTCACGATGTCGCCGAGCAGGTGCGCGCGGTTACGGTAGAGGTCGGTCGACGAGGTGCCGCCGAGCGTCATTTCGTTGGCGACGTCGCCGCGCAGATAGCGGATGAGCGAACCGCGGGTCGCCGCCGCGCGCCGGGGGTCGCCGCTCGGCCAGCCGGCGGTCTGGGACAGCGCCCCGTTCGGCCCGCCGAGCGGATCGAAGTAGTCGTCGGCCTCCTGCGGTGTGAGCAGTCCGCCGTCGTCGCAGGTCGGCTCCGAGGTCTGCGTATGACGGCAGAAGCTGCGCAGCCTGTTGCCGTTCTGCACGCGGCTCTGGCCGTTGACGACGATCGGCACGCCGGGCACGGTGTCGGTCGGATCGAAGGTATAGATCCGGCGGTCGGTGTGGCTGCGCTGGTCGAGAAGCGCCGACGCCGACCACAGCTCGCGTCCGGAGATCAGCCCGTCGGTGAGCCGGATCGTGCGCGCCTTCAGGTCGCCCGACCATTCGACGGTGGTGTACTGCGCGGTGAACGCGAAGTTGTCGCCTGCGACCGGCTGAAGGTTCGAGGTGGCGGCGGCCGCGCCAGCGCCCACGCGCTGCGCGATCGCGGTGAGCACCTGATTGATGCCGAGCGCGAGCGCCTCCGGGTCGCGGGCGCTGAAGAACCGCCCCCGGCCGTTCACCGCCGCGTGCCACATGTCGTCCACTGCGGTTTCGGTGTCGGCGACCGGCTGCGGCCAATTGTTCGGCGTGGTCGCCGGATTGCCGTCGGTGATCGCGTCGTAGTCGAGGCTGTTTCCGCGCTCCAGGTAATTCGGATGGAAGAGGAGCGTTCCCTCGATGCCCATGCCCACGGTGAACGTCGTCATGTGCTGGTGCGGCGCGTTGTCGATGCCGGCGGCCGGGACCTGGTTCGGGAGCGAGGGCATGAGGTCGGTGTGGTAGTAGTAGTACGCGACATCGGCGAGCGTGTTCGCGTAGCCGTCGCCGTCGGCGTCGCCGATCGCGCTGCCGTCGAGCTTCTGTGCCACCGTGCCGCTGTCGTTCCAGTAGCCGTCGGAGGTGAGGATCACGAAGTTGGGTTGGCACGCGGAATTGATCGGCGTGGGACCCATGCCGTCCGGGTTCCGGTCGCCGAAGTAGCGCCCGGCGCGCGAGAGCGCAAGGCGAAGCGGCGTGCCGCTCGCCGCCGGCGCCTCGTAGAGCTTCTGGTACCACTGCTGGCGGTGGCCGCCTGCGCCGCTCGTAAACGGCGCGACCGGGAGGTAACGGCTTGCGGCGAAGTTGATCGTCTTGAACCCGAGCCGCCAGTTGTCCGGAATCGCGGCGAGCGCGATCGCGCGTCCGATCGCGGTCTTCGCCGCCTGGATGCGCGTGCGGTAGTACGCGAACCAGTTGGCGAAATTGGTCATCTCCTCGGCGTAGGTGCACACGCCTTCCTGCGCGACGCAGTCGGTGCGGTTCGGGTACTTGTTGTAGGTGCGTCCCGGCACGATGTCGGTGCGTACGAACGTACCGACGTTCGCGCGCCTCGCCGGCTGGGGGGGCACCGCATCCGCGCCGCCGCTGAAGTTGGTGGTGGCGTGGATGACGTCGCCGGTGGTGACGCCGTTCGCGAGCCGGGAGCCGTTCGAGCCGCTGGCGCTGGTATTCGCTGTGCCGATCGCCGCCGTAATCCCGTTCTTTTCCGATCCGGTGCCGGCGGGTGCGGTGATTCTCACCACGTTCCCGCTGCCGCTGACAATCCAGCCGGGGGGAGGGGTCAGCTGCGCACGCACCAGTGCCGCCATGGCATCGTTGCGGATCGAACTGGTGTTGCTGTTGCAGGCGGAGGTGGTGCAGGAAATGGTGCTGGAGACGAACTGCAGGCCCTCGATGACCAGGCTGTTCACCTGACCGATGTTCGGGCCGCTGTTCCCCTTCACGGTGCCGGTAAAGGTGAAATCGATCCAGGCAGGCGTGCGGCCCGTGACGCTGTGGGTGAGCGTGAGCGTGCCCCCGTTCCAGTCGGCACCGGCCTGCGCCGACGGGACCGTGATCGTCACGACATTGTTGCTGCGGGTCGCAGTAAAGCCGCTCGTGCCCGCGTTGATCGCGGCCCGGATGCTGTCTGCCCACGTGGTCGCGCTCGCGTTCGCGGCGAGCGTGAGAGACCCGACGAGGGTGAAGGACGGCCCGCCCGGTTTGCTTGCCACGATGCTCGCCACGTTCCCTTGCGCGGAGTCCGGTTGAGGATCGGTGATCGTGAGGGTCGCAAACGCGCGAACGGCCGGTGCGCCGCCCAGGGCGGGAACGATGTTCCCCGCGAATTTCGGATACCGGCGCGTCGAGGTTCGCTTGGCATGGCAGTTGGTGAGCGTGGAATCCGTGCAGAAGCGGACCGGCGCCGGCACCGAGTAGCTCACGCCGCCGACGACGGTGGGGCCGTCGGAGGCGACGCAATTGGTCATCCGCGCGTCGGTGCAGTACTCGGTCGGGATGATCCGGTAGTAGTAGGGTGCGCCGAACCGGTACTTGACGTTCCCCGCGGCGTCCTTGCCGTAGCCGAAATCGAAGTCCGGATAGGTATACGCGCTGTTCGTACGGCAGCGGTTGGGGTCGTTGAAATTCGTGTCGCCCGGTGCCTTGCACCAGACGCGGTCCGGCCAGTTCTGCCGGACGTTGTAGGTCGTGATCACCGGACTGAATCCGGTGTCCCAGTTGCTGCCGGAAGCGCCCTGGCCGGTGGTGAGGTCCTTGCGCGCGTGGTTGGCGCCGGGTGCGCTCACGTTGTCGGTCGGGACCGCGGTCCAGCCGCCGCCGCCGACGCAGGGCGCGTTCGGGTCGTTCGGATCGTCGCCGGGGTTCTGAAGGATTCCGCCGGTGTTCGCGCAGGTCATGTTCGCGCGCTGGCTGCCGTCGTAGTTCACCGCCGGCAGATACCGGATCTCCGGGTTGTAGTACTGGGCGTTGAACTCCGGCGCCATCGCCGGCGGATCGCCCGGCCCGCAGGGCTCGAGCGTCGTCGTGATGTCGTTGTTCGAATCGTAGGAATCGAAGCAGTTGCGCGTCGTTCCGGCGCTCACGTTCGGCGAGACGTAGTCCGGGCTGAACTGGCGCGACATCGAGCCGGAGTCGTCGAGGATGAGGAGCAGGTTCGGGTTGAGGCTCGCGGTCGCCGGCTGCGTGATCGGGTAGTCGGCGATGTCGGTGAGCGCGGCGTGAAGCGGCCCGGTGAAGACGATCGAAACGCTGAGCAGGCCGGCGAGCAGTTTTTTCGCGAGATCGGATATGCGGCTCATCTCCGTTCCCCCTTCTTTCGGGCGGCGGTCAGAACACCACCGCCTGGACGTAGCTGCGCGAATTGCGCGGGCCGGTCACCTGCACGGTGACGCGATAGACCGTCGCGACCGGCGCGGCGAGCGCGTAGGCGCCGTAGACTGCGGCGCCCTTCGTGCCGCCGGTGCCGGCCGCCGCAGCGCCTGCGGCCTTGACGCACTCGATCGCGGCGGTCGACGGATCGCCCTGGTCGGAGCACATGCGGTGTATGACGTATCGCACGGTGTAGCCCGCGGGCGGCGCGTACGGCGCAGCGGTCACCTCTCTTGCGGCGAACGTCGCGCCGGCGCACGCACCGGAAAAACTCGTCGCGATCGTCGCGTCGTCGAGCCGCGCGCAGTAGGCCTGATCGGTCGCGTGCGCGTTGAGTGTGCCCGGAGAGCTCGCGGCGGTGGCGACCAGCCAGGCGCGCGCCGCCTCGATTCCCAGATCGGCGACGAACATCGTGCTCTGGCGGAAGGCGAGGTTGCCGGCGACGATCGTGCCGGTGTCGACGCTGCGCATGAGCGCGATTCCGGCGAGCGACATCGCGACCAGGATGATCAGCGCGATGAAGAGGACGACCCCGCGTTCGGCGGACGCCAGAGCGCGTTTCACGACGCGAGCCCCCAGATCATGTTGCGAAGCGGCACGATCGTCTCGAACACCCGGTAGCGGTAGCAGCGGTCTTCGCTCGTCGTGGTGGTCACATCGATCGCGGTGAAGGTGCCGCCGGCCCAGGTGGGCGGGGTCGTGGTCGCGTCGCAGATGCCCGCCGCCGAGGGCTTCTCGTAGGTTCCGATGCGCACGAGAATGCCGAGACGCACCGATAGCACCTGCTGCCACTCGGCGGCGTTCGCCGGTACGGTGCTGCTGAACTGGTCCACCTGCCCGTCGTTCGCGACGTAGCTCGTCGCGGCGACGGTGCCGTTGTCGATGCCGTTGTCCTTGCCGTACTGCGCGCGCAGATCGACGATGCCTTCCATGAGCGCCGCCGTCGCCCCCGCCGCCCCGCCCGCCTGGAGCAGGACGTCGGTCGCAAGGAGCCTGCCGCCCGACACCGTGTAGGTGCGCAACGCCGCGTTGCCGAGATTGAAGACGAGGTCGCCGTTCGCGTAGGTCGTCGGAAATGCACCCCAGCCCGGCGGGTTGAACCGTGCGGTCGGGCCGGGGTTGAGCTGGAGCTTGTTCTGTTCCTCGATGACCGCGGTGACCTGGCGCAGCGTGCAACCGCTCGCGCCCGACAGGATCACGAGGTCGTTCGCGGCGAAGCCGAGCGAGGTGCCGATCAGCGTCACTTCGGCGGCGCCCGCGACGAAGCTCTGGACCGTCGCGGGTGTCGCCATGCGGGCGCTGCGCGAGTAGAGCACCGTGAGTTCGTCCGGCGCGCCGCTCGCCGAGGTCCGGATCACTACGGGCGCGACGACGAGCCGCGGCAGCGGCGAGCCGGCGCTGATGTTCTGCGAATAGTTCGGGTCGTAGTACCAATACAGTTCGCCGCAGCGCAGCGCGCCCGTATCCGCGATCCCGTAGCCCGCGTTGCGCAGCTCGCGCTCGATCATGTAGAGCGCGACCGCGCCGCCCATCTGTCCGCCGGTTTCGCCGACGGTCGAACGGTTGAAATTCTCGCCGGCGATGTACGCCTGCGTGATGATCAGGATGCCGATCAGGCCGATCGCCACCGCGACCATCACTTCGACCAGGCTCATGCCGGATTGACGGATGCGGCGCATGGGGACCCTCAGTCGGTCGCGCGGAAGATCTGCGCGACCGCGACGTGACTGCTCGGCGACGCGCTCGCCTCGCCCGGGATCTGCCAGCGCACGGTCACCGTCACCTGCCGGTTGTTGGCGGCGTCGACGACGATCGTCGGCGCGTTCGCGCCGGTCGCGTTCGGCAGGCGGCTCTGCACCCGCGCGAGCCATTGGTTGCAGCGCGGCGTGGACGGGCAGTTGGCGGTCTCGTAGTTCGCGAGGTTCGCCGGGTCGCCCCACATCACGCCGATGATCTCGTCGGCGAGAAAACTCGCTTCGGAGCGGTATTTGGCATCGATCGTGTAGCGCATCGCAGCCGCCTGCATGCCGAGCAGGGCGAGGATGCCGATCGAGAAGATGAGGATGCCGAGCAGCGCCTCGAGCAGCATCACGCCCGATTGTGTCCGCCGGTTCCGCATGGGCTCAGCAATAGCGCGGATCGGTCGCGACGGTCATCGCCGGGTCGCAGGTGCGGATCTGGCCGGCCGGGCTCACGGTGACCCGCAGGCACCGCACCGAGCCGGCGGGCGCGCAGGCGATCCCGCTCGTCTCGACCGGCCGCACCTCGATCGTGATCGCGCCCGCGGGCGGGGGCGTCACCCGGCCAAGGCCATTGAACGTCACGAGCGCGCTCGCGGTGCCGGCGAGCGCGAGGTTCCACGCGAGACCCGAACCGGCGGCGCCTTCCTGGAAGTCCCATTTCTGCACGATCATCGGCGGCACGCTGTCCGAGGGCGCCGCGTCGCAGCGGCCGGTGGGGTCGTCGCGGCTCACCACCCAGTGGGGCGTGCTCACCTCGGTGCCGGCGACGGTGCAGCCGCTCGTCAGGTCGCTGACGATCTGGAAGCGCACGTTTTCGTTGCGCCGGATCGCCTCGGTGCGCGCTAGCTGCAGTCCCGCTTCCAGGCTGAGCGCGAGGTTCTTCACTTTCGTGTTGCGGATGAACGTGTTGTACTCCGGCAGCGCGAGCGCGAGCAGCACGGCGAGGATCGCGAGCGCGATCATCAGCTCGATCAGGCTCATGCCGCGCGCCGCGCGATTCAGCACGTCTCGCCCTTCTTGGTGATCCAGCGCGTCGCGCAGTTGTTCCAGCCCGACAGCCCGGTGAACGTGGACGTCTTCACGTTCGATTCGTTGATCGTGTAGACGAATCCGGTCATGCCCCCGGTGCCGGTCGCCGTGCAGGTGAACGCAGTGGCGCTCTTCGTGCAGCTGTAAGTGAAGTAGCGCGTCCCGGCGGTGGCGTTGCCCTCCCAGTTGCCGACGTAGGTACGGTTGTCGGCGAACCAGCGCTCGGCGCGGATCCTCAGTTCCGAAAGCGTGGCGGTCGCCTCGGTGATCTTGCCGCGCTGGGCGTAATCGAGATACGAAGGAACGGCGATCACGCTGAGGATCGCGACCACCGCGACCACGATCATCAGCTCGATCAGACTGAAACCGCGTGCACGCTGCATGACGCCTCCCGATCTGCGACGATGTTGCCAGCCCCCCGCCGCACCGCCAAGGCGGGACGACCGGCGGCCGGAAATCCGGAACGAACGGCGCGGCGTGCGCCGCGCAGGCGGAACCATTTCGCACTCGCGGCGTATAATTGCGGCTCGAGACGCCGATCGCTGGTGTAGCTCAGCCGGTAGAGCAACTGATTCGTAATCAGTAGGTCGCCCGTTCGAGTCGGGCCACCAGCACCGGGAAACCCGCAGGCTCGCGAACCGATGGCGGCACGCATCCTGGTGGTGGACGACGACCCGAACATCCGCGAGCTGCTGCGGCTGCATCTGGAGCGCGCGGGCTACGAGGTGAGCGTCGCCGAGGACGCGATCGCCGGCGGTTATGAAGTGCTGCGGGCAGTGCCGGACCTGATCGTCTGCGACGTCGCCATGCCGCACATGGACGGATTCGAGTTCGTCGCCGCGCTCCGCGCCGACCGCGCACTGCCCCGCATTCCGGTGATCTTTCTCACCTCGGTGGAGGAGGGCGAGGCGCGCAGCAAGGAACTCGGCGCTGCGGCTTATCTCACGAAGCCGGTGCTCGCCGACCGGTTGCTCGCCTTCATCGCCGCGCAGCTCGGCGACCCCGCGCGATCCCGCGGCTAGGCTCCGAGGCACGCGCTCGCATCGGGCGCGGGAACGAGCGGCCCGCCGTACCAGAGTTCGATCGCGTAGCGCCAACGCGCGAGCAATTCCATCGTGCGCCGGCAGTCGGCGACGACCGAAAGCGCAGGCTCGTCGAGCCCCGAGGCGCGCCGCCACAGCTCGATCGCCTGCTTCCACTGCATGAGCACGCGCACGCGCTCGCCGCAGTCCGTTTCGAGCCGTGCGCCCGGCGCAAGCAGAAAGGCGCGGCCGCGCCACGTCTCGAGATTCGTGTGCCACTGGGCGAGCAGCCGCGGCAGACCCGGCATCGGCGCGCAGTCCTGCGCCGCTGCCGGCGCCGCGGCGAGGAGAACGACACAGAGTGCGAGCAGACCCCGCGCGAGCATCGGCGCCGCATGTTACCCGATCGGCGCCCGCGCGTATCAGCCGCCGGCCGGGCACTCGCGCAGCTCGCTGCCCTCGATCGAGCGCGCGATCTCGCGCAACGCCGCCTGCCGCTGCTGGTCCGCATCCCGCACCTGAAGCCAGACCTTCGGCACCCGGACTTCGCGCTGCGCAAGCTGGGCCGTGCGCACGCCGCGGGCGCGCAGCGCCTCGAGGTGCGACTGTGCCGCGCGCTCGCTCGTGAACACGCCGAGCGACACCGCCCAGCGCGCCGGCCCGTCTTCCTGCACGATGAAGTAGTCGTCGATGCCGAGCGCCTTCAGCTCGGCGGCCTTTTTCTGCGCCGCCTGACGGTTCGCCTGCGGCGGGATGAACACCCACCAATGCGCCGTCTCTTCGCTGCGGCGCTCGGCGAGCCGCTCGCCGAGCGCAAGCGCAGCGAGCGCTTCGCGCGCGCGGGTCGCCTCCGCCGGCGCGAACGCACCCCATTCGAGGCATGCGCGAGCCGGCGGCCCGAGCGCGTGAGCCGGCGCGCCGGGCTGCACCCCGGTCTCGGCCGGCAGGATCGGCAACCGCTCGGGCGCGATCTGGCGACCGAGCGGCTGCGGATCGCGCCCGGCGTCGGGCGGCGCGAAATACGCGGTCCAGGCGAAGAACGCGAGATTGGCTGCGACGAAAAATAGAAACAGCGCCCTCACGCCGGCCGCGGCTTCCCGTCGAGCGCGATCCGCGCAAGCCCTTCGAGCACCAGGTTTTCCACATAGCGGCAGGGCATCGGCAGGCGCTCGATCAACGCCGGCCCGCCGCCGCCCGAGACGATGCAGACGCTGCCCGCCGGCATCAGTCGGAACATGCGTTCGACGGCGCCCGCCTGCGCGTGCCGGCACCCGGTCTCGATCGCATCCACCGTGTTGCGCGGCGTCGTGACGAAGTTGCCCTCCTGGAGCGGCAGCCGGCCGGTGTGCTCGTGCAGCACGTAGCGCATGAGGTCGACGCCCGGCAGGATCAGCCCGCCGAGAAACTCGCCCTCGGGCGAAAGCGCGTCGATCGTCGTCGCGGTGCCTGCGTTCACGACCAGACACGCGCGGCCGGGCACGAGCGCGCGCGCAGCGATCAGCGCCGCCCAGCGGTCCGGGCCGAGCTGCTCGGGCGTATCGTAGAGATTGCGTACGCCGCAGCGCTCGCGTTCGCCGTGCACCCACTCGGGTTCAGCCTCGAAAATCCCGATCCAGTTGACGATCAGCTGGCGCGCACCTTCGCCCGCGACGTTCGAGATCACGATGCGGTCGGGGTTCTCGTGCGTGACCGAGAAGGGGTTCACGTGGTGCGCCGCGGCGGCGAATTCGATCAGCGAGACGGTCGCGATCGACGCCCAGCCGTGCCGTGCGGGCCCCGGCTCGTACCAGCCCCACTTGACACGCGAATTGCCCGCGTCGATCGCGAGGATCACGGCGCGCGCACCTGCCGCAGGCTCGCCGAGACGAGGTGACGTTCGCCGCGCGCGGTCGCGAGCACGAGCGCGCCGCTCGCCGCGATGCCGCGCGCGATGCCGGTCACGGTGCGTCCGCCGGGAAGGCGCACCTGCAGCCGCGCGCCCGCGTAGGCGTCGAGCGCGCGCCATTCGGCGACGAACGGCGCGAGCCCCGCGCGCTCGAAGGCGTCGAGCGCGGCGAGCGCTTCGCGCGCGAGCGCGGCGATCACCGCGTTACGCGACGGCAGCGGGGCGAGGAGCGCGTCGAGCGCCGCGACCGGCCGGCGCAGCCGGCGCGCGAGGGTCGGGTCGCTCGCGCAATTGACGCCGATGCCGACGACGACGGCGGTCGCCTCTCCCGCGGGCCGCGATTCGACGAGAATCCCCCCGAGCTTCGCGCCGCCGTGGCGACCGGTGGCGACGAGGTCGTTCGGCCACTTGAGCGCCACGTCCGCCGCCCCGAGAGATCGGAGCGCCCGCGCTGCGGCAACGCCGATCGCGAGCGGAAGGCCGGCGAGCGCCGCCGGCGGCCGGCGCAGGTGACGAAGGAGCGAAAAAGTCGCGCCGGCGCCCGGTGCCGAGCGCCAGCGCCGGCCGCGCCGGCCGCGGCCGGCGGTCTGGATTTCGGCCGCGAGCAGCAGCGGCCCCGGGCCGGGTTCGGCGAGCAGCCGGGTGTTGGTGGAATCGCAGCGAGGCACCACGCGCACGTCGAGCCCGTCGACGCGCGCGAGCGCGCGGATCAGCTCGGCATCCAGCGCATCCATGCGGCCGAGTTTACGCGCTCGCGAAGCGAAAATCGCGTCCGGGCGCCGCCTCCAGAAGCGCGCGCGTGTACGGATGGCGCGGGCGCCGGAACACCTCCTCGACCGGGCCGACCTCGACCACGCGCCCCTGCGACATCACCGCGACGTCGTCGCACACCTGCGCCGCGACTCGCAGGTCGTGGGTGATGAAGAGCATCGCCAGATCGAGCCGCGTGCGGATCTCTTCCAGCAGCGCGAGCACCTGCGCCTGCACCGAGACGTCGAGCGCCGAGACCGGCTCGTCGGCCACCAGCAGCTCCGGTTCCATCGCGAGCGCGCGCGCGATCGAAATGCGCTGGCGCTGACCGCCGGAGAACTGGTGCGGATAGCGTTCGAGCGCGGCCGGATCCATGCGCACCAGTTCCATCAGCCGCCGGGCGCGCTCGAGCGCCTCGGCGCGCGGCACGCCGTAGTTGAGCGGCCCCTCGATGATCGCCTCGCCCACGGTACGCCGCGGATTGAGCGAGCGGTAGGGGTCCTGAAAAACGATCTGCACCCGGCGCCGCAGCGGCCGAAGGGCCCGGTGGCTTGCGCGCGCGATGTCCTCGCCGTGCACGCGGATTTCGCCGCAGGTGGGGTCGATCAGGCGCACGATGCAGCGGGCGACCGTGGACTTGCCCGACCCGGATTCGCCGACGATTCCGAGCGTCTGGCCGCGGCGCACGGTGAGCGTGACGTCCTCGGCGGCGCGCACCTCGCGCCTCGCGAACCAACCGCCGCTGCGATAGATCTTGCTGAGCCCTTTGGTCTCGAGCACCACCGGCGCCGACGGATCGGGCCGCCGCCCGTGCGGCTCGAGCGTCGGCACCGATGCGATCAGCATCTTCGTGTAGTCGTGGCGCGGGCGCTGCAGCACCTCGGCCTTCGAGCCCAGCTCGACCAGCTCGCCGAGGCGCAGCACCGCGACCCGGTGCGCGATCTCGGCGACGACCCCGAAGTCGTGGGTGATGAACAGCACCCCGGTGCCGTGGCGCGCCTGGAGCTCCCGGATGAGCCGCAGGATCTGCGCCTGGGTGGTGACGTCGAGCGCCGTGGTCGGCTCGTCGGCGATGAGCAGCGCCGGCTCGAGCGCGAGCGCCATCGCGATCATGATGCGCTGGCGCTGACCGCCCGAGAGCTGGTGCGGATAGGACGCGAGGATGCGCTCCGGGTCGGGCAGCGCCACCTCGCGCAGGATATCGAGCAGGCGCCGCCGGCGCTCGGCGGGGCGAAGCGCCGTGTGCGCGCGCAGCAGCTCCTCCAGCTGCGCGCCGCAGGTCATGACCGGGTTGAGCGCGGTCATCGGCTCCTGGAACACCATGCTCATCCTCGCGCCGCGCAGCGCGCGCAGCCGCTCGGGCGAGGCGCGCAGCGTATCCTCGCCCTCAAGCCGCGCCTCGCCGGCGACGACGCGCAGCCCGCGCGGCAACAGCCCCATGATCGCCTGCGCGATCACCGACTTGCCGGAACCGGATTCGCCGACGAGGCACAGGATCTCGCCGCGCGCGACCGAAAACGACACGCGCGCGACCGCGTGCGAGCGGTCGGCGCCGGCCGGGAGCGCCACCGTGAGGTCGCGCACCTCGAGCACCGCGGGCGGCGAGGCGGGCGCCGCCCCGCTCATACGCGCCGCGCCATCTTCGGGTCGAGCGTGTCGCGCAAGCCGTCGCCGAGCATGTTGACCGCGAGCACGGTGACCGTCAGGAACACGCCGGGGATGAACACGTTGTGCGGATATTTGGTGAACTGCACCCTTCCTTCGGCCATGATGTTGCCCCAGGTGGGGATGTCGGGCGGCAGGCGGACGCCGAGGAAGGACAGGATCGCCTCGACCAGGATCGCCGAAGCGCAGATGAAGGTGCCCTGCACGATGAGCGGCGCGATCGTGTTCGGCAGGATGTGGGCGAACATGATTCGCGCCGGCCGCGTGCCGAGCGCGATCGCCGCCTCGACGTACGGCTCCTCGCGGATCGAGAGCACCAGCGCGCGCACGAGGCGCGTCACGCGCGGGATCTCGGGAATCGCGATCGCGACGATCACGGTGAGAAGGCTCGCGCGCCACATCGCCACCAGCGCGATCGCGATCAGGATCGCCGGGATCGCCATGATGCCGTCCATGACGCGCATCAACGGCCCGTCGAGCGAGCGCAGGTACCCGGCTGCGAGCCCCGCGAGGATGCCGAAGGCGAGCGCGACGAGCGCCGTCAGCGCGCCGACGACGAGCGAGACGCGCGTACCGTAAACGACGCGGCTGTAGATGTCGCGGCCGTAGGAGTCGGAGCCGAAAAGGAACCGGTGCTCGCGCGTCTCGCCGTCGAGCGTCACGATGGTGCCCTTCCCTCCGGGCAGAAGGTCGCGGCTCGCGGCGTCGAAGAGCGTCGGATCGACCGTGCCGAGCCAGGGCGCCGCGAGCGCGACGAGGACGAGCAGGCCGAGCACCGCGCCGCCCACGCGCACCGAGACGCTGCGCGCTGCGCGCTGCCAGCCGGTCTCGAGCGGGCGCACGGCGGCGGCCTCGACCGAGAGCGCTTCGCCAGAAGGCAGACCGGGCGCGGCCATCGGGGCTAGTAGCGGATGCGCGGATCGAAGAACACGTACGAGAGGTCGACGAGAAGGTTCACCAGCACGTACGCCAGCGAAAAGAACAGGATCACGCCCTGGATCGTCGGAAAGTCGCGCGAGAGCACCGCGTCGACCGTGAGCCGCCCGAGGCCCGGAATCGCGTACACCGACTCGGTCACCACCACACCGCCGATCAGCAGCGCGATGCCGATGCCGATCACGGTGACGATCGG
>JAOAFL010000094.1 GCA_026416295.1 Burkholderiales bacterium | reverse complement strand
CGTCGGCGCGCCCCGGGCGCGTCGTGCTCGTACACGGCGACACGCACACCTTCCGCGACGACGAACCGCTGCCCGGCCTTCGCCGCATCGAGGTCTTCGGCGCCCCGCACGTCCGCTGGCTGCGCGCGCGGCTCGGCGGCGAAGGCCTCGCGATCGAACCGGCGCCCGAGCCGCGCCCGGCGGCGGCGCCGTAGCGGCGCGCGGCTACGCGCCGCAGGCCTCGGCGATCGCGCGCTTGAGCGCCTCCGGATCCGGGTCGATCACCGCGAAGCGCTGCGGCCGGCGCTCGAGGTCTTCCAGCCCGCGCGGCCGGGGCGGCTCGCGGCCGATCGCCTCGCGGATCGTCGCGGCGAATTTCGCGGCTTGCGCGGTCTCGAGGCACACCATCGTCTCGCCCGGCTCGCGCAGCCTGAGCGCGACGCCGACGCCGTCGGCGGTGTGCGGGTCGATGATCGCGCCGTACCGTTCGTAGACCGCGCGGATCGTCGCGAGCCGCTCGGCGTGGGTCGAGCGCCCGCTCGCGAAACCGCTCGCCGCGATCGCCTCGCGGTACGCGCCGAGGTCGAGTTCGCCCTCGGCCTCGAGCCTTCGCCAGAGCGCCGCCAGGCGCGCGCCGTCCCGGCCGACCAGCTCGTACACGTAGCGCTCGAAGTTCGATGCGCGCGTGATGTCCATCGAGGGGCTCGAGGTCGCCTGCGCCGTGCGCCGCGGCCGGTAGCGGCCGGTGCGGAAGAATTCGTCGAGCACGTCGTTTTCGTTGGTGGCGAGGACGAGCCGCCGGATCGGCAGGCCCATCGCGCGCGCGACGAACCCGGCGTAGATGTTGCCGAAATTGCCGGTCGGCACGGCGAACGAGATCGCTTCGGCGCCGGCGCGTCGCGCGGCGAACCAGCCGGCGAAGTAGTACACCGTCTGCGCCGCGATCCTCGCCCAGTTGATCGAATTCACCGCGCCGATGCGGTAGCGCGCCTTGAACGCGGCATCGGCGTTCACCGCCTTCACGAGGTCCTGGCAGTCGTCGAACGTGCCGCACACCGCGAGGTTGTGGACGTTCGGCGCGTCGAGCGAGTACATCTGCGCGCGCTGGAACTCGCTCATGCGCCCGTGCGGCGAGAGCATGAAGACGCGGATGCCGCGCTTGCCGCACCACGCGTACTCGGCCGCCGAGCCGGTGTCGCCCGAGGTCGCGCCGAGCACGGTGAGCGTCTCGCCGCGCGCCGCGAGCGCCGCTTCGAAAAGGTTGCCGAGGAGTTGCAGCGCGATGTCCTTGAACGCGAGCGTCGGCCCGTTCGAAAGCGCGAGCAGATGCAGCCCGGACTCGAGCGTGCGCAGGGGCACGATCGCGGCGCTGCCGAACGCCTCCTTCGTGTAGGTGCGCGCGACGATCGCCGCGAGCTGCGGCACGTCGTCCATGAAGGGAGCGAGCAGCGCGTGCGCGAGCGCCGGGTACGGCAGGTCGCGCAGCGCGTCGAGGTCGGCCGCGGGCCAGCGCTCGGGCACGTACAGCCCGCCGTCGGGCGCGAGCCCCTCGAGCAGGATCTCGCCGAAGCGGCGCGGCGCGGCCGCGCCGCGCGTCGAGACGTAGCGCACGCCGCCGGCCCTAGAGCAGTTCTTCCACGCGGATGCGGCGCACGCGGCCGACGACGGTCGCGAGGCGCTCGATCGCCGCGATCGCTGCGGCGACGTCCTTTTCGCGCGCGCGGTGCGTGAGCATGACGATGTCGACCTGCTTTTCGCCCGCACCCGGCTCCTTCTGCACCATCGCGCCGATCGAGATGCGCCGCGCGGCGAGGATGCGCGCGATGTCGGCGAGTACGCCCGGCCGGTCGAGAACGCGCATCCTGAGGTAATACGAGGTCTCGACCTCGCCGATCGGCAGGATCGGCGTGCGCGCGAGGTGCTCGGGCTGCACCGCGAGATGCGGCACGCGGTGCTCCGGGTCGGCGGTGATCAGCCGGGTGACGTCGAGCAGATCCGCGACCACCGCGCTCGCGGTCGGCTGCCCGCCCGCGCCGGCGCCGTAAAAGAGCGTCGGCCCGACCGCGTCGCCCTTGACGAGCACCGCGTTCATCACGCCCTCGACGCTCGCGATCAGCCGCCTGGCCGGAACGAGCGCCGGGTGCACCCGAAGCTCGATCCCGCGCGGCGCGCGCCGGGTGATGCCGAGCAGCTTGATGCGGTAGCCGAGCTCCTCGGCGTAGGCGATGTCCTCGCGCGTAAGCTTCGCGATGCCCTCGCTGTAGACGCGCCGGAACTGCATCGGGATGCCGAACGCGAGCGCGGCGAGGATCGTCAGCTTTTGCGCCGCGTCCACCCCCTCGATGTCCATGCGCGGGTCGGCCTCGGCGTAGCCGAGGCGCTGCGCCTCGGCGAGCGCCTCCTCGAACGAGACGCCGCGTTCGCGCATCTCGGTGAGGGTGTAGTTCGAGGTGCCGTTGATGATGCCGGCGATCCACTCGATGCGGTTGGCGGCGAGCCCCTCGCGCAGCGCCTTGACGATCGGGATGCCGCCGCCCACCGAGGCCTCGAACGCGACCATCACGCCGCGCTTCTGCGCCGCGGCGAAGATCTCGTTGCCGTAGAGCGCAAGGAGCGCCTTGTTCGCGGTGACCACGTGCTTGCCGTGCGCGATCGCATCGAGCACCAGCTCGCGCGCCGCGTCCGTGCCGCCGATCAGTTCGACGACGATGTCGACGTCCGCGGCGCGCGTCACCTCGCGCGGGTGCGCGCACACCCGCGCGCGCGCGCCCACCAGCTCGCGCGCGCGCTCGGCCGAGCGCGCGGCGACGTGCGTGACGCGGATCGCGCGCCCGGCGCGCCGACGGATCTCGCCGGCGTTGCGGGAAAGGAGATCCCAGGTCCCCCGGCCGACGGTACCGACGCCGAGGAGCCCCACGTTAATCGGTCGCATGGCGGGCGAGCCTCAGTTCCAGATGGCGCTTGACGTCGGGCCACTCGCCGGCGAGCACGCTGTAGATCACGGTGTCGCGCACGCTGCCGTCGCGACGCAGCGCATGGTGGCGCAGGACGCCGTCCTTTTTCGCGCCGAGCGCCTCGATCGCGCGCTGCGAGCGGAAGTTGAAGCCGTCGGTGCGCAGTCCCACCACCTTGCAGCCGAGCGCCTCGAACGCGTGCGCGAAAAGCAGCAGCTTGCAGGCGGTGTTGACGTGCGTGCGCTGCCAGCGCGCCGCGTACCACGTCCAGCCGATCTCGACCCGGTCGGCGGCGGCGACGATGTCGTGATAGCGCGTCGAGCCGACGATGCGGTCGCTCGAAAGCTCGCGCACCGCCCAGGCGAGCATGTGGCCTTCCTTCTGCCCGGCGAGCGCCTGCTCGATCCAGGCGAGCGCCTCGCCCGGCGCCGGCACCGAGGTGTACCACAGCTCCCAGAGCCGGCCGTCGGCGGCGGCGTCTTCGAGCGCCGGGGCGTGCTCGCGCGCAAGCGGCTCAAGGCGCACGCCGCGACCTTCGAGCACGACCGGCCGCGGCGCGATCACGCCGCGCCCCGCAGCAGCCCGTCCTTTCTGAACATGTCGCGCACGCCGCGCACCGCCTGACGCAGGCGCTGCTCGTTTTCGATCAGCGCGATGCGCACATGGTCGTCGCCGTAGTCGCCGAACCCCACGCCCGGCGCGACCGCGATCTTCGCCTCTTCGAGCAGGCGCTTGGCGAACTCGATCGAGCCGAGCCCGGCGTAGGCGGGCGGGATCTTCGCCCACACGTACATCGTCGCGCGCGGTTTCTCGACCCGCCAGCCGATGTCGTGCAGGCCGCGCACGAGCACGTCGCGCCGCCGCTGGTAGGTCGCGCGGATCTGCTCGACGCAGTCCTGCGGGCCTTCGAGCGCGATGATCGAGGCGACCTGGATCGGGGTGAAGGTGCCGTAGTCGTGGTAGCTCTTGATGCGCGCGAGCGCGTGCACGAGATCCCGGTTGCCGACCATGAAGCCGATGCGCCAGCCGGCCATGTTGTAGCTCTTCGAGAGCGTGAAGAACTCGACCGCCACCTCGCGCGCCCCCGCCACCTGCATGATCGAGGGCGCGCGCCAGCCGTCGAACACGATGTCGGCGTAGGCGAGATCGTGCACCACCAGCATGTCGTGACGGCGCGCGATCGCGATCACGCGCTCGAAGAAATCGAGCTCGACGCACATCGCCGTGGGGTTGGCCGGAAAGCCGAGGATGAGCATTTTCGGCTTGGGGAACAGTTCCGCGATCGCCCGCTCCAGCTCCGCGAAAAAGTCGGTGCCGGGCGTCATGCGTACCGAGCGGATGTCGGCGCCGGCGATGATCGCGCCGTAGATGTGGATCGGGTACGAGGGATTGGGCACGAGCACCGTATCGCCGCGATCGAGCGTCGCGAGCATCAGGTGCGCAAGGCCTTCCTTCGAGCCGATGGTGACGATCGCCTCGGTCTCGGGGTCCAGCTCGACCGCGTAGCGGCGCCGGTACCAGTCGCAGATCGCGCGCCGCAGCCGCGGGATGCCCTTCGACACCGAGTAGCCGTGCGTGTCCGGGCGCTGCGCCGCCTCGACGAGTTTCGCGACGATGTGCGGCGGCGTCGGGCCGTCGGGGTTGCCCATCGAGAGGTCGATGACGTCCTCGCCGCGCCGGCGCGCGGCCATCTTCAGCTCGTTGGTGATATTGAAGACGTACGGCGGCAGGCGCTGGATGCGCGCGAATTCCCGCATAACCGCTAGAATTCTAGCAGTGAAACTGCATCTCACCGCGGTCGCCGCAGGTCGCAACGCCTTCACCGGCTGCGGCGAGGGCTGGTTCGCGGTGAACGGCACGCGCTACGCGACGAGCGCGATCGTGCTGCCCGAGCGCGTGCTCGCGTGGCAGGCGCAGAGCTTCGCCGCGCTGCGCGCGCAGGACTTCGACCTCGTGCTCGCGCAGGCGCCCGAGATCGTGCTGCTCGGCACCGGCCCGCGCCAGCGCTTTCCGCACCCGGCGCTCACGCGCGCGCTCGCGGCGGCGAGGATCGGCCTCGAAGTGATGGATCTCGCCGCCGCCTGCCGCACGTTCAACATCCTCGCGGCCGAGGACCGGCGCGTCGCCGCGGCGCTGCTCGTCGCGTGAACGCCGCGTCCTTCGGTCTGATCCTCGGCGCGGTCGCGCTCGGCACCGCGGCGCAGCTCCTTCTCAAGGCGGGCGCGAGCGCCGTGCCGTTCGGCTGGGCGCTCGCGTTCGAGCCGCGCGTCGCCGCGGGCGTCGTCTGCTACGGCCTGAGCCTCGTCGCGTGGCTCGCGGCGCTCGCGAGCACCCCGGTGAGCGTCGCCTATCCGATGGTGTCGCTCGGCTTCGCGCTCAATGCGCTCCTTGCCGGCTGGCTGCTCGGCGAGGCGGTGACGCCGCTTCGCTGGGCGGGCATCGCGCTCATCGTCGCGGGCGTCGTGCTGGTGGCGAGGTCCTGACGTGGCGCGGCGGCTCTTTCCCGGCTTCGAGACGCGGCGCGTGCGCACGCGCGGGGCGACGATCCACCTCGTGCACGGGGGCGACGGGCCGCCGGTGCTGATGCTGCACGGGTATCCGCAGACGCACGCGATGTGGCACAAGGTGGCGCCGGCGCTCGCGCGCGACTACACCGTGGTATGCGCCGACCTGCGCGGCTACGGGGATTCGTCGAAGCCCCGGGGGCTGCCCGATCACTCGAACTATTCCAAGCGCGCGATGGCCGCGGACATGGTGGACGTGATGCAGGCGCTCGGCTTCGAGCGCTTTCACGTGGTCGGCCACGACCGCGGCGCGCGCGTCGGGCATCGCCTCGCGCGCGATCACGGCGCGCGCGTCGCCTCGCTCACGGTGATGGACATCTCGCCCACCCTCACGATGTACGAGCGCACGAACAAGGACTTCGCGACCGCGTACTGGCACTGGTTCTTCCTGATCCAGCCCGCGCCGCTGCCGGAGCGGCTGCTCGCCGGGCACGTGCCCGACTATATCCTCGCGCGGCTCGGGCGCGGACGCGCCGGACTGCGGCCGTTTTCGCCCGCGGCGCGGCGCGAATACGTGCGCTGCTTTCGCGATCCGCGCGCGATTCACGCGAGCTGCGAGGACTACCGCGCGGCGGCGACCATCGACCTCGCGCACGATCGCGCCGACCTGCGGCGCAGAATCCGCATGCCGCTGCTCGTGCTCTGGGGCAAGCACGGCGTGATCGAGAAAATGTTCGATCCCCTCGCCGACTGGCGCGCGGTGGCGACCGACGTGCGCGGTCGCGCGCTCGACTGCGGGCATTTCCTGCCGGAGGAAAAGCCGCGCGAGGTGCTCGCCGAGCTGCGCCGTTTCCTCGGCGCGGTCGCGCGCTGACCGGGGCCGCGGGCGCGCGGCGGCGGCTTGCGCGCGGTGCGGAAAACGTGTTCAATGCGCGCGTTGTCGCGCACTGCCGCAAAGGTCTGCCGAGCGTCGCCGCGCATGTCGAACAAGGCGGTCAAGGATTTCAGCCTTCCTGCGACCGGCGGCGGCACATTTCGTCTTTCGGCGCACCGCGGGACGAAGCTCGTCCTTTACTTCTATCCGAAGGACAACACCTCCGGCTGCACCGCCGAGGCGGCCGGGTTCCGGGATCTGCACCGCGAGTTCGAGCGCGCCGGTGCGCGCGTGTTCGGCATCTCGCGCGATTCGCTCGCCTCGCACGAGCGCTTCAAGGAAAAGCTCGGGCTGCCCTTCGAGCTGCTGTCGGACGCCGACGAGAAGGTGTGCGCGCAGTTCGGCGTGCTCAAGACGAAGACGATGTACGGCCGGAAGGTGCGCGGCATCGAACGCAGCACGTTCGTGCTGGACGCCGAGGGCCGCATCGCGCGCGAGTGGCGCGGCGTCAAGGTACCCGGTCACGCGAAGGAGGTACTCGAATTTGTTAAGACCCTCTGAGCGCCCGCTCGAGGACCCGCTCGAGGCGGGCCGCAGCGACGCCCCCGCGCTTTCCGTCCCCGCTCCGATGGCGAAACGCCCCCCCCCCCCCCCCCCCCCC
>JAOAFL010000115.1 GCA_026416295.1 Burkholderiales bacterium | reverse complement strand
AGATGTGTATAAGAGACAGGGTGCGCGCCGGCGAGCGCCTCGAGGCGATCGAGACCGGCGATCTGATCTTCGTCGCCGCCCGCGAAGTTCACCGCTTCGAGGACTTCTCGGACGATTTCGCGGTCTGGGTAGTCTTCTACGGCCCGGCGAGGTAGCGGCCGGGGCCGATCGCCTCGACGGCTGTTTCTGCCCCATGATCTGCAAGCTTCGGACAGGTCGCGGCTGCGCCGTGGCGCGGCAGGCGCGAACGGGGCCGGTCCACAGGAAGCAGCCGATCTCGGCCGCTGCGGACGCGCTGGCGCTCGCGTCTCGACTACGTGCCCGTTTCCGGGAGCGGCATGAGGTGAATGCCCTCCGCGAGCAGCGACACGGTCGCCGGGCCGCCCTCCTCCAGCCGGTTTCGCTGCGCGACGTGGGTGGGCACGCTGAACTGGATCGGCGCGTGCGCGTCGCTGTCCACGAGGAGCGTGGCGTGCGTCATGTCGCCGAGCACGAGCGCTTCGCGAATGACGCCGTGCACCGGGTTTTCGCGCTCGCCGCGCGAGGGGCGGTCCCGCCGGTGAAGGACGACGCGCGTCGAGGGGATCACCCAGGCGACGCGCGCGCCCGCCGAGAAGCGCGCGTCGCGGCGAGCTTCGAGCAGGTAGCCGCGCCAGCGCAGGATCGTGAAGCCGTCGCGCTCGCCTTCGACCGTGCCTTCGAAGAGGTTGCGTAGCCCGAGCAGCCGCGCGGCCTCCACGCTCGCCGGCCGCGCGAGCACCTCGTAGGGCGCCCCGTGCTGGATCGTCGCGCCGTGGTGGAGCAGCACCACCCGATCGGCGAGCATCAGCGCCTCGTCCAGATCGTGGGTGACGAGGAGCACCGGCATCGCGAGTCGCCGCCGCATCTCGGCAAGCTCCCGGTAGAGCCGCTCGCGGGTGCTGCGGTCCACCGCTGAGAAAGGTTCATCGAGCAGCAGCACCTCGGGTTCGCGCGCGAGCGCCCGCGCGACCGCCACCCGCTGCTGCTGCCCGCCTGAGAGTTCCGCCGGGCGGCGCGCTTCCAGCCCCGCGAGGTGCACGGTTTGGAGGAGTTCCTGCGCGCGCGCCGCACGGGCGCCCGCCGGCAGGTGCCCGAGCGCGGCGGCGACGTTTTCCAGCGCCGTCATGTGCGGAAAGAGCGCGTAGCTCTGGAAAACGAGCCCCGCGCGGCGCTCGTGCGCCGCGACGTTCACCCCCGCCTCGGTATCGAGCCACAGGCGCCCGCCGACCGCGATCCGCCCCGAGCGCGGCAGGTAGTGGCCGGCGATCGCGCGAAGGATCGTCGTCTTGCCCGAGCCCGAGGGACCGAGTAGCGCCGTGATCTCCCCCGGCGCGCAGCGCAGCTCCGCCGCAAGCGGTATCGGCCCCGGCTGCGCAAGGCGCGCCTCCAGCCCCGCGCGGCTAACCGAGCCTTCGTCCGACACGGCGCGAAAGGAAAAGCGTCGCCGCGATCGCAGCGAGCGACAGCGCGAGCAGAAACGCCGACATCTGGGCCGCGGCGCGATCGTCGAACGCCTGCACGCGGTCGTAGATCGCGATCGCGACCGTTTTCGTTTCGCCGGGGATGTTTCCGCCCACCATCAGGACGATGCCGAACTCGCCGAGCGTGTGCGCGAACGAAAGGACGAGCGCGGTGACGATGCCCGGCCAGGCGAGCGGAAGCTCGACGCGAAGGAGCACTTCCCAGGGCCGCATGCCGCAGCTTGCCGCCGCCTCGCGCAATTCCGGCGCGATCGCCTCGAAGCCGCGCTGCATCGGCTGGATCGCGAACGGCAGATTGAAGACGAGCGAGGCGGCAAGAAGCCCTTCGAACGTGAAGACGAGCGGCCGGCCGAACGCCTGCTGCCAGAGCGCACCGAGGGGCGAAGCCGCGCCGAAGGCGACGAGGAGGTAGTAGCCGAACACCGTGGGCGGCAGCACGAGCGGAAGCGCCACCATCGCCTCGACGACGCTTTTCCCGCGAAAGTCGCGATAGGCGAGCCAGCGCCCGAGCGCGACGCCCGCGGGAAGCAGAAGGAGCACCGTCAGCGCGCCGAGCCGCAGCGAAAGCGAGAGCGCGTCCCAGTCCATGGCGCTCCTAGCCGCCCTCGCCCGGAAGGACGAAACCGTGCTTTCTGAGGATCGAGCGCGCGGGCGGCGACTGCGCGAACTCGTAGAAGCGCACCGCGGCGGGCCCTGCGTTTTTCGCGAGCGCCATGCGCTG
>JAOAFL010000112.1 GCA_026416295.1 Burkholderiales bacterium | reverse complement strand
AACGGCGGCAACACCGCGGTCACCATCACCGCGGCGACGTTCCGCAGCTGCAGGCTCACGCCCGGCGGCAGGTTGACGCCCATCTGCCCGAGCATCGAGACGACGCTCTGCACCGTAAACGGCGTCTGCGTCGTCTGGTCGCCGCTGCCGTCGAGGCCGACCACCAGCCCGTAGCCGACGAGCTGGTTCGCGCGCGCGCCCTGAAAGCTCGCGAGGTCCTTCACGCGCTCGGCCTGCGCCGCGCTGCCGGCCGCGAGCGCCGCAGCCGCCGCGAGCGCCCTCAGAACGGCAGGAACGAGAGAAAGAATCGAGCGAGCCATCCCATCACCTGTGCCGAATCGACCGCGCCCTCGCCGCGGTATTCGAGCCGCGCATCGGCCACCTGCGTCGAGCTCACCTGGTTGCCGGGGCCGATCGTCGCCGGGTTGACGACACCGGAAAAGCGCAGCCGCTCGACCTCGCGGTTCGTGCCGATCTCCTTTTCGCCGGCGACCACCAGGTTGCCGTTCGCGAGCACCTCGATCACCGTCACGGTGATCGTGCCGGAGAAGCTGTTGCTCGCGCTCGCCGCGCCCTTCGCGTCGTGCTTGATCGAGGAGGAAAGCTCGAGGTCGGTGCCGGCGATGCGTCCCGGGATGCTGCGCACGCCGGCGATGCCGCGAAACGCGGGCACGTCGAAAGACGGCGCCTCCGCCTTCACGGCGCCGCTGCGGGCGGCGCTGGTCGCGTTCTGCTGCGCGGCGCTGATCCGCTCGTTGATAACGATGGTGAGCGTGTCGCCGACGTGACGCGCGCGCCGGTCCTCGAACAGCGGCCGGTAGGACTCGGCGCGATAGATCGCGCCGTCGGCGCGCGCCGGCGGCGGCACCGGCGCCTGCGGCCGCACGCTGGTGGGCTCGTGTACGCGCACCTGCGGCGCGCCGCAGGCGCAAAGCGCCGCCGCGGCGAGGACGAGGGCGATCGTGCGCGCCATCGGCCGCCTACACCTGCGCAAGGCGCTGCAGGATCTGGTCGGAGACCTGGATCGCGCGCGAGTTGATCTCGAAGGCGCGCTGCGCCTGGATCATGTTCACCAGTTCCTCGACCACGTTGACGTTCGAGGTCTCCACGTAGCCCTGGTTGAGGAGGCCGAGACCCGCGGTGCCCGGCGTGCCGGTCGAGGGCGCGCCCGAGGCCGCGGTCTCGACGAACAGGTTCTGCCCGAGCGGCTGCAGGCCCGCGGGATTGAGGAAGTTGGCGAGCTGGATCTGCCCGATCTGCACCGGCGTCGGGCTTCCCGACTGCACCACCGTCACCACGCCGTCCTGCGCGATCGTCACCGAGAGCGTGTTCGCCGGCACCGTGATCCCCGGTTGCAGGACGAAGCCGCTCGCGGTGACCAGCTGCCCCTGGCTGTCCAGCTGGAACGAGCCGTCGCGCGTGTACGCGGTGCTTCCGTCGGGAAGCTGGATCTGGAAGAAGCCGGCGCCGTTGATCGCCACATCGAGCGGATTGCCGGTCTGCTGCAGGTTGCCTTGCGTGAAGATGCGCGCGGTCGCGACCGGCCGAACGCCCGTGCCGACCTGCAGTCCGGAGGGCAGCTGCGTCGCCTGCGACGACTGCGCGCCGGGCGAGCGGATCGTCTGGTAGAGCAGGTCCTCGAACACCGCGCGCGAGCGCTTGAAGCCGTTGGTCGCCACGTTGGCGAGGTTGTTCGCGATCACGTCGAGGTTGGTCTGCTGGGCGTCGAGCCCGGTTTTCGAGATCCAGAGCGAACGGATCATGCGGCGGTCCTCATGCGGTGACGTTGAGCAGGCTCGCGGCGCGGCGCGCGTTGTCCTCGGCCTGCGCGACGAGCTTCATGTGCAGCTCGAACTGGCGCGCGACACCGATCATGCCGACGAGCGCCTCGGCGGCGTTGACGTTCGAGCCTTCGAGCGCGCCGGCGACGAGCGCGACCTGCGGGTCGGCGGGCGCGGGGGCGCCGTCGCGCGTGCGAAACAGGCCGTCTGCACCGCGCGCGAGCGCCTCGGCCGGCGGGTTGACGAGCTTCAGGCGGCCGAGCACCTGCACCGAGCCGCGCGGCCCGCTTTCGGGAATCGCGGTGACGGTGCCGTCGCGCGCGATCTCGATGCGGTGCTCCGGCGGCACCGCGATCGGGCCGCCTTCGCCGAGCACCGCGTGCCCGGCGCGCGTCTGCAGGACGCCGCCCGCGCCCGCCTCCAGGCTCCCGGCGCGCGTGTACGCCTCGCGACCGTCGGGGGCCTGCACCGCGATCCAGCCCGGGCCCTGCAGCGCGACGTCGAGCGGGCGACCGGTCGATTCGATCGGACCCGGCGTGAGATCCGGGCCGGTGGCGACCTCCAGCGCGAACACCCGGGTGCTTCCTGCGGCGAGCGGCGCAGCGCGCGCGGCCGCGGTCTCGGCGCGGTAGCCGGGCGTCGAGACGTTCGCGACGTTCTGCGCGATCGCGTCCTGGCGCGCGAGAAGCTGGCGCGCGCCGGAGGCGGCGACGAAGACGAGCCGGTCCATCGGCGCTTACCGCAGGTTCACCATCGTCTGCAGCACCGCGTCCTGCGTCTTGATCGTCTGCGCGTTCGCCTGGTAGATGCGCTGCGCGGTGATCATTCTCACCAGCTCCTCGGTGATGTCCACGTTCGACTCTTCGAGGGCGCCGGACTGGATCACGCCGAGGTTTCCGGTGTTCGGCGCGCCGACGAGCGGCTGGCCGGAGGCGGCGGTCTCGCCCCACTGGTTGTTGCCGAGCGGCTGCAGACCCTGCGGGTTGGTGAAATTGGCGAGCACCACCTGCCCCTGCGCGCGCGTCTGCCCGTTCGAGTAGCGGCCGACGATCGTGCCGTCGGAGGAGATCGCGTAGCCGGTGAGCTTGCCCGACGGATAGCCGTCCTGCACGAGTTCGTTCACGCCGAAGTTCGAGCCGAACTGCGTGCTGCCGGTGAAATCGAGCGCGAACGCGAGCGGCGAGGCGGCGCCGGTGCCGACCGGCACCGCGAGCGCGAACGGCAGGCTGCTCGCGGCGGTGTCGATCGTGCCGTCGGGCTGGAACGCGAGCGTGCCGACCGCGCCGGCGCCCACCTGCACGCCGTTCGCCGCGGCGAACACGCGCCAGACGTTCGGTGCGGTCTTCACGAAGTACGCGGTGAGCGTGTGCGGATTGCCCAGGCTGTCGTAGACCGCGAGCGAGGTCGCGCTGTGGTAGGTCGTCGGATCGGCGAGGTTGAATCCCGCCGCGGGCAGCGTGCCGTTGCGCGAATCGAGGTTGAGCACGATCTTCGCGTTCTGCGTCGCCGCCGGCGCGAGGTCGGCGCTCGAGATGCGCAGTTCGGTCGGCGTCGAGGCGACGATCGTGCCGGCGGCGGTCGCCGGATACCCCGTCAGGCGCGCGCCCGCGGCGTTCACGATGTAGCCGTCCTTGTCGAGCGAGAACTGGCCGTTGCGCGTGTAGGTCACGGTGCCGCCCGCCGAGACGCGGAAGAACCCCTGGCCGTTGATCGCCAGATCGAGCGGGTTGGCCGACACCGTGATGTTGCCCTGCCCGAAGAGCGGCAGCACCGTCGTGATCGCGGTGCCGATGCCGATCTGCGTGCCGCCGCCGCCGACCCGGCTCGCGAACACGTCGCCGAACTGCGCAAGCGACCCCTTGAAGCCCGCGGTGTTGGCGTTCGCGACGTTGTTGCCGATC
Organism: Burkholderiales bacterium; assembly: GCA_026416295.1. GTDB lineage: Bacteria > Pseudomonadota > Gammaproteobacteria > Burkholderiales > SG8-39 > RBG-16-66-20. Next base: position 2,939 of record JAOAFL010000112.1, on the reverse strand, counting down.
ACGTCGAGGTTCTTCGCCGCGGCGTTCAGACCGGAAAGCCCCTGCTGAAAGCTCATCTTCGCCTCCTCTACAGAATCAGCTTGACCGCGCTGTAGGGCCGGCGGCCGACGCCGGCCAGATCGAGCGCGACGCCAGCGGCGTCGCGCCCGGCGCCTGCGACGCGCACGGCGGCAAGCGCGCTCGCCTCGACCGCGGCGCCGGCGCGCTCGGCAGCGACCGCAAGGCGATAGGTGCCGTCGGCAAGCCGCACGCCGCGGTCGTCGGCGCCGTCCCAGACGAGCGCGTGCACGCCCGCCGGCTGCGGCCCGAGGTCGACGCGGTGCACCGCGCGCCCTGCGCCGTCGAGAATCGTCACCACCACCCGGTCGGCGTCGGCGGCGAGTTCGTAGCCGGCGCGCGCGCCCTCGGGCCCGAGCGCGATCGCATCGCCGGCGACGAGCACCTCGCGGCCGACGAGCAGCGCCGCCTGCAGCGACTGCGCCTCGCGCGCGCCGGCGGCGATCGCGCCGAGCGTCTCGTTCAGTCGTTCGATTCCGCGCACGGTGGCGATCTGCGCCATCTGCGCGGTGACCTGCGCGTTGTCGAGCGGATTGAGCGGGTCCTGGTTGCGCAGCTGCGCGACGAGCAGCCGCAGAAAGCGGTCTTCGTGCTCGTCGGCGCCGAGCGGCGGCTGCGGCGCGCGCGGCGCCGCCGCGCCGGCCGCCGGGGTGTTCTGGATCGCGCTCGTCATCGTCCGTCCTCTCAGGTTCCGAGGTTCAGGGTGCGCAACATCAGCGTCTTCGCGGTGTTCATCACCTCGAGGTTGTTCTGGTAGGCGCGCGCGGCCGACACCATGTTGATCATCTCGTCGACGATGTTCACGTTGGACAGCGTCACGTAGCCCTGCGCGTCCGCGAGCGGATGGCGCGGATCGAAATGGCGCCGCGGCGGCGCCGGGTCTTCGAGCACCGCGGCCACCCGCACGCCCGCGGTGCCGTCGCGCGCGGGCACCGTCTCGAAGAGCACCTGACGGGCGCGGTAGGGCGCCTCGCCCGGGGCTGCGGCCGCCTCGGCGTTCGCGACGTTGCTCGCGACCGCGTTGAGCCGCTGCGCCTGCGCGGCGACTGCGCCGGCGGCGATGTCGAAGATGCGCGCGAGCGACATCGGCTAGCCCCGGATCGCGTCGAGGAGCGTGCGGATCTGGCCGTTCAGCGCCCGAAGCGCCGCCTCGTAGCGCACCGCGTTGTCGGCGAACTTGGCGCGCTCGGCGTCCATGTCCACGGTGTTGCCGTCGGCCGACGGCTGCGCCGCCGGTTGCGGCACCGGGCGCGGGGCGGGCGCGCCCGGGCGGGCGAGCGCCTCGCGCAGCGCGCGCGCAAAATCGAAATCCACCGCACGGTAGCCGGGCGTGTCGGCGTTCGCGATGTTCGAGGCGAGCACGCTCTGGCGGTGCGCGCGCAGGGCGAGCGCCGTGGCCTGGGTGCGCAGCGCGTCTTCGATCCGGTTCATCATGCTGCGGCGAGTATGCGCGCGCGCGCCGCGGCCGATCGCGCGATCAGCGCGCGAAACGCCGCGCTTTTCCGGGCTCGCGGCGCTTGCGCGCGCGCGTACGCTCGGCCGGCGATGAAGCGATGCGTTCTCGCCGTCTGCGCCGCTGCGGCGCTCGCCGCGCCGGGGGCCGCATCCTGCGTGCAGCCGGCGCCCGAACACCTGCGGCTGCTCGTCGAGCGCGCCGCGGGCGAGCTGCCCGGCCGTGTCGAGGTGAGCGTGGGATCGCCCGATGCGCGCATCGACCTCTCGGGCTGCGCGCGGCTCGAGCCTTTCCTTCCCGCCGGCGCGCGCCCCTGGGGCCGGATGATCGCCGGCGTGCGCTGCGTCGAGGGGCCGGCGCTCGTCGCCTGGTTTCCGGTGCACGTGCGGGTGTTCGCGCACGCGCCGGTCACCGCGCGCGCGCTCGCGGCCGGGACCGAAATCGCCGAGCAGGACCTGCGCATCGAGGAGGTGGAGCTCACGCGCGAGCCGCCGGGGGCGATCCTCGATCCGGCGGCCGCGAGCGGCCGGGTGCTCGCGCGCGCGCTCGCGCCCGGCCAGCTGCTTCGCCCCGAATACCTCCGCGCGCGTCAGGCGGTGCAGGCGGGCGATGCGGTGCGGCTCGTCCTCTCGGGTCCCGGCTTCAGCATCTCGACCGATGCGCGCGCGCTTAGCGCCGCCGCCGAAGGCCAGAGCGTTCGCGTGCAGACCGCAACCGGCCGCACCCTCACCGGGATCGCGCGTGCGAACCGTGTGGTCGAGATCGCGCGTTGAGGCGCACCGCGTCGCGCTAAAGATCGGCGTGCGGCGGCCGATATATGCGTCGCAGGCCGCGCAAGGCGCGCGGGCGACGAGGAGACTGTCATGAAAATCAACGGCGTAGGCGATGGACCGAAGTTCGAGCGCCCGGTCGGGAACGCCCCGGCGGTACAGCCCCCGCCGCGCGAGCGGGCGGAGGCGAAAGTGTCGCTTTCGGATCTCGCCGCCCGCCTGCAGCAGATCGAGGCGGAAACGGACGCGAGCGCGCCGTTCGACGCCGCGCGCGTCGAGGAGATCAAGGCGGCGATCCGCGAAGGCCGCTTCAAGGTGAACGCCGAAGTCGTCGCCGACCGGCTCATCCAGAGCCTGAAGGAGCTGCTCGGGCCGCGCCCATGAGCGGCTCGTACTCGCCCGGCGACCTGCTCGCGGCGCTCGCCGCAGAGCGCGAGGCGCTCGCCGCCCTGGTCGCCGTCCTCGAGCGCGAGCAGGCGCTGCTCGTCGCCGCGGACGCGGATGCGATCGGCCGCATCGCCGAGGAAAAGGAACTCGCCGCGCGGCGCGCCGAGGCGGCGGGCGCCGCGCGCGCGCGCCACGCCGCGCGCCCGGACCCGGCACAGGGCGAGGCGGTCGGCGCCGCCTGGCGCGCGCTGCTCGACGAGGCGCGACGCGCG
>JAOAFL010000080.1 GCA_026416295.1 Burkholderiales bacterium | reverse complement strand
GTGGACAAGTTCGAATACCGGCGCGGCTACAAGTTCTCGACCTACGCCACCTGGTGGATCCGGCAGGCGATCACGCGCTCGATCGCCGATCAGGCGCGCACCATCCGCATCCCGGTGCACATGATCGAGACGATCAACAAGATGAACCGCATCTCGCGCCAGATCCTGCAGGAGACCGGGCAGGAGCCGGACCCCGCGACGCTCGCGCAGCGCATGGAGATGCCCGAGGAGAAGATCCGCAAGATCCTCAAGATCTCGAAGGAGCCGATCTCGATGGAGACGCCGATCGGCGACGACGACGACTCGCACCTCGGCGACTTCATCGAGGACACCTCGACCGTCGCGCCGATCGACGCGGCGACCTACGCGTCGCTGCGCGAGGTCACGAAGGAGGTGCTCGACACCCTCACGCCGCGCGAAGCGAAGGTGCTGCGCATGCGCTTCGGCATCGAGATGAGCACCGACCACACACTGGAGGAGGTCGGCAAGCAGTTCGATGTGACGCGCGAGCGGATCCGCCAGATCGAGGCGAAAGCGCTGCGAAAGCTGCGCCATCCGTCGCGCTCGGAGCGCCTGAAGAGCTTTCTCGACCAGGAAAGCTGAGCGCGCCGCGCGCGGCGCTGCGGCGCGCGCCGTCGCGCGCCCGACGCCGGGCGCTGCGCCGATCGCGCCCGCGGCGCCGGGCTCGGGCGAGGACGGCGGTAGACTTCGCGCGGGGCCGGTAGCTCAGGCGGTCAGAGCAGGGGACTCATAATCCCTTGGTCGTTGGTTCGAATCCAACCCGGCCCACGGCGGACGCGCGCCGCGCAAAGCGCGCCGGAGGCGCGGATCAGCGGGCCGCGGCGGCGTTCGCCTTGCGGTCGAGCAGGCGCGCGAAATTGTCGAGCGACAGCAGGTGCGCGTAGATGCGGCCGAGGATGCCCTTGCGGGCGAGATTTTTCAGCTGGCTCGCGTTCAGGTGCTCGATTCTCGCCTCGGCGACGCGGTGCATGCCGGCGAGCTGCGCCGAGCCCCCGCCATCGAACCTCGCCTGCGCGACGAAGGGCTCGAGCAGCGCGTAGTCGGCGAGGATCGCGCACATCTCGCGCGTGCGCTCGAGATCCGCCTCGTACTCGGTCAGCATGCGTTCGATGTCGCGCCACTTCGGCAGCGGCGCGCCCGCCTCGTCGAACATCGGCTCGCCGGCGGCGTCGTCCGCGTGCGCCTTCTCGATACAGACGAGGCGGTGCTGTTGCTCGACGTCGTTGACGCGCACCTTCACCATGCAGAAGGGAAAGCGGCGCACGTAGGCCGGCACGTACACGCCGCTCGCCCAGCGCGAGCCGTCGAGGTAGAGGTTTTCGCCCGCGGCGAGCCCCAATACCGCGACCGGGGCGAAGGTCTTGCCCCCGTCGCCGGAGGTAAAGACGATCGGGTAGTCGTGCGACGCGCGGGCGAATTCGGTGTAGCTCACCGGCACGGCGTTCAGCGAGCGCGCGAACTCGGGCACTTCCCCGGGGCCGAGGAGCCGCACCCTCTGCGTGCGGCTCATCGCGACGACCTCCTTGTAGCCGAACGGGGGCGCGATCTGCACCGCGTCTCCTACGCGCCGCGGCCGGTCGCCGCGTCGCGGCGCGCGGTCTCCCGGCCGCGGCGAATGTCCGGTAGAATCTCGCCCTCCCCGTGGGGTGGTAGCTCAGCTGGGAGAGCGCGGCGTTCGCAATGCCGAGGTCGAGGGTTCGATCCCCTTCCACTCCACCACCGACGCCTCCCGCTTCTTTTCACGACAGGTCGAGCGCGTGGCGCTTGAGGTCGGCGAGCGAGACGATCGCGAGCGTCTCCTCGTGGGTGGCGGCGAGCACCACAGGCGGCGCCACCCCGGCATCGAGCGCCTCCTTCCAGCGGCCGGCGCACACGCACCACTGGTCGCCGGGCTTCAGGCCGGGAAATCCGTAGTGCGGCGCCGGAGTGACGAGGTCGTTGCCGCGCGACCTGGAGAATTCGAGAAATTCCTTCGTCATTCGCGCGCACACCGTGTGGATGCCGACGTCGTCGTAGCCGGTGTTGCAGCAGCCGTCGCGGTAAAACCCGGTGAGCGGGCGCACGCTGCAGGGCGCGAGCGGCTCGCCGAGCACGTTGAGCGCGCGCCGCGGGGCCCGGCGCGCGCTCACGGCGCGAGCCTCCTTTGCAGCCGTTTCGCGAACACCGCCATCTCCTTTTCCGCCTGCCGGTCGCCGCGGGCGCGCGCCGCCTCGATGCCACGGCCCCACGCCTCGAGCGCCGCGCGGTCGCGCCCGGCCTGTTCGAGCGCTCGCCCGAGGAGCTTCCACGCGGCCGAATAGCCGGGATCGCGCGCGACCGCTTCCTGCAGTTCGCGCACCGCCGCCTCGACCTCGCCCGCTTTCAGATACTCGGCGCCGAGCGAGTAGCGCAACAGCGCGCCGTCGCGCGCCGTGCCGCGCAGCTTCTCGAGGTTCGCGATCGCGCCGGAAGCCATTTCGGCTAAGATTCTAGGCCGATGAAGACCGCGGTGCACACGACGCAGGCGCCGGCGGCGATCGGGCCCTATTCGCAGGCGGTGCGCGCCGGCGACACGGTGTACCTGTCGGGCCAGATCGGGCTCGATCCGGCGACCATGCAGCTCGCCGAGGGGATCGAAGGGCAGACCCACCAGGTCTTTCGCAACCTCGCGGCGGTCGCGCGCGCCGCCGGGCTCGGCCTCGAGCACGCGGTGCGCATGACCGTCTACCTCACCGACCTTTCGCACTTTGCGCGCGTGAACGAAATCATGGCCGAGTACTGCCGCGAGCCGTATCCGGCGCGTGCGGCCGTCGGCGTCGCGAGCCTTCCGCGCGGCGCGTTGGTCGAGATCGACTGCATCCTCTACGGCGCGTGAAGGCGCGGCCGGGCGACGCGCCGTGGGGCAACGACCGGCGCGGCCTTGCGGCGAAACTGGCGCGGCTCGGCATACGAACGCACGCCGATCTCGCGTTTCACCTGCCGCTACGCTACGAGGACGAAACCGCGCTCACCGCGCCCGAGCGCGCGCCGCCGGGAACGCCGGTCCTCGTACAGGCCCGCGTGCGGCGCGCCGAAGTGGCGCTTCGCCCGCGGCGCCAGCTCGTGGTGCACGCCGAGGGGCTGGTGCTGCGCTTTCTCAACTTCTACCCCGGGCAGCTGCGCGCCTTCCGGCGCGCGGCCGACGAAGGGTTGCTCGTTCGCGCCTACGGCGAGGTGCGCGGCGGGTTCTTCGGCGCCGAGATGGTGCATCCGCGCTGGCGGCTGGTGCGCGCCGACGAACCGCTCGCGGCGACGCTCACGCCGGTGTATCCGACCACGGCGGGCCTTGCGCAAGGCGTGCTGCGAAAGCTGGTCGCACAGGCGCTCGCCGAGGCAGCGCCCGAAGAGACGCTGCCCGCGCCGCTGCGACAGCGTTACCGGCTCTGGGGCATCGGCGAGGCGCTGCGCCTGCTGCACCAGCCGCCCCCGGAGGCCGACCGCGCGGCGCTCGCCGCGCGCACGCACCCGGCCTGGCAGCGGGTGAAGTTCGACGAGCTGCTCGCGCAGCAGCTCTCGATGCGCATCGCCTACCGCGCGCGGCTCACGCGCCGCGCGCCCGCGCTCGGCGGCGACGGGCCGCTCCTTCGGCGCTTTCTCGCGACGCTGCCGTTTCGCCTGACGCGCGCGCAGCGCCGCGCGATCGCCGAGATCCTCGCCGACCTCGGGCAGCCGCACCCCATGCAGCGGCTGCTCCAGGGCGACGTCGGCAGCGGCAAGACGATCGTCGCCGCGGTCGCCTGCCTCGCAGCGGTCGACGCCGGCTGGCAGGCGGCGGTGATGGCGCCGACCGAGATCCTCGCCGAGCAGCACCGGCGAAAGTTCGCCGAATGGCTCGCGCCGCTCGGCGTGCGCATCGCGGCGCTGCACGGCGAGCAGAGCGCGGCCGAGCGGCGCGCGGCGCTCGCGGCGCTCGAAAATGGCGAGCCCGTGATCGCGATCGGCACGCACGCGCTCATCGAGGCGCGGGCGCGCTTTGCGCGTCTTGCGCTCGCGGTGGTCGACGAGCAGCACCGCTTCGGCGTGCGTCAGCGCCTCGCGCTGCGGCGCAAGGGCGAGCGCGCGAGCGAGGCGCTCCTGCCGCACCAGCTCATGATGAGCGCGACGCCGATTCCGCGCACGCTCGCGATGACCTACTACGCCGACGTCGATGTCTCGGTGATCGACGAGCTGCCGCCCGGTCGCCGCCCGGTCGCGACGCGGCTCGTCGCCGCCTCGCGCCGGGGGGAGGTGCTCGCGCGGATCCGCGCCGCGTGCGCCGCCGGCGAGCAGGCCTACTGGGTCTGCCCGGTGATCGAGCACTCGCGCGAGGGCGATCTGCAGACCGCGCTCGAGACCCATGCGCGGCTCGCCGCCGAGCTGAAGGAGCTGCGCGTCGCGCTGGTGCACGGTCGGATGCCGGCCGCGGAAAAGCAGGCGGTGATGGCCGCCTTCGCCGCCGGCCGCATCCAGCTGCTCGTCGCGACGACGGTGATCGAGGTGGGGGTGGACGTGCCCGCGGCGACCCTGATGGTGATCGAGCACGCGGAGCGCTTCGGCCTTGCGCAGCTGCACCAGCTGCGCGGGCGCATCGGCCGCGGCGGGCGCGACGGCGTCTGCATCCTGCTCTACGCCGCGCCGCTCTCGGCCGCGGCGCGCGAGCGGCTGCGGATCGTTTACGAATCGCACGACGGCTTCGAGATCGCCCAGCGCGATCTCGCGCTGCGCGGTCCCGGCGAATACCTCGGCGAGCGCCAAAGCGGTCTGCCGCTGCTGCGCTTTGCCGATCTGGTGGCCGACGAGCCGCTCGCGCGCGCCGCGCGCGAGGCGGCCGAGGCGCTGCTCGACGCCGACCCCGAGGCGGCGGCGCGCCACGTCGAGCGCTGGCTCGGCACGCGCGGCGAGCTCGCCCGCGCTTGAGCTCGGACGGCCTGCTATCCTCGGCAGGGTGAACGCGGCATTCCTTCTGCGGCGCCTCGACGCGTACGAGCGGCTCGTGCGGCTGGACAAGCCGATCGGGGCGCTCCTGCTCCTGTGGCCGACGTTGTGGGCGGTGTGGCTCGCAGCCGACGGGCGGCCGCCCGCCGACATCGTGCTCATCTTCGTCGTCGGCACCGTGCTCATGCGCTCGGCCGGCTGCGCGATGAACGACTGGGCCGACCGCCGCTTCGATCCGCACGTCGAGCGAACGCGCACCCGGCCGCTCGCCGCGGGCGAGATCCGGCCGGCCGAAGCGCTCGCGGTCGCCGCGGCGCTCGCCGCGGCCGCGTTCGGGCTGGTGCTTTTTCTCAACCGCTTCGCGATCCTGCTCTCCTTCGTCGGGCTCGCGATCGCCGCGGTATACCCGTTCACCAAGCGCTTTTTCGCGCTGCCGCAGCTCGTGCTCGGCGTCGCCTTCGGGTTCGGTATTCCGATGGCGTACGCGGCGCTGCGCGAGGCGCTGCCGTGGGAGTGCTGGGCGCTCCTTGCGGCCAACGTCTGCTACGCGTTCGCCTACGACACGGAGTACGCGATGGTCGACCGCGACGACGACGCGAAAATCGGCATCCGTACCTCGGCGCTCACGCTCGGGCGCTACGACGTCGCCGGCGTGATGTTCGCCTACGCAGGAATGCTCGCGATCCTCACCGCGCTCGGCACGGCGCTGCGGCTCGCCTGGCCATTCTTCGCGGGGCTCGCCGCCGCCGGCGCGATGGCGCTCTATCACTGGCGCCTGATCCGCGACCGCTCGCGCGAAGGATGCTTTCGCGCGTTTCGCCACAACAACTGGGTCGGTGCGGCGATCTTCGCGGGCCTTGCGCTTTCCTACCGAGTGTAGGCGCGGCGGGCCGATGCGCTACACCGACCTGCGCGATTTTCTCGACCGGCTCGAACGGCTGGGGGAGCTTCGGCGCGTGCGCGCCGAGGTGTCGCCGCGGCTCGAGATGACCGAGGTCTGCGACCGCGTGCTGCGCGCAGGCGGCCCGGCGCTCCTTTTCGAGCGCCCTGCCGGGTACGCGATCCCGGTGCTCGGCAACCTCTTCGGCACGGTGCGGCGCGTCGCGCTCGCGATGGGCGCCGAGGACACCGCGGCGCTGCGCGAGATCGGCAGGCTGCTTGCCTACCTGCGCGAACCCGAGCCGCCGCGCGGCCTGCGCGACGCCTGGGAGAAGCTGCCGCTCGTGAAGAAGCTCGTCGCGATGCAGCCGAAGGAGGTGCGCACCGCCCCGTGTCAGGAAGTGGTCTGGGAGGGCAAGGACGTGGACCTCTCCCGGCTTCCGGTGCAGACGTGCTGGCCCGGGGATGCCGGGCCGCTCATCACCTGGGGGCTCACGATCACGCGCGGGCCGTTCAAGCGGCGACAGAACCTCGGCATCTACCGTCAGCAGGTGATCGCCCCGAACCGCGTCATCATGCGCTGGCTCGCGCACCGCGGCGGCGCGCTCGACTTTCGCGACCACTGCATCGCACGCCCGGGCGCGCCGTTTCCGGTGGCGGTCGCGATCGGCGCCGATCCGGCGACCACCCTCGCTGCGGTGACGCCGGTGCCCGATGCGCTCGGCGAATACCAGTTCGCGGGGCTCCTGCGCGATGCGCGCACCGAGGTGACGAAATGCCTCGGCAGCGATCTCGAGGTACCGGCGCGCGCCGAGATCGTGCTGGAGGGCGAAATCCTGCCGGAGGACACCGCGCTCGAGGGACCGCACGGCGACCACACTGGCTACTACAACGAGGCGGAGCGCTTTCCGGTGCTCACCGTGCGGCGCATCACGATGCGGCGCGATCCGATCTACCACTCGACCTACACCGGCAAGCCGCCCGACGAGCCGGCGGTGCTCGGCATGGCGCTCAACGACGTGTTCGTGCCGCTGATCGCGCGCCAGTTCCCCGAGATCGTCGACTTCTACCTTCCGCCCGAGGGCTGCTCCTACCGCATGGCGGTCGTCAGCATCCGCAAGCAGTACCCGGGCCACGCGAAGCGCGTCCTGTTCGGCGTCTGGAGCTACCTGCGCCAGTTCATGTACACGAAGTTCATCGTCGTGGTGGACGACGACGTCGACGCGCGCGACTGGAAGGAAGTGGTCTGGGCGATCACCACGCGCGTCGATCCGGCGCGCGACACGCTGATCGTCGAGAACACGCCGATCGATTATCTCGACTTCGCGAGTCCCGTGGCCGGCCTCGGCTCGAAGATGGGCATCGACGCGACGAACAAATGGCCGGGCGAGACCGCGCGCCGCTGGGGCCGTCCGATCGCGCGCGACCCGGAGGTGACGCGGCGCGTGGACGCCCTGTGGAAGGACCTCGGCCTCTGAACGGCGCGGCGCGCGAGGGGCTGCGCGCCTGGACGCACGCGATCTACGCGCTTCACGCCTGGTCGGTGCTCGCCGGGCTGGCGACGCCGGCGTTCGTGGTGAGCACGTTTCTCCTCGGCTGGCCGTCGCTCGTCGCGGTGGTCCTCAACGATCTCAAGCGCGCCGAGGCGGCGGGCACGCCGCTCGACTCGCACTTTCGCTGGCAGCTGCGCACGTTCTGGTTCGCGCTGCCGTGGGCGCTCGCGGGCGTTGCGCTCTGGGCGACGCTCGTGCTGATCCCGCTCGCGTTCGCCGTCTGGGCGGGGACCGGACTGTGGGTCGCGTACCGCGTCGCGCGCGGCTGGCTCGCGCTCGCGCGCGGCCGCCCGATGCCGGTGTAGCGCCCGCTCAGTCGCCGCGCTCGTAGACCCAGCGCAGCAGCTCGTCCATCGCGGCTTGCGTCTGCGCCGCGTTCGGGTGGTTGACGATCATCACCACGACCATGCGCCGGCCGGCGCGGTCGAGGAGGTACCCCGCGATCGCGCGCACGTCGGCGAGCAGTCCCGTCTTGATGTGCGCCTGGCCGGCGATCGGCTCGCCGGCGAGCCGCCTGCGCATGGTGCCGTCGACCGCCACGATCGGCAGCGAGGCGACGAATTCGGGCATGACGCTCGAGCGCCAGGCGGCCTGAAGAAGCGCGGCGAGAGTCGCCGCGCTCAGCCGCTCGATGCGCGAAAGCCCCGAGCCGTTCTCCAACGCGAGCTCGGGCGCGGCGATGCCCTTTCGCGCGAGCCAGCTGCGCACCGCGGCCGCCGCCTTGTCCGGATCGCCGGGCGGTCCGGCCGCGTGCGCGCCGAGCGTGAGGAACAAGTGGCGCGCCATGACGTTGTTCGAGTGCTTGTTCACGTCGCGAACGACGAGGCCGAGCGGCGGCGACTCGTGTACGTAGAACGGCGCGGCGTTCGTCGGCGCCGGGCCTTCGCGCACCGCACCGATCCAGGCGCCGCCCGCCTCGCGCCAGAGCTGGCGCATCAGGCCGCCGACGTGGTCGTTCGGGGGAAGGAGCGCGACGTTCAGCTCGCGTTCGCCGCAACTCGCCGGATAGCGGCCGGCAAAGATCGCGCGCGGCCGCGACGGCTCGAAGGTGGGCGCGAGCATCTCGCGAAACGCGCGGCCCTCGACGCACGGGCCGCTCGCGAGCCGCAGGTTGTTGATCACCTCGAGCGCCGGCGGATGCGGCTCGACGGCGATACGCACCGGGCGCGGGTCGCGCTCGCCGCCCGGCAGGAACAGGAAGCGCAGCGCGTTGTAGTTGACGAGCAGCGCATCGGGTGCGACGTTGTAGGGCCGGTACGGCTCGCCGTCGAAGGCGCCGGAGCCGCCGTTTGCGCGCGCGAAAAAGCTTCGGTCGAGCACGAGGTCGCCGCGGACCTCGCGCAGCCCCCGAGCGCGCAGCGCCCGCAGCAGCATCCAGAACGATTCGAGGTCGAGGCGCGGATCGCCGCCGCCGCGCAGCACAAGGTTTCCCGCGAGCACCCCGTCGCGCAGCGCGCCGTCGAGGTACGCTTCCGTCTTCCAGCGGAACGCGGGCCCGAGCAATTCGAGCGCCGCGAACGTGGTGAGCAGTTTCATCGTCGAGGCGGGGTTCATCGGCGCGGCGTCGTTCACCCGCAGCACCGGCCGCCCGCCGTTTGCCTCGAGGACGGCGATCGCGACGGCCGACGCAGGTACCCGGGCGGTGGCAAGCGCCTGGGCGACCGCCGCGGGCGGCTGATCGGTCGCGGCAGCGCAGAGCGCGAGGCCCAAAAGGCCGGTCACCGAGATCGAGCGCGCAACGCTCACGCCGGGATTCTAGAAACCCTTGAAATCGCGGGCGGCGATCACTATCATTAGCACTCGCTTAAGGGGAGTGCTAACAAGCCGTCGATTTCGGCCTTGGGCGCTTCCCAACCTGTTGATTCAACAAGGTTTTTATGGGAGACCCGAATGAAGATTCGTCCGTTGCATGATCGCGTGATCGTCAAGCGCATCGAAGAAGAGCGCAAGTCCGCTGGCGGGATCGTGATCCCTGACACCGCCGCGGAGAAGCCCGATCAGGGGGAGGTTCTCGCCGTCGGCAAGGGCAAGAAGACCGAGGACGGCAAGATCATCCCGCTCGACGTCAAGGTCGGCGACCGGGTGCTGTTCGGAAAATACTCCGGTCAGACCGTCAAGGTGAAGGGCGAAGAGCTGCTCGTGATGCGCGAAGAAGACATCATGGGCGTCATCGAGTCCTGATGTCGGTCGCGCCGATTCGCACTCAATCCGTTTCGCATCGAGGAGAGTAGCAAATGGCTGCCAAGGAAGTACGTTTCCACGAGAGCGCGCGCGCGCGGATGGTCCATGGCCTGAACATCCTCGCCGACGCGGTGAAAGTGACGCTCGGCCCGAAGGGCCGCAACGTCGTGCTCGAGCGCTCCTTCGGCTCGCCGACCGTCACCAAGGACGGCGTGTCGGTCGCCAAGGAAATCGAGCTGAAGGACAAGTTCGAGAACATGGGCGCGCAGATGGCGAAGGAGGTCGCCTCCAAGACCTCGGATGTCGCCGGCGACGGCACCACCACCGCCACCGTGCTCGCCCAGGCGATCGTGCGCGAGGGGATGAAGTACGTCGCCTCGGGCATGAACCCGATGGATCTCAAGCGCGGCATCGACAAGGCGGTCGATGCGGTGGTCGAGGAGCTGAAGAAGCTGTCCAAGCCCTGCACCACCTCCAAGGAGATCGCGCAGGTGGGCGCCATCTCCGCCAACGCCGACCAGGACATCGGCAAGATCATCGCCGACGCGATGGACAAGGTGGGCAAGGAGGGCGTGATCACGGTCGAGGACGGCAAGAGCCTGAAGAACGAGCTCGAGGTCGTCGAGGGCATGCAGTTCGACCGGGGGTACCTGTCGCCCTACTTCATCAACAACCCCGAGAAGCAGATCTGCGTGCTCGAGGACCCGTACATCCTCCTGCACGACAAGAAGATCTCGTCGATCCGCGAGCTGCTCCCGATCCTCGAGCAGGTGGCGAAGGCCGGTAAGCCGCTTCTCATCATCGCCGAGGAAGTCGAGGGCGAGGCGCTCGCGACGCTGGTGGTGAACAACATCCGCGGCATCCTCAAGACCTGCGCCGTCAAGGCCCCGGGCTTCGGCGACCGCAGGAAGGCGATGCTGGAAGACATGGCGATCCTCACCGGCGGCACGGTGATCAGCGAGGAGCTCGGCCTCAAGCTCGAGAACGCCTCGCTGAAGGACCTCGGTCGCTGCAAGAAGGTCGAGGTCGCCAAGGAGGAGACCACCCTCATCGACGGCGCCGGCGACAAGAAGCAGATCGAGGGCCGGGTCAAGCAGATCCGCGTGCAGATCGAGGAGGCGACCAGCGACTACGACAAGGAAAAGCTCCAGGAGCGGGTCGCGAAGCTCGCCGGCGGCGTGGCGGTGATCAAGGTCGGTGCCGCCACCGAAGTCGAGATGAAGGAGAAGAAGGCCCGCGTCGAGGACGCGCTGCATGCGACGCGCGCTGCGGTCGAGGAGGGCATCGTCCCGGGCGGCGGCGTGGCGTACCTGCGCGCGCGTCAGGCGCTCGAAGGCAAGCTCAAGGGCGAAAACCACGACCAGGACGCCGGCATCAAGATCGTGATGCGCGCGCTCGAAGAGCCGCTGCGTCAGATCGTCGCGAACGCGGGTGCCGAGGCTTCGGTCGTGCTCAACAAGGTGCTCGAGGGCAAGGGCAACTTCGGCTTCAACGCCCAGACGGAGGAGTACGGCGACATGGTGCAGATGGGCGTGATCGATCCGACCAAGGTCGTGCGCTTTGCGCTGCAGAACGCCGCCTCGGTCGCCGGTCTCATGCTCACCACCGACGCGATGGTCGCGGAACTCGTGGAGGAGAAGAAGCAGTCCGGCCACGGCCACGGCGGCATGGGCGGCATGGGCGACATGGACATGTAAGCCCGGCCGCGAGGTCGCACGGCACGAAAGGGGCGCGCGAGCGCCCCTTTTCTTTTGTACACTCGCTGCACGGAGGGAAGGGTTGCGCATCCTGATCGCAGAAGACGACGCGACCCTCGCGGGCGCGGTCTCGTGCAGCCTGCGCCGGCACGGCTACGCGGTCGACTGGGTGCCGAGCGGCGAGGAGGCGGATGCGGCGCTCGAGGCGGACGAGTTCGATCTGCTCATCCTCGACATCGGTCTGCCGCGCAAATCCGGTCTCGAAGTGCTGCGGCGGTTGCGCGCGCGTCAGTCGCGCCTGCCGGTGCTGCTGCTCACCGGCTACGACAGCGTCGACGACCGCGTGCGGGGGCTCGACGCCGGCGCGGACGACTACCTCGCCAAGCCGTTCGAGCTGGCGGAGCTGGAGGCGCGCGTGCGCGCGCTCGCCCGCCGCGCGCTCGCGGGCGGGCAGACGCTGATCGTGCACGGGCCGCTCGTCTACGACCAGGTCGGGCGCGTCGCGCGACTGAACGGCGAGGCGATCGAACTCTCGGCGCGGGAACTCAGCCTGCTCGAAATCTTCCTTCAGCGCGCGGGGCGCCTGGTTTCGAAGGACCAGCTCGTGAGCCATCTGTGCGCGTGGGGCGAAGAGGTCTCGCCCAACGCGATCGAGGTGTACGTGCACCGCCTGCGGCGCAAGCTCGAGCCGGGCGGGGTGCGCATCGTCACCGTGCGCGGCATCGGCTACTGCCTGGAGAAACCGGAGGCAAGGCACGCCTGAGGCCGCTGATATAATCGGCGCCGTTCCAAGCGCGCCGTCGCTGCGGCGCGCCGCTGCCGCGGGCCAAGTAGCTCAGTTGGTAGAGCAGAGGACTGAAAATCCTTGTGTCGGCGGTTCGATTCCGTCCTTGGCCACCGAACGATCGAAGACTTGCGCTCGGGCCACGCCCGGCGAGTTTCGCCGCCCGCGCGGCCGATGTTGCGGGCCGTACCGCTCGGTGAGGCGAGCGCCCGAGCGAATGCCCTCGACTTCCCTGGACGCGCACCGACGCTGATCGATCGGGCGTGGGCAGGGCCGACGCGGACGATCGCGCGCGGCGGGTAATCCGACAGGGCGTTGCGGTGCGGGGCCTTCACGCGGCGTGCGCCGCCCGCTCGTTTCGGCGTTCCACGACGCATCGCGAGCCGCGACGACGAGGTGAGGCGCCTCTGGTCGGACGCAGAAACGCTTCGCGGCTCGAAGAAGCGTTTTCCGCGGCCTGACGGAAAGCCGCCTGATTTCCGCCTTCTCAGGCATGCGCGGTGGCGGCAGACACTGCGGCTTGCCGGACTGTCGCCTGCCGCGCGCACGGCAGTTAAAATCGTCGCCGGTCCCGCAGCCGCCTCGGCGCCGCATGTCGCTCCTCGCCCTCGGGCTCAACCACCTCACCGCACCACTCGATGTCCGCGAGCGGGTGGTGTTTCACGTCGAGCGGCTCGCCGAAGCGCTCGCCGAAGCGAGCCGGCGGCTGCGCGGCGAGACGGCGATCCTTTCGACCTGCAACCGCACCGAGCTTTACCTTTCCGGGGAGGCGGCCGCCGCGCCGGCGGCGGCGACGCGCTGGCTCGCCGACTGGCACCGGATCGATCCGGACGAACTCGAGCGCTACCTGTACCTCCTTCCGCGCGAGCAGGCGGTGCGCCATGCGTTCCGCGTCGCCTCCGGGCTCGACTCGATGGTGCTCGGCGAGCCGCAGATCCTCGGGCAGATGAAGGAGGCGGCGCGCACGGCCGAAGCGGCCGGCACGCTCGGCACCGTGCTCGGCCGGCTCTTTCAGCGCTCGTTCGCGGTGGCAAAAGAGGTGCGCTCGACCACCCAGATCGGCGCGGCGAGCGTGTCGATGGCGGCGGCGGCGGTCAAGCTCGCCGCGCAGATCTTT
This sequence comes from Burkholderiales bacterium, assembly GCA_026416295.1. Taxonomy (GTDB): domain Bacteria; phylum Pseudomonadota; class Gammaproteobacteria; order Burkholderiales; family SG8-39; genus RBG-16-66-20. The sequence continues at coordinate 57,394 of JAOAFL010000080.1, read as the reverse complement.
CCGACGCTCGCCGACCGCAGCGTGCTTTTCATCGGCGCGGGCGAGATGATCGAGCTGTGCGCGACGCATTTCGCCGCGCAGTCGCCGGCGCGCCTGACGGTCGCGAACCGCACGCTCGAGCGCGGCCAGGCGCTCGCGCGCCGGTTCAACGCGCGCGCGATCGAGCTGCGCGCGCTCGCCGAGCGCCTGCACGAGCACGACATCGTGGTCTCGTGCACCGCGAGTTCGCTGCCCATCCTCGGCAAGGGCATGGTCGAGCGGGCGCTGCGCGCGCGCCGGCGGGCGCCGATGTTCATGGTCGATCTCGCGGTGCCGCGCGACATCGAGCCGGAGGTGGGCGAGCTCGAGGACGTGTTCCTCTATACGCTCGACGACCTGCGCGGCATCGTCGAGGCGAACCTGGATGCGCGCCGCGCGGCGGTGGTGCAGGCCGAGGCGATCATCGAGACGCAGGTCGGCCAGTTCATGCACTGGATGCAGGCGCGCGAGGCGGTGCCGCTCATCCGGCGACTGCGCGAACAGGCCGAACGCGCGCGCCGGCAGGAGGTCGAACGGGCGCTGCGCATGATCGCGCGCGGCGACGACCCGCGCGCGGTGCTCGAGGCGCTCTCGCACGGCCTCACGAACAAGCTGATGCACGCGCCGACGCAGGCGCTGCACGACGCGACGGAGGAGGAGCGGCGCACGCTCGCCGGGACGCTGGCGCGGCTGTTCCGCCTTCACCCTTGAAGGCGACGCTGCGCGCCCGGCTCGAGTCGCTCGGCGAGCGCCTGCAGCAGGTGAGCGCGCGCCTTGCGGCCGAGGACGCGACGCGCGACATGGACGCGTACCGGCGCCTTGCGCGCGAGCACGCGGAGCTTTCCCACCTCGCCGAGCTCTGGGCGCGCTACCGGCAGGCCGAGCGCGACGCGACGGCCGCGCGCGAAATGGCGGCCGACCCGGCGATGAAGGCGTTCGCCGAGGAAGAGCTGAAGTCGGCCGAGGACGCGATGCGCCGGCTGGAAGGCGAGCTGCGCGCGGCGCTCCTGCCGCGCGACCCGAACGACGAGCGCAACGTCTTTCTCGAGATCCGCGCGGGCACCGGCGGCGAGGAGTCGGCGCTCTTTGCCGCCGATCTCTTTCGCATGTACACGCGCTACGCCGAGCGGCGCGGCTGGCAGGTGGAGCTGGTCTCCGAAAGCCCGTCGGACCTCGGCGGCTACAAGGAGGTGATCGCGCGCATCGTCGGGCCGGGCGCGTACGCGCGCCTCAAGTTCGAGTCCGGCGGCCACCGCGTGCAGCGCGTGCCGGCGACCGAGGCGCAGGGGCGCATCCACACCTCGGCGTGCACGGTCGCGGTGCTGCCCGAGGCCGACGCGATCGAAGAGGTCGCCCTCAACCCGGCCGAACTGCGCATCGACACGTTCCGCGCCTCCGGCGCGGGCGGCCAGCACGTCAACAAGACCGAATCGGCGATCCGCGTCACGCACCTTCCGACCGGCATCGTCGTCGAGTGCCAGGACTCGCGCTCGCAGCACAAGAACCGCGAGCGGGCGCTCGCAGTGCTCGCCGCGCGCCTGAAGGCGATGCGCGAGCGCGAGCAGCAGGCGAAGACGGCGTCCACCCGCCGCAGCCTGATCGGCTCGGGGGACCGCTCCGAGCGCATCCGCACCTACAACTTCCCGCAGGGGCGCGTCACGGACCACCGCATCGGCCTGACGCTCTACAAGATCGACCGCATCATGGACGGCGAACTGGACGAGATCGTCGACGCGCTCGCAGCCGAGCACCAGGCCGAGCAGCTCGCGCAGCTTTCCGCGGAAGCCGCGGCATGACGGTGGCCGAGGCGCTGCGGCGCTCGGGCCTTGCGCCGCGCGAGGCGCGGCTGCTCCTCGCCGCGGCCGCGGGGCTCGCCCCGGCGAGCCTCATCGCCCGGCCCGAGCGCGAGCTCGCGCCGGCGGCGCTCCGCCGGTTCTTCGCGTGGTCGGCGCGCCGCGCGCAGGGCGAGCCGGTCGCCTACCTCCTCGGCCGCAAGGCGTTCTACGACTTGGAGCTCGAAGTCGATCCGGCGGTGCTCGTGCCGCGGCCCGAAACCGAGCTGCTCGTCGAGCTCGCGCTGGCGCGCCTTGCGCCCGACTCGCCCTCCACCGTCCTCGATCTCGGCACCGGCTCGGGCGCGGTCGCGCTCGCGGTGAAACGGCATCGCCCGCGCGCGCGCGTGGTGGCGGTCGACGCGAGCGAGCGAGCGCTCGCGGTCGCGCGCCGCAACGCCGCGCGCCTCGGGCTCACGGTCGATTTCCGGTGCGGGTCGTGGTTCGAGCCGGTCGCCGGCGAGCGCTTCGACCTCGTGCTCGCGAATCCCCCGTATGTGGCCGAAGGCGACCCGCACCTCGTCGAGCTGCGCTACGAGCCGCGCGAGGCGCTGGTTGCGGGCGCAGACGGGCTCGAGGCGATCCGCAAAATCGCGAGCGCCGTGGGGGCATTCCTCGTCCCGGGCGGGTGGTGTCTGCTCGAGCACGGCGCGGGGCAGGCGGCCGAGGTGCGCGCGCTGCTCGCGCGCGCGGGGCTGCGCCGGATCGCGACCTGGCCGGATCTCGCCGGCATCGGCCGGGTGAGCGGCGGAACGCGGTAGAATCGTGCGCATGGACATTCAGGACAGAATCCGCGAGCAGGTCACCTCGAACCGCATCGTGCTCTACATGAAGGGCACGCCGCAGTTTCCGCAGTGCGGGTTTTCGGCGATCGCGGTGCAGGCGCTCCATGCCTGCGGCGTGCGCGACTTCGTCGCCGTGAACGTGCTCGAGGACCCGGAAATCCGCGAAGGCGTCAAGCGCTACGCGAACTGGCCGACGATTCCGCAGCTCTACGTGAACGGCGAGTTCATCGGCGGCGCCGACATCATGCGCGAGATGTTCCAGACGGGCGAGCTGCAGAAGCTGCTCGAAGGCGCGCGCGCGGGCACGCCCTGACGCGCGCGCGCGGCGGTTTGCGCCGCGCTCAGACGCCCGAGAGCCGCAGGTTCGCCATCTCGAGCCGCTCGACGAGCATCGCCATGAACGCGCGGTCGAACTTGTGGCGGCAGCCTTCGGAGGCGGCCTCCAGCCGCGCGGTCGGCACGGTGATCACCTTCGCGTCGGCGAGCACGGTGACATCGGCGACGCGCCGTCGCTCGCCGCCCTTTTGCAGGTAGGCCATCTCGCCGAAGCATTCGCCGCGGTCGAGCACGTTGAGGAGCTTTCCGCGCTTGGTCACCTTCACCTGTCCCTCGGCGAGGATGCAGAAATGGTCGCCCGGTTCGCCTTCGCGCATCAGCGTCTCGCCCGCGCGCGCGACGCGCCAGGTCGAGATGCGCGCCACCTCCCACAGCTCCGGGTCGGTGAACTGCTCGAAGAACGCGAGCGCGCGCAGCGTCTCGAATTTCTCCGAATCCGGAATCGCCGCCGCCTGCTCGCCCGGCACGCCGCCGCGCACCACCTCGGCCAGATCGAGCGAGAACTCCTCCCAGGTCGCGTAGCGCGCCTCCAGCTCCTTCGCCATCGCGCGGCGCACGATCTCGTCCACCGCCGGCGGGATCCCGGGGCGGAACGCCGACGGGGGCGACGGCTCGACGTTCGCGATCTGGTAGATCAGGCTGAAGTTGTTCGACGCCTGAAACGGCAGCCGGCCGGCGAGCAGGTGGTACATCACCACGCCGAGCGAGTAGATGTCGGTGCGGTGATCGAGCGGGTGCTCCTTCACCTGCTGCGGCGACATGTAGGCGGGCGAGCCGATCGCCGACACCTGGGTGGTCTCGCCGCTCGCGATCAGCGCGGCGCCGAAATCGGTGACCTTCACGTCGCTGTCGCCGGCGTGCAGGATGTTGGCCGGCTTGATGTCGCGGTGGATGATGCCCATCTTGTGCGCGTAGTCGAGCGCGCGCGTGCACTTGAAGATCATCTCGACGACGCGCCCGACCGGCAGCAGCGTCTGCGGCGTGCAGAAGCGCTCGAGCGTTCCGCCGTCCACGTACTCCATCACGATGTAGTGCAGGTCGGGCTCGGCGACCGCGTCGTAGATCTGGCAGATGTGCGGATGCGCGAGTTTGCCGGCGAGCGACGCCTCGGTGACGAAGAGCTTGCGCAGCAGCTTGCCCCGCTCGGGGTCGCGGAAGGCCTCGGTGAACACCACCTTGACCGCGACTTCGCGCCCGGCGAAGGGGTCCTGGCACAGGTACACCTCGGAGGTCGCGCCCTCGCCGAGCTTGCGCAGGACCGGGTACTTCCCGATCCGCTCGAACTTGGGCGCGTCGCTCATCGGGCGCGGGCGGCGAGCGCGCGGCGCGCGCGCGCGACCGCGCGGCGCACCTGCGCGGGCGCGGTGCCGCCTTCGTGGTCGCGCGCCGCGACCGAACCCTCGGGGGTGAGCACGCGCGCGACGTCGGCGCCGATCGCGCGGTGGAACCGCCGCAGCACCGCGAGCGGCAGCGCCGCGAGCGCGCAGCCGCGGCGTTCGGCCTCGCGCACCGCGCGCGCGACCGCCTCGTGCGCGTCGCGGAAGGCGACGCCCTTTCGCACCAGATAGTCGGCGAGATCGGTCGCGGTGGCGTGGCCCTCGAGCGCCGCGGCGCGCATCGCCTCCGGCACCGGCGCCATTCCCTCGACGATGCCCGCCATCGCCTCGAGGCAGTCCTTGAGGGTATCGACGGTGTCGAACACCGGCTCCTTGTCCTCCTGATTGTCCTTGTTGTAGGCGAGCGGCTGCGCCTTCATGAGGGCGAGGAGCGCGACGACGTGCCCGAAGACGCGCGCGCTCTTGCCGCGCACCAGTTCCGGCACGTCCGGGTTCTTCTTCTGCGGCATGATCGAGCTGCCGGTGCAGAAGCGGTCGGGCAGGCGCACGAAGCCGAAGCGCGGGTTCATCCACAGGACGAGCTCCTCGGCGATGCGCGACAGATGCATCATCGCGATCGCGGCGCAGGCGGCGAACTCGATCGCAAAATCGCGGTCGGACACCGCATCGAGAGAATTGGCCGCCACCGCCTCGAAGCCGAGCGCGCGCGCGACGCGGCGCCGGTCGATCGGAAACGACGTGCCGGCGAGCGCCGCCGCCCCGAGCGGCAGCACGTTCACGCGCCGGCGGCAGTCGGCGAGCCGCGCGCGGTCGCGCGCGAGCATCTCGAACCAGGCGAGCAGGTGATGGCCGAAGGTCACCGGTTGCGCGACCTGCAGGTGCGTGAAGCCGGGCATGACGAGCGCGGCGTGGCGCTCGGCCTGATCGAGGAGCGCCCGCTGCAGCCGCGCGAGCCGCCGGTCGATCTCGTCGATCTCGCCGCGCAGCCACAGGCGCAGGTCGGTCGCGACCTGATCGTTGCGCGAGCGCGCGGTGTGCAGCCGCTTGCCGGCTTCGCCGACGAGCGCGATCAGCCGCCGCTCGATGTTCGAATGCACGTCCTCCAGGGCGCGCGACCAGCGAAAGCGCCCGGCGTCGATCTCGGCGCGGATGCGCGCAAGCCCCCGCACGATCGCGCCGGCGTCGCGCCGCGCGAGGATGCCGCAGGCCGCGAGCATGCGCGCGTGCGCGATCGAGGCGGCGATGTCCTCGCGCGCAAGCCGCCGGTCGAACCCGACCGAGGCGGTGAAGCGCTCGACGAACGCGTCGACCGGTTCGCTGAAGCGGCCCGACCAGCGCCGCGCGCGCGGCGTACGCATCCGGCGCGCGGGGCGCCGGCCGGATTTTCGGGAAGCCATAAGGAATTAGAATGCGGCGCAGGGACCGCACGCACTCGATGGCCAGTATAAGCCAAAACCCGCGCGCGGACGGTCTGCCCGATTTCCGCAACCTCGGTGTGATCGCGCGCATCCTCGTCGCCGTCAACGTGCTCGCTTTTGCCGCCGCGCTCGCCGCGCACGCCGAGCTCGCTGCGGCCGCCGGGGCGTTCGTGCGCTGGGCGGCGCTCGTCGAGCCTGCGCTGCTTGCGAGCCTCGTTGCGCTGTGGATCGCCGCGCCGCGGCTGCAGCGGCTGCCGTTCCCGGCGGCGTCGGCGGCGGCGCTCGCGCTCGTCGCGCTCGCGGTCGCGCTCGCGCATGCGGCGCTCGGCGCGGTCGCCGAAACCGAGCTTGCGCGCGCCCTCGCGTTCGCGCTCGGCGCGGGCGCGCTGCTGCTTGCGTGGCTGCGGCTGCGCGAGCGGGCGTTCTCGCCCGCGCTCGCCGAGGCGCGGCTCGCGGCGCTGCAGGCGAGGATCCGGCCGCACTTTCTGTTCAACAGCCTGAACGCGGCGCTCGGACTGCTGCGGCGCGACCCGCGGCGCGCCGAGCAGGTGATCGAGGATCTGGCCGAGCTCTTTCGCGCGCTGCTCGCCGACGCACGCGCGTTCGTGCGCCTTGCCGACGAGATCGCGCTCGCCGAGCGCTACGCCGCGATCGAGCAGCTGCGCCTGGGCGAGCGGCTGCGGCTCGTCTGGGAGCTCGACGCCGCGCCGGTCGACGCGCTCCTGCCGCCGCTCGTGCTGCAGCCGCTCGTCGAGAACGCGGTCTACCATGGGGTCGAGCCCGCCGCGGGCGCGGGCGAGGTGCTCGTGCGCATCGAGCGGCGCGGCGACCGCGTGCACGTGCTCGTCGAAAACACGCTCGGTGCGGCGCCGGCCGGGGGCGACGCGCCGCCGCGCCACGGCAGCCGCATGGCGCTCGACAACATCCGCGAGCGCCTCGCGCTCTTCTACGACGCCGAGGCGAGCCTTGCGACCGCAACCGCGAACGGACGCTACCGCGTCGAGATCGACCTTCCCTACCGCGTCGAGGCGTCGTGAGCGGGCCGCTGCGGGTCTTCATCGCCGACGACGAGCAGCCGGCGCGCGAGCGGCTGAAGGCGCTGCTCGAGGACATCGCGGCCGAGGTGCCGACCGCGATCGCCGGCGAGGCGGCCGACGGCGTGCAGACGCTCGAGCGGCTGCCGGCGGCGCGCGCCGACGTGCTGCTGCTCGACATCCAGATGCCGGGGATGAGCGGGCTGGAGGTCGCGCGCCACGCGGCGCGCCTTGCGCCCGCGCCGGCGGTGATCTTCGTCACCGCCCACGACCGGCACGCGATCGAGGCGTTCGAAGTGGCGGCGCTCGACTACCTGCTGAAGCCGGTGCGCGCGCCGCGCCTTGCGGCCGCGCTCAGGAAGGCGGCCGCCGCCGGCCCGATCGCGGCGCAGCGGCTCGCGCGCGCAGGCCCGGCGCGCGAGTATTTCTCGGTCGCCGCGCGCCAGCGCATCCTGCTCGTTCCGGTGCGCGAGGTGATCTACCTCAAGGCCGAGCACAAGTACGTGACGCTGCGCCCCCGCGCGGGCGAGCACCTGATCGAGGAGTCGCTCGTTCAGCTCGAACGCGAGTTCGCCGACCGGTTCGTGCGCATCCATCGCAATTGCCTGGTCGCGCGCGCCGCGATCCGCGGCTTCGAGCGCGCCGGCGGCGAGCAAAGCGCCGAAGCGCACTGGGAGGTGGTGCTCGAGGGCGTGCCCGAGCGGCTGCCGGTCAGCCGGCGCCAGTGGGCCGCGGTGCGCGAGGCGCTCGGCGAGGCGCGCCGTGGCTGAGGGCGCACGCCGCCTCGTCGTCGCGACGCGCAGGAGCCCGCTCGCGCTCTGGCAGGCCGAGCGCGTGCGCGCGCGGCTCGAGGCCGCGCACCCGGGGCTCGCGGTGGCGCTGCTGCCGCTTTCCACGCGCGGCGACGAGCTGCTCGCCGCCTCGCTCGCGAGCGCGGGCGGCAAGGGGCTGTTCGTGAAAGAGCTCGAGGCCGCGCTCGCCGACGGACGCGCCGATCTCGCGGTGCACTCGATGAAGGACGTGCCGGCCGAGCTGCCGGGGGGGTTCGTGCTCGCGGCGATCGCCGAGCGCGACGACCCGCGCGACGCGTTCTGTTCGGCGCGCTACCGCGCGCTCGCCGAGATGCCGCCGGGGGCGCGCGTCGGGACCTCGAGCCTTCGGCGCGCAGCGCAGATCCGCGCGGCGCACCCGCGGCTCGCGGTCGTGCCGCTGCGCGGCAACGTCGAGACGCGCCTTGCGAAACTCGAGCGCGGCGAGTGCGACGCGGCGGTGCTCGCCGCCGCGGGCCTGAAGCGCCTGGGCCTTGCCGATCGCATCCGAAGCCATCTCTCGCCGCAGGAGAGCCTGCCTGCGCCCGGCCAGGCGGCGCTCGGCATCGAATGTCTCGCCGCCCGCGAGGACGTGCGGCGCCTCGCCGCCGCGATCGAGGATCCGGTCGCAGCGGCCTGCGTGCGCGCCGAACGCGAGGTGAGCCGCGCGCTCGGCGGAAACTGCGCGCTGCCGCTCGCGGCCTGGGCCGAGGCGCGCGGCGAGCGGCTCGCGCTCCGGGCGCTCGTCGCCTCGCCCGACGGCGCGCGCATCGCCCGCGCCGAGTGCGAAGGGGCGGCGGCCGAGCCGGAAGCGCTCGGGGCCGAGGCCGCGCGTCTGCTTCGGCGGGGCGGCGCAGACGGCATCCTCGCGATGCTTCGCCGATGAGCGGGCCGCTCGCCGGGCGGCGCGTCCTCGTCACGCGGCCCGCCGCGCAGGCCGAAGGGCTCGCGCGGCGCATCCGCGCGGCGGGCGGCGAAGCGATCGTCTTTCCGACGATCGAGATTCTGCCGCCCTCGGATCCGGCGGCGCTCGGCGCGGTGCTTTCGCGCCTCGAAGGTTTCGATCTTGCGATCTTCGTCAGCCGCAACGCGGTCGAGCGGGGGCTCGCGGCGCTCGCGCGCCCCTGGCCCGCGCGGCTGCGCGTCGCCGCGGTGGGCGCGGGCACCGCGCGCGCGCTCGCCGAGCGGGGGGTCGGCGGTGCGATCGTTCCGGCGCCCGGGCTCGCCGACAGCGAGGCGCTGCTTGCGCGACCGGAGCTCGCCGACGTGCGCGGCGCGCGCATCGTCGTCTTTCGCGGCGAGGGCGGCCGCGAGACGCTGCGCGAACAGCTCGAAGCGCGCGGCGCGCGGGTCGAATACGCCGAGTGCTACCGGCGCGCCCGGCCGCAGCTCGACAGCGCGGCGCTTCTTGTCCGCTTCACGCGCGGCGAGGTGGACGCGGTGACGGCGAATTCCGCCGAGGCGCTGGAAAACCTCTGCGCGTTCCTCGGCGAAGCCGGGTTGCGCGCCGCGCGCGCAACGCCCCTGTTCGTGCCGCACTCGCGCGTTGCCCGCGCGGCGGCGGCGCGCGGCTTCGCGCGGACGATCGTCGCCGGCCCCGGCGACGAGGAGGTGTGCGCGACGCTGATGGCATACTTCGCGCAACGGCCGCCCGAAGCGCGATGAACGACACGTCCCCCGACCCCGAGCGCGGCGCACCCGAGGCCGCGCGCCGGCGCTGGCTCGCCGCGGCGGCGCTCGCCGCGTTCGCGGCGCTCGCGGCGGCGCTCTGGCTCGACACCCGCGGGCGGCTGCAGTCGATGCAGGAGGAGACGGCGCGGCGCCTGCGCGAGCTGGAGACGGAGGCGCGCGAGGCGCGGGCGCAGGCGCGGCGCGCCGAAGACGCGCTCCGCGCGCTGCAGGCGCAGCTCGGTGCGCTCGAAGCGCGCGTCGCCGATTCGCAGAGCCAGCAGGCGGCGCTCGAAGCGCTCTATCAGGAGCTTGCGCGCAACCGCGACGAGTGGCAGCTCGCCGAGATCGAACAGGTGCTCGCGATCGCGCAGCAGCAGCTGCAGCTCGCGGGCAACGTGCGTGCGGCGCTCCTCGCGTTGCAGCTCGCCGAGGCGCGCCTTGCGCGCGCCGACCGACCGCAGTTCCTCGCGCTGCGCCGGGCGCTCGCGCGCGACATCGAGCGGCTGCGCGCGCTGCCCGCCCTCGACGTCGCCGGCCTCAGCCTCCGTCTGGACGGCCTCGTCGCGGCGGTCGACGGCCTGCCGCTTGCGTACGAGGAGCGCGCCGCGCGCGAGCCGCGCGGCGCCGAGCCGCCCGCCGGCGAGGGGGCGCTCGCGCGGTTCGGGGCCGAGGTCTGGCGCGAGCTGAAGAGCCTGGTGGTGGTGCGGCGCATCGAGGGCGAAGAGCCTCCGCTTGTGCCGCCGCGCGAGGCGTACTTCCTGCGCGAAAACCTGAAACTGCGGCTGCTCAGCGCGCGCGTCGCGCTGCTGTCGCGCAACGAGGCCGGTTACCGCGAGGACCTGCGCGCGGCGCAGACCTGGATCGAACGCTATTTCGACGTGCGCGCGAAATCCGCGCAGGCGGCGCTCGCGCAGCTGAAGTCGCTCGCCGCGGCGAGCGTCGCGTTCGAGCCGCCCTCGCTCGGCGAGAGCCTCGATGCGCTGCGCGCCCTCAAGACGCGGCGCGAGCGCGGCTGACGGCGCGCGATGCGCGGACTGCTGTGGCTGATCGCGGCGTTCGCGGCGGCGGTGGCGCTCGCGGTGTACGGCCGCGCGCGCGACGCGGTCGTCGTGCTGGTGCTGCCGCCCTGGCGCGTCGAGGCGTCGCTCGCGCTCGTCGCGCTGGCGCTCGTCTGTGCGTTCGCGCTCTTTTACGCCGCGGTGCGGCTCGTGCGGCACATGCTCGCGCTGCCGGTCGAGGTGCGCGCCTGGCGCGAGCGGCGCCGCAAGGAGCGCGCGCAGCAGGCGCTCGCGGCGGCGCTGCAGGCCTACTTCGAGGGCCGCTATGCGCGCGCCGAGCGCGAGGCGGCCGCCGCGTGGGACGCGGGCGTCGCGCCGGGCGTCGCGGCGCTCGTCGCCGCGCGCGCGGCGCACGAGCTTCGCGACCGCGCGCGGCGCGAGGCATGGCTTGCGCGCGCCGCGGGCGCCGGCCAGACGCTCGCCACCGCGACGCTGCTGTCGCGGGCGGAGTTCGCGCTCGACGAGCGCGATTTCGCCGCCGCGCGCGACGCGCTGAAAAGCCTCACGGGCGCGGGACCGCGCTCGATCGCGGCCGCGAGGATGCTGCTGCGCGCCGAGCGGGGGTTGCAGAACTGGGAGGAAGTGCTGCGGCTTGCGGCGCTGCTCGGCAAGCGCGCCGCGATCGCGCCGGCGATCGCCGAGGAACACCGCGTGCAGGCGCACATCGCGCTCCTTGAACGCGCCGGCGGCGATCGCGCGGCGCTCGCCGCGCGCTGGAAACGCATTCCGTCCGAGGAACGGGTCCACCCGCGGCTCGCCGCGGCGCTCGCGCGGCTTGCGACCGCCGCGGGCGATGCGGCGCTCGCGCGCGAGGCGATCGAGGCGAGCCTTGCGGCCGACTGGAGCGAGGCGCTCCTTGAGCAGTACGCGGAGCTGCCGGCGGCGACGCGCGAGGAACTGGAGCGCGAGGCGCGCCTGCGGATCGAACGCGCCGAGCGCTGGCTCGCGGCGCGGCCGCGCGAGCCGAAGCTCCTGCTTGCGCTCGGGCGCCTGTGCCAGCAGGCGGGGCTCTGGGGCAAGGCGCGCGACTACCTCGAGGCGAGCCTCGCGTTCGAAAGCTCGCGCGCGGCGCACTTGGCGCTTGCGCGCCTCGCCGACCGCGAAGGGCGCACCGAGGAGGCCGAGCGGCACCATCGGCTGGGCGCCGAGCTGCCCTGAAGGCCGGGCGCTACAGCCAGTCGCGCGGGCGCAGGAACTCTTTTGCGAGCCGGTCCTCGGGCGAGCCGGGCTCCGGCGTCCAGTCGTAGCGCCAGGCGGCGACCGGCGGCATCGACATCAGGATCGACTCCGTGCGCCCGCCCGATTGCAGGCCGAACAGGGTGCCGCGGTCCTGCACCAGGTTGAACTCGACGTAGCGGCCGCGGCGAAGGAGCTGGAACGCGCGCTCGCGCTCGCCGAAGGGCATCGCGCGCCGGCGCTCGACGATCGGGGCGTAGGCGGCGAGGAAATGGTCGGCGACCGAGCGAACGAGCGCGAACGCGGTCGCAAAATCCGGCTCGGCGAGGTCGTCGAAGAAGATGCCGCCCACGCCGCGCGCCTCGCCCCGATGCTTGAGGAAGAAGTACTCGTCGCACCAGCGCTTGAAGCGGGGATAGAGATCTGCGCCGAACGGCTCGAGCGCGCGCCGGCAGGTCGCGTGAAAGTGCCGCGCGTCCTCCTCGAATCCGTAGTACGGCGTGAGGTCCATGCCGCCGCCGAACCACCAGAGCGGCGGCTCGTCGGGTTTCGTCGCGACGAAAAGCCGCACGTTCATGTGCGCGGTCGGGCAGTAGGGGTTGCGCGGATGCAGCACCACCGAGACGCCGGCCGCCTCGAACGCGCGGCCGGCGAGCTGCGGCCGCGCAGCGCTCGCCGAGGGCGGCAGCGACGCGCCGAAGACGTGCGAGAACGCGACCCCGGCGCGCTCGAAAAGCGTCCCGCCTTCCAGCACGCGCGTCAGGCCGCCGCCGCCTTCGGCGCGCTGCCACGCGTCGGCGCGAAAGCGAGCGCCGTCGAGCGCCTCGAGCGCGCGCGCAAGGCGCTCGGCGAACGCGGCGAAGTGCTCGCGGACCGCGGAAAAATCGAGCGCCGTCGTCATTGCGCCGCGGGCGGCTCGCGAAGCGCGCGCTGGCCGATGTCGCGCCGGTACTGCATGCCGGCAAAGCGGATGCGCTCGACCGTCTCGTAGGCGCGCGCGCGCGCGATGCGCAGCGAATCGCCGAGCGCGGTGACGCACAGCACGCGCCCGCCCGCGGTGAGGAGCCGCCCGTCGACGAGCGCGGTGCCGGCGTGAAACACCCGGCAATCCTCCGCCTGCGGCGGTAGCCCCTCGATCGGGTCGCCCTTGCGCGGCGCGCCCGGGTAGCCGGCGGCGGCGAGCACCACGCCGAGCGCGGCGCGCCGGTCCCACTCGAGCCGCGCGGCCTCGAGTCTGCCCTCGAGCGCGCGCTCGATCAGCTCGAGCAGGTCCGAGCGCAGCCGCATGAGGATCGGCTGCGTTTCCGGATCGCCCAGCCGGCAGTTGAATTCGAGCGTCTTCGGATTGCCGGCGCGGTCGATCATGAGGCCGGCGTAGAGAAAGCCGACGTAGGGGGTGCCGTCGGCCGCCATGCCGGCGATCGTCGGCGCGACGATCTCGCGCATCACGCGCGCATGCAGCTGCGGCGTCACCATCGGCGCGGGCGAATACGCCCCCATGCCGCCGGTGTTCGGACCGGTATCGCCGTCGCCGAGCCGCTTGTGGTCCTGGCTCGTCGCGAGCGGCAGCGCGACCGCGCCGTCGGTGACGACGATGAAGCTCGCTTCCTCGCCCTCGAGGTACTCCTCGAGGACGACGCGGCGGCCTGCCTCGCCGAGCGCGGCGCGCTCCATCATCGCCTCGATCGCCGCGTGCGCCTGCGCCGCGGTCTGCGCCACCACCACGCCCTTGCCGGCGGCCAGGCCGTCGGCCTTGACGACGATCGGGGCGCCGTGGCGCTCGACGTAGGCGTGCGCCGCGCGCGGCTCGTCGAACGCGGCGTAGCGCGCGGTCGGAATGCCGTGACGCGCCATGAAGCGCTTGGCGAATTCCTTCGAGGCCTCGAGCTGCGCCGCCGCGCGCCGCGGGCCGAAGATCCGCAGGCCCGCGGCCTGGAACGCGTCCGCGACGCCGGCAGCGAGCGGCGCCTCCGGCCCGACCACGGTGAGCGCGACGCGCTCGCGGCGCGCGAACGCGACGAGGTCGGCGATGTCCTCGAGCGCGACGTTCTCGAGCCCCGGTTCGCGCGCGGTGCCGCCGTTGCCCGGCGCGACGAACACTTTCTGAACGCGCGGGCTCTGCGCGAGCTTCCAGGCGAGCGCGTGCTCGCGCCCGCCCGAGCCGATGACGAGCAGCTTCATGCCGTCAGTGCCGGAAGTGGCGCACGCCGGTGAACACCATCGCCAGACCGCGTTCGTCGGCCGCGGCGATCACCTCGGCGTCGCGCACGCTGCCGCCCGGCTGGATGACCGCCGCGGCGCCCGCGTCGGCGACCGCCTCCAGCCCGTCGCGGAAGGGAAAGAAGGCGTCGGAGGCGACGACCGATCCGGCGAGCGCGAGCTTCGCGCCGGCGGCCTTGAGCGCGGCGATGCGCACGCTGTCGACGCGGCTCATCTGGCCTGCGCCGATGCCGAGCGTCGCGCCGTCGCGGCAAAAGACGATCGCGTTCGACTTCACGAACTTCGCCACGGTCCACGCGAAAAGCAGATCGTCCCACTGCGCTTCGGTCGGCGCGCGCCGGGTCACCACCTTCATCTCGGCGCGCGCCGCGGTGCGCGCATCGGTCGTCTGCACGAGCAGACCGCCGCCGATGCGCTTGTAGTCGTGCGCCTGCGCCTCGTGCGCGAGCGGCACCTCGAGCACGCGCACGTTCTGACGCGCGGCGAGCGCCTCGCGCGCCGCCGGCTCGACGCGCGGCGCGACGATCACCTCGGCGAACTGACGGCCGACCTCCTCGGCGGTCGCGCGGTCGAGCGCGCGGTTGAAGGCGAGGATGCCGCCGAAGGCCGACACCGGGTCGGTCGCGAACGCCTTGCGGTAGGCGACCGCGAGCGACTCTCCGGTCGCCGCGCCGCAGGGATTGGCGTGCTTGACGATCACGCACGCCGGCGCGGCGAAGCTTTTTGCGCATTCCCACGCGGCGTCCGCGTCGGCGAGGTTGTTGTAGGAAAGCGCCTTGCCCTGAAGGAGCGTAAAGCCGGCGATCGCGCCCGCGACCGGGCGCGCGTCGCGGTACAGCGCCGCCGCCTGATGGGGGTTCTCGCCGTAGCGCAGCTCCTGGCGCTTGAAGAACTGCAGCGTCAGCACGTCGGGAAACGCGCGGCGCCGGCCTTCCTCGTCGAGCGAGGAAAGGAAGTTCGCGATCGCGCCGTCGTAGGCGGCGGTGTGCGCGAACGCCTTCGTCGCGAGCGCGCGCCGAGTCCTTTCCGACACGCCGCCGGTCGCGCGGATCTCGGCGAGCACCGCGTCGTAGTCGGCCGGGTCGGTCACGACCGCCACCCCGGCGTGGTTCTTCGCCGCCGCGCGCAGCATCGCCGGGCCGCCGACGTCGATGTTCTCGATCGCCTGCGCGAGGCTGCAGTCGGGGTCGGCGACGGTCGCTTCGAACGGATAGAGGTTCACCACCAGGAGATCGATCGGCGCGATGCCTGCGCGCGCGAGTTCCGCCATGTGCTCGCGCGAATCGCGCCGCGCAAGGAGCCCCGCGTGGATCCTCGGGTGCAGGGTCTTCACCCGGCCCTCCAGCATTTCCGGAAAACCGGTCCAGGCCGACACCTCGGTCGCCGGCACGCCCTCCTTTTCGAGCAGCCGCGCGGTGCCGCCGGTCGAAAGGATTTCGATGCCGAGCTCGGCGAGCGCGCGCGCGAACGTCGCGATGCCCGCCTTGTCCGAGACGCTGATGAGCGCGCGCGCGATTCTCACGCCTTGATCCGCAGCCGCTGGATCTTCTTGCGCAGCGTGTTGCGGTCGATGCCGAGCATCGCCGCCGCCTGCGAGCGGTTGCCGGCGGTCTTGAGCAGCACCGTCTCGATCAGCGGTTTCTCGACGTTGCGCAGCACCATGTCGTAGATCGCGGTCGGCTTTTCGCCGTCCATGTCCTTGAAGTAGCGCTCGACCGAACGCCGCACCGCCTCGGCCAGTTCGGTGCTGCGGTTCATGCGGCCTGCCTCCATGCCCGATCCTCCCCTTGTTCCAGCGCGTCGAAGTAGCGCCGCACCGCGGCGAGCTGCGCGCGCGCCGACTCGCTCGCGCAGGCGAGCCGTCGCAGCGCCTCGCCCCCCGGCAGCTCGCGCACGTACCAGCCGATGTGCTTGCGCGCGATGCGCACCCCGGCCGCCTCGCCGTAGAGCGCGTAAAGCCCTTCGAGGTGCTCGCACACCACCGCGCGCATCTCCGCAAGCGTCGGCGGCGCCGGCGCCTCGCCGGCGTCGAGCGCCTGCGCGATCTCGCGAAAGATCCACGGCCGGCCGCAGGCGGCGCGGCCGATCATGAGACCGTCGGCGCCGGTGTGCGCGAGCACGGCGCGCGCTTTGTCCGCGCTGTCGATGTCGCCGTTCGCGATCACCGGGATGCGCACCGCGCCTTTCACCGCGGCGATCGTGTCGTATTCGGCGGCGCCGCGAAAGCCGCAGGCGCGCGTGCGGCCGTGCACGACGAGCATCCGCACGCCGGCCTCCTCGGCGATGCGCGCGATGCGCACCGCGTTGCGCCGCTCGGGCGAGGGGCCGGTGCGGATCTTCAGCGTCACCGGCACCGGGACCGCCGCGACCACCGCGGCGAGGATGCGGGCGACGAGCGGCTCGTCGGCAAGCAGCGCCGAGCCGGCGGCGACGTTGCAGACCTTCTTCGCCGGGCAGCCCATGTTGATGTCGATGAGATCGGCGCCCTCGTCGACGTTCATGCGCGCGGCGTCGGCCATCGTCGCCGGATCGGCGCCCACGATCTGCACCGACACCGGGCGCGGTTCGCCTTCGTGCGCGCGGCGCAGGCGCGACTTGCGCGTCGCGCGCAGCTCGGGCCGCGCCGACACCATTTCGGTGGTGGCGAGCGCCGCGCCGTAGCGGCGCGCGATCCGCCGGAACGGCAGATCGGACACGCCGGCCATCGGCGCGGCGAACAGACGGCCCGCCAGAGCGTGAACGCCGAGCTGCATCGAACCTGGGTGCGCGGAAAAATCGCGTGCGCGAAGAAGCGCCATTCTATGCCTTTTCGCGCGCGAGGGCATCGCCGCGCGCGCGCGAAAATCAGGGCAGGGCGTAGGCGCCGAAGATCATGCGGCGCGCAAAGAACCGCCGCGCCGGCGCGCACGCATCGAGCGCGACGAGCGCCGCGCCGCGCGCGGCGCGGCTCGCCGCATCGTCGGCGAGAAACGCGCCGGCGAGAAAATCGGTCGCGCCGATCGTCGCGCGCGCATCGAACGCGCGCGCGGCAGCAAAGCGCGCAAGGAGCCGCGCATCGCCCGGGTCGTCGGCCTCGGCGACAAGGCGCGCGAGCGTCCATGCGTCGCGCAGCCCGAGGTTCAGCCCCTGGCCGGCGACCGGGTGCAGCGTCTGCGCGCTGTTGCCGATGAACGCTTCGCGCACGCCGATGCGCGAGGCGCGCACGCGAAGCGCGAGCGGCACGCGGCTGCACTCGGAAACGTCGACGAAGCGTCCGGCGCGGGCGCCGACCGCCGTTTGCAGCGCGGCGAGGAATGCCTGCGGCGCGGCGCCGGCGAGCGCCTCGGCGCGCGCCGGCCGCATCGCCCAGACGAGGGCGTAGGAGCCGTCGGCGGGCAGCAGCGCGAGCGGTCCCTCGGACGTGAACCGCTCGAACGCGGTGTGCGCGGCCGCCGGCCGGCAGGCGAGGCGCGCAAGCACCGCTTCCTGTCCGTAGGCTTTCTCCTCGGCGTCGGCGGCGAACCCTTCGGCGTGCACGACGAGCGCCGCGCGCGGTGCCTCGGACACGATCGGGATGCCGCGCGCGCGCGCGAGGTTTTCGAGCGCGGCCGAAAGCGCCGCGTAGTCGACGACGTAGCCGAGCGCCGGCACGCCGGCGTCGGCCGCCTCAAGACGCGTGCGGCCGAAGCCGCGCGCCTGCGACACGTGCACGGTGCGGATCGGGGTCGCGCGAAGCGGCGCCCAGGCGTCCAGGCGCTCGAGGATCAGGCGGCTCGCGTAGGAGAGCGCGATCGGCCGCCACGGCGCCGGCGGTCGCGGCGCCGCCGGTGCGCAGAGCAGCACCGCGCGGCCGGCGCGCGCGACCGCGAGCGCGAAGGCGCAGCCGACGGGACCTGCGCCGCGGACGGCGATCTCAGTACGCGTCACGGCGGATCGCCTCGATGTCGGCGATCGACTTCGGCGCCGCCGCCGTGAGCACCTCGCAGCCGTCGGCGGTGACGACGACATCGTCCTCGATCCGCACGCCGATGCCGTGCCAGCGGCTGGGCAGCTCGGGCGAGGCGCGAAGGTACAGGCCCGGCTCCACCGTGTGCACCATGCCGGCTTCGAGCGTGCGCCAGCGACCGGCGCGGCCGTAGTCGCCGGCGTCGTGCACGTCCATGCCGAGCCAGTGGCCGGTGCGGTGCATGTAGAACCGCTTGTAGGTCTCCTTTTCCAGCACCTCCTCGAGGCTGCCGGAAAGGAGCCCGAGGTCGAGCAACCCTTGCGCGAGCACGCGCACCGCCGCCTCGTGCGGCTCGATCCAGGACGCGCCCGCGCGCACCCGGGCGAGCGCGGCCGCCTGCGCGGCGAGCACGAGTTCGTAGATCGCGCGCTGCTCGGCGCTGAAGGCGCGCCCGACGGGGAAAGTGCGCGTGATGTCGGCGGCGTAGCCCTCGAACTCGCAGCCGGCGTCGACGAGCAGCAGCGTGCCCTCGCGCAGCGGCGCGTCGTTCGCGACGTAGTGCAGCACGCAGGCGTTCGCGCCGCCGGCGACGATCGGCGAATAGGCGGGCGAGCGCGCCCCGTGGCGGCGGAACTCGTGCAGCAGCTCGGCCTCCACCTCGTATTCCCAGCGGCCGGGTCGCACGAAGGCCATCGCGCGCCGGTGCGCGCCGGCGCTGATCTCGGCGGCGCGGCGCATGAGCGCGAGCTCATGCGCGTCCTTCACCAGCCGCATCTCGTCGAGGAACGCGCGCACGTCGTGCACCCGCTCGGGGGCGCAGACGCCCGCGCGCACGCGCGCGCGCACCGTGTTCAGCCAGCGCATCACGCGCGCGTCCCAGTCGGGGTCCGCGCCGAGCGGCGTATGGAGCGCCGGCCGGTCGGCGAGCAGCTCGGGCATCTTTTCGTCGAGCGCCGCGATCGGGTGCGCCTCGTCCACGCCGAAGCGCTCGCGCGCACGCTCGGGCCCGTAGCGCGCCCCGTCCCAAAGCTCGCGCTCCTCGTCGCGCGGCCGGCAAAAGAGCAGGCTCCTCGGCTGTTCGCCGCCGACGACGACGAGCGCGGCCTGCGGCTCCGGAAATCCGGTGAGGTAATAGAAGTGGCTGTCGTGCCGGTACGGATAGTGCGTGTCGCGGTTGCGCATGCGCTCGGGCGCGGTCGGGATCACCGCGACGCCGTCGCCGATCGCGGCGGCGAGCCGCGCGCGGCGCGCACCGTACACCGCAACCGGAAAGTCCTGCGCGATCATGCGCTCCTTTCTCGCAGACGGGCGTCGAGCGCGGCCAGGCGCTCGGGCGTTCCCGCGTCGCACCAGAATCCTTCGTGGATCTCGCCGCTCGCCGCGCCGCGCGCCGCGGCCGCGCGAAGCAGCGGCGCAAGCGGCGCGCGCGCGCCGGCGGCGATGCCGTCGACCAGGCGCGGCGCGAGCACGGCGATGCCGGCGTAAGTGTAGCGCGGCGCGGCGGCGAGCCCGAGCCGGCCCGCGGCGAGCGAGAAGTCGCCCTGCGGATGGTGCGGGGGGTTGGCGACGAGCACGAGGTGCGCGAGATCTTCGCCGAGCGCGACGCGGCGAAGCCGCGCGTAGTCGTACTCGGCGTAGACGTCGGCGTTGACGAGCGCGAAAGGCGCCTCGCCGAGCAGCGCGCGCGCGAACGCGATCGCGCCCGCGGTCTCGAGCGGCTCGGGCTCGCGCGACCAGGCGATCGCGACGCCGTAGCCCCCGCCCGAGCCGAAACGCTCGACGATGCGCTCGGCGAGGTGCGCGACGTTGACGACCACTTCGCGAAAGCCGGCGGCGGCGAGCCGCTCGAGGTGCCAGGCGAGAAGCGGCTTTCCGCCCGCTTCCAGCATCGGCTTCGGCACGCGGTCGGTGAGCGGCCGAAGGCGCTCGCCGCGGCCGGCCGCAAGCACCATCGCCTTCATCGCTCGATCTCGTCGATCAAGCGCGCAAGCGGCGAAAGCGCCGCGTAGCGGCGCGCGACCGCGCGCGCATAGGCGAGAAACCGCGGCGTGTCCTCGAGGTAGCCCGGCTTGCCGTCGCGGTAGTACAGGCGCGCGAAAATGCCGAGCACCTTCAGGTGCCGCTGCAGCCCCATCCACTCGAAGGCGCGCCAGAACTCGCCGAAATCGCGCTCGACCGGAAGGCCGGCGGCGCGCGCGCGCTCCCAGTAGCGCACCGCCCAGTCGAGCACCCGTTCCTCCTCCCAGCTCACGAACGCGTCGCGCACGAGCGAGACGAGGTCGTAGGTGATCGGCCCCTCGACCGCGTCCTGAAAGTCGAGCACGCCGGGGTTCGGATCGGCGACCATGAGGTTTCGCGGCATGTAGTCGCGGTGCACGTAGACGCGCGGCTGCGCGAGCGCGGAGGCGACGAGCAGCCGCACGACCTCCTCGAACGCCGCTTCCTGCGCCGCGGTGAGCGGGCGGCCGCGGTGACGCGCGCAATACCATTCGGGAAAGAGCGCCATTTCGCGGCGAAGGAGCGCCTCGTCGCAGGTCGCGAGCGTGCCGGGGCGGGTTGCGCGCTGCCAGCGCACGAGCGCCGCGATCGCATCGCGCATGAGGGGGTCCGGGTCGCGCTGCGCGAACGCGGCAAGATACGTGAGCGCGCCGAGATCGGTGAGCAGCAGGAACCCTCGCGCGAGGTCCGCGGCGAGCACCTCGGGAGCGTTCAGGCCCGCCTCGCGCAGCAGCCGCGCGACGCGCACGAACGGCGCGCAGTCCTCGCGCTCGGGCGGCGCGTCCATCGCGATCGCGCTCGTGCCGTCGGCGAGGCGCACGCGAAAATAGCGTCGGAAGCTCGCGTCGGCGGAGGCGGGCGCGAGCGAGAACGGCGCGCCGCGATACCGCGCCGCAAGCCAGCGCTCCAGCGCGGCGAGCCTCGAATCCATTGCGGAACGCGCCGAATTGTGCCACTTTTCGCCTCGGCTTTTCTCCCGGTTCGATCGGCGCCATGCGGTCTCGTGCGGCTCGGCTCGCCGCGTTGCTCGTCCTTGCGCTCGGGGCGCGCGCAGCCGCCGCACAGGCGCTCGCGCCGCGCGCGCCGGGGCCGACCACGATCGAGGCCGAGCAGATCGAGGGCGTCGCCGACGTCGAGCTGAGCGCGCGCGGCGCGGCCGAGGTGCGCCGCGACGACGTCACCGTGTTCGGCGAGCGGCTGCGCTACCAGCGCGAGCTCGGCAGGATCGAAGCCGAGGGCGGCGTGCGCCTCGAACGCGGCGCCGACCGCTTCTTCGGGCCGCGGCTGCGCTACGACACGCAGACCGACACCGGCGAGTTCGAGGAACCGGGGTTCGTGCTCAATCGCGAGCAGACGGTGCGCGGCCGCGCCGAGCGGCTGGAATTCCTCGGCCGCGACCGGCTGCGCCTCGCGCGCGGTTCCTACACGAGCTGCGAACCCGGACGCGAGGACTGGCGCATCGAGGCGAACGAGCTCGAGCTCGATTACGAGGCCGAGGAAGGGCGGGTGCGCGGCGGGCGCCTCGAATTCCTCGGCACCACGCTGCTCGCGCTTCCGTACGCGACGTTTCCGCTGGAGAAGCGGCGAAAGAGCGGCTTTCTCGCCCCCTACTACGCGCAGTCGACGCGCCGGGGGCTGGAACTCGGCGTCTCGTACTACTGGAACCTCGCGCCGGAATACGACCTGACGCTTTCGCCCGTCTACATGAGCAAGCGCGGCGAGCAGCTCAAGTCCCATTTCCGCTACCTCGGCCGGACGTACGCCGGCGAGCTGCGCCACGAGTATCTCTTCAACGACCGCGAGCTGCAGCGGCCGCGCAGCGGGCTGTCGCTTTTGCACGAGCAGCGGCTGCGCGACAACATGAACCTGCGCCTGGACCTCAACAAGGTCTCCGATCCTCGCTATTTCGCCGACCTGCGCTCGCAGGTGCGCAACATCTCGGTCGTGAACCTCCAGCGCGAAGGCCTGTTCAACTACGCGACCGCGATCGGCGAGGTGCCGCTCGGCCTGCAGGTGCGCGTGCAGCGCTTCCAGACGCTGCAGGACCCGCTCGCGCCGATCGTCGAGCCCTACGACCGGCTGCCGCAGGTCGTGGTGAACGCGGTGCGCAACGACCTCGGCGGGCTGTTCGACCTCGCGCTGCCGGGCGAATACGTGCGGTTCGCGCACCGCACGCTCGTGGAGGGAACGCGCCTCGCAATGAACCCGACGGTCGCGCTGCCGCTGCTCGCGCCCGGCTATTTCCTCACGCCGAAGCTCGGCCTGCGCGTCGTGCGCTACAGCCTGTCGCGCGCCGCGCCGGGGCAGCCCGACAGCCCCTCGCTCAGCGTCCCGTGGCTGTCGGTCGACGGCGGGCTCGTCTTCGAGCGCGAGGCGCGCTTCGCCGGCCAGGCGCTCACGCAGACGCTCGAGCCGCGGCTGTTCTACGTGTACGTGCCCTACCGGGCGCAGGACCAGCTGCCGCTCTTTGACACCGCGCTCGCCGACCTCAACTACGCGAGCCTGTTCGCCGAGAACCGTTTCGTCGGCGGCGACCGGTTCGGCGACGCGAACCAGGTGACGCTCGCGGCGACCTCGCGCCTGCTCGATGCGCGCGGCACGGAACTCGCCCGCGCGACGCTCGGGCAGCGCTGGTACTTCAAGAACGAGCGCGTCGGGCTCACCGCGGCTGCGCCGCTGCGCAGCGTCGATTCCTCGGATCTGCTCGCCTCGGTCGGCGCCCGGCTGCTGCGCGACTGGCTCTTCGACGCGACGCTCCAGTACTCGCCGCGCGAGGCGCGCGCCGAGCGCTACGGGGTGTCCGTGCGCTACTCGCCCGAGATCGCCAAGGTGCTGAACGCCACCTACCGCTTCAACCGCGCGCTCCTGCGGCAGATCGACGTCTCGGGGCAGTGGCCGGTGCACCCGGGCTGGTACGCGATCGGCCGCGCGAACTACTCGTTCCGCGACAAGCGGCTCGTGGACGGCCTGGGCGGGCTCGAGTACAACGGCGGCTGCTGGGTGTTTCGCGCGGTGTTCTCGCGCGTGCAGGCGACGACGCAGATCACCAACACCACGCTCCTCTTCCAGCTCGAGCTGAACGGCCTCGGCCAGATCGGCTCGGACGAGACGGTCACCTACCTCCGACGCCAGGTGCCGGGCTACGCGGTCACCAACCCGGCCGAGCCGTGGCTCGTGCCGCCGAGCGCGCGGCCGCGCCTGCCGTTCGAGCAGGTGTTCTAGCGATGCGCGGCGCGCGCGCGATCGCGGCCGCGCTGCTCGCCGCCCTCGGGCCGGCGCCCGCGCAGCCGGTCGTGCTCCTCGATCGTATCGTCGCGGTGGTGAACCGCGACGTCGTCACCTGGTCGGAGCTGCGCGAGCGCGTCGAGGCGACCGAGCGGCAGCTGCGCCGCCAGGGCACGCCGCCGCCCGAGCGGGAGGTGCTCGAGCGTCAGGTCCTCGAGCGCCTGATCCTCGAGAAAGCGCAGCTGCAGCTCGCGCAGGAAAGCGGCATCCGCATCGACGAGGCGCAGCTCGACCGCACGCTCGAGCGCATCGCGCAGGACAACGGCCTGACGCCCGTCGAGTTCCGGCGGCTGCTCGAGCGCGACGGCGTCGCGTTCGAGCGCTTCCGCGAAGAGGTCCGCGTGCAGATGCTGCTCGCCCGGCTGCGCGAGCGCGAGGTCGACGACCGCATCGAGGTGAGCGAGACCGAAGTCGACCTCTTTCTCGAGCAGGACCGCGCCGCCGGAGGCGGCGCCGCCGAGTACAACCTCGCGCACATCCTGGTGCGGCTGCCCGAGCAGGCCTCGCCCGAGCGGATCGCGGAGGCGCGCGCCAAGGCCGAGCGGGCGCGCGCCGAGGCGCTCGCCGGCGGCGATTTTGCGCGCCTTGCGGCGAGCTACTCGGATGCGGCGGATGCCCTCTCGGGCGGGGCGATGGGCTGGCGGGCGGCCGATCGGCTGCCCGAGCTGTTCGTCGAGGCGCTCGCGCGCATGAAGCCGGGCGAGGTGAGCGACGTGCTGCGCAGCCCGGCCGGCTTTCACGTGCTCAAGCTCCTCGATGCGCGCAGCGCGAGCGGCGAGCCGCAGGTGACGCAGACGCGGGTGCGGCACATCCTCGTGCGCGCGAGCGAGACGGTGTCGGAAGCCGAGGTGCGGCGCAAGCTGGCCGACCTGCGCGAGCGCATCGTGATCGGCGGCGCGGACTTCGCGGAGCTCGCGCGCCAGCACTCGGAGGACGCGACCGCGGCGCGCGGCGGCTCGCTCGACTGGGTGTTTCCGGGCGACACCGTGCCGGAGTTCGAGCGCGCGATGGACGCGCTCGCGCCGGGCGAGGTGAGCGCGCCGGTGAAGACGCCGCTCGGCTGGCACCTGATCCAGGTGCTCGAACGCCGCACCGCGGGTCTGACGCCCGAGCGCCGGCGCCTGCAGGCGCGCCTTGCGCTGCGCGAGCGAAAGGCCGAGGAGGCGTATCAGGAGTGGCTGCGCCAGCTGCGCGACCGCACCTGGGTCGAGATCCGGCTCGAGCAGCCCTGATGCGGCACCGCCCGAGGAAGCGCTTCGGGCAGCATTTCCTGCACGATCCGGCGGTGCTCGAACGCATCGTCGAGGCGATCGCCCCGGCTGCGGGCGAGCTCCTCGTCGAGATCGGGCCGGGCGAGGGCGCGCTTACGCGGCGGCTCGCCGCGCGCGGCGCGCGCCTGGTCGCGATCGAGATCGACCGCGACCTCGCCGCGCGGCTTGCGCGCGAGTTCGCGCCGGCGCAGCTCGAGCTGCACTGCGCCGACGCGCTCGAATTCGATCTGGCGCGGCTCCCGGCCGGCGCGCGCCTCGTCGGCAACCTGCCGTACAACATCTCCACCGCGTTCCTTTTCCGCGTCGCGGCGCAGGGCGAGCGCGTGCGCGACTGCCACTTCATGCTGCAGCGCGAGGTGGTCGAGCGCATGGTCGCCGAGCCCGGAACGCCGTCGTACGGGCGGCTCTCGGTCGCGCTGCAGGTTCGCTTCGCGATGACGCGCCTTTTCACCGTCGGGCGGGGGGCGTTCCGGCCGCCGCCGGCGGTCGAATCGGCGTTCGTGCGCCTCGTGCCGCTCGGTGCGCCGGCGCCGCCGGCGGCGTTCGCGCCGCTCTTGCGGCGTGCCTTCAGCGCGCGCAGGAAGACGCTGCGCAACGCGCTCGGCCTGCCGGCGACGGAACTGGCCGCGCTCGGGTTCGATCCGGCCGCGCGCCCCGAGGACCTGTCGCCCGCCGACTATCTGCGGCTTGCGGCTACTTTCGCTCGATGAACTCGATCTTGTAGCCGTCGGGGTCTTCGACGAACGCGATGACCGTGGTCCCGCCCTTCACCGGTCCGGCCTCGCGCGTGACCTTGCCGCCTCGGGCGCGTACCGCGGCGCAGGCCGCTGCGGCATCGGGCACCTCGATCGCGATGTGGCCGAACGCAGTGCCGAGCTCGTAGCGGCTGACGCCGTAGTTGTAGGTGAGCTCGAGCACCGCCGAACGGTCTTCGTCGTCGTAGCCGACGAAGGCGAGCGAATACTTCTGTTCCGGCCGGTCGACCGTGCGCAGCAGCTTCATGCCGAGCACCTCGGTGTAGAACTTCACCGAGCGCTCGAGGTCGCCGACGCGCAGCATGGTGTGCAGGATCCTCATCGCGTCCTCCGCTCCTCGCGAGTCTACCCCCGCGCCGGACAAAGCTCGCGTTGCTGCGCCTCGATCCAGCGCTCGGCTTCCGCGTTCACCTCCGCCGGATCGCGCCCGGCGGTCGGAATCGGGCGGCCGATGCGGAAAGTGACCGTGCCCGCGCGCTTCAGGAACGCGCGGCGCGGCCAGACGAGCCCGGCGTTGTGCGCGACCGGCACCACCGGCGCGCCGGCAGCGACCGCGAGCCACGCCCCGCCCAGCCGGTAGCGGCGCCGCTCGCCCGGGGCGACGCGGGTGCCCTCGGGGAACACGATGACCCAGAAGCCCTGCGCGAGGCGCTCGCGGCCGCGGCGCGCGATCTGGCGCAGCGCGCGCACGCCGCGCGCGCGGTCGATCGCGATCGGGCTCATGAGCGCGAGCCCCCAGCCGAAAAACGGGATCCAGAGCAGCTCGCGCTTGACCACGTGCACCTGCGGCGGAAAGATCTGGTTGAACGCGAGCGTCTCGTAGGCCGACTGGTGTTTCGCGAGCACCACCGCCGGGCGATCGGGCAGGCGCTCGGCCCCCTCGACGCGGTAGCGGATGCCGAGCAGCACGCGCGCGAGCGTCACCGCGATCCGGGTCCAGTACGCGATCGCGCGGTTGCGCGCAAGCGCGGGCAGCGGCGCGCAGGCGAGCGCAAAGAGCGCGTAGGGCGGCGTCACGAGCGCCAGCGCGAGCAGGAAGAGCGCCGAGCGCAGCGCCGTCACGGCGCAAGCCGCGCGGCGAGCGCGGCGAGGTCCGGATAGATCTCGGTCCCGGGCGGCAGTTCGCCCGCCGCGCGCGTCTTCTCGCCCTTGCCGGTGAGCACGAGCATCGGGCGTGCGCCGACCGCGGCCGCCGCCTGCAGGTCCTTCAGCGAATCGCCGGCCACCGGCACGCCGGCGAGCTCGACGTTCAGCCGGCGCGCGATCTCGTGCAGCATTCCCGGTTTCGGCTTGCGGCAGCCGCAGCCGGCGTCGGCCGCGTGCGGGCAGAAGAAGATCGCGTCGATGCGCCCGCCTGCCTGCGCGACCGCGCGGTGCATCTCGGCGTGGATCGCGTTGAGGGTCGCCATGTCGAACAGCCCGCGCGCCAGCCCCGACTGGTTGGTCGCGACCACCACGCGCCAGCCGCTGTGGTTCAGGCGGGCGATCGCCTCCGGGCTCCCGGGGATCGGCCGCCACTCGGCCGGCGACTTGATGTACTGGTCGCTGTCGAAGTTGATCGTGCCGTCGCGGTCGAGGACGATCAGTTTCATGCGGCGAGCCGGGAGATGTCGGCGACCTCGTTGAGGAGCGCATCCAGCCGGCGAAGCAGCGCATGGCGATTCGCGCGCGTGCCCGCGTCCTCGGCGTTCACGCGCACGCTGTCGAAGAACGCGTCCACCGGGGCGCGCAGCGCGGCGAGCGCCTCGAGCGTGCCGGCAAAATCGCGCCGCGCGCTGCGCTGCGCGACCTGCGGCTCGGTGCGGCGCATCGCCTCGAAGAGCGCGCGCTCGGCGGGCTCGGCGAGCAGCCGCTCGTCGAGCGCGCCGGACGCGGCGGCCGACTTGCGCAGGATGTTGCGGATGCGCTTGTTCGCCGCAGCGAGGCTCTCGGCCGCGGGGTCGGCGCGGAACGCCTCGAGCGCGCGCACGCGCGCGAGCACTTCGTCGAGCGGCGGCCGGCGGCTGATCACCGCGTCGATGCAATCCTTCGCGTGGCGCGCGGCGAGGTGGTGGCGGTAGCGCTCGAACACGAAGTCGTGCACCGCCGCCGGCGCCTCGGGCGCGAGCGTGCCCGGCGGAAAGAGCGAGGCCGCGTGCGCGAGCAGCGCGCCGAGGTCGGGCGCGCGCGCCCGATCGAGCGCGTGCGCCTCGCCGAGCAGCTCGTAGACGCTGATCACGCCGAAGGCGGCGCGACGCAGGCCGAACGGGTCCTTTTCCCCGGTCGGCGCCTCGCCGATGCCGAAGAGCCCGACGAGGGCGTCGAGCCGCTCGGCGAGGTACAGGCAGGCGCTCACCCGGTCGCGCGCGTGCGCGAGCGCCGGAAACCGCGGCAGGTACTGCGCGCCGATCGCCTCGCACACCGCCTCGGGCTCGCCGTCGTGGCGCGCGTAGTAGCGGCCCATCACGCCCTGCAGTTCCGGGAACTCGCCGACCATCCCGGTGAGCAGGTCGGCCTTGGCGAGCCAGGCGGCCCGCTCGGCGGCCGCGACGTCGGCGCCGAGCGCGCGCGCGATGTGGCCCGACAGCAGCTGCAGCCGCTCGACGCGCTCGAGCTGGGTGCCGAGCCGGCGGTGATAGACGACGCGCGCAAGCTGCGGCACGCGCGCCTCGAGCCGCACGCGGCGGTCCTGCTCGAAGAAAAAACGCGCGTCCTCGAGCCGCGGGCGCACGACGCGCTCGTTGCCGGCGACGATGTGGCGGGGATCGGGCACGCGCATGTTCGAGACGATGAGAAAGCGCGGCAGGAGCTTTCCAGCGGCGTCGAAAAGCGGAAAGTACTTCTGGTGCTGGCGCATCGTGAGCACGAGGCACTCGGCCGGCACCTCCAGATAGCGGGGGTCGAACGCGCCGACGTACACCGTCGGGTATTCGACGAGCGCGGCGACCTCCTCGACGAGCGCGTCGCAGTCGCCGAGGGTTGCGCCGAGGCGCGCGGCGGCGGCGGCGAGCTGCGCCTCGATCTCGCGCCGGCGCGCGTCGAACGAGGCGATCACGCGACCTTCTTCGAGCAGCCGCCGCTCGTATTCGTCGGCGCTCGCGAGCGCGATCTCGGCCGCGCCGAGAAAGCGGTGGCCGCGCGTGCGGTTCGACGACGCAAGGCCGAAGATCCGGCCCGGCACGACGCGCGCGCCGTGCAGCATCACCAGCCCGTGCACCGGACGCACGAACGACTCTTCGCCCTCGCCCCAGCGCATGCGCTTCGGCACCGGAAGCTGCGCGAGCGCGCGCGCGAGCTTGCGCTCGAGCACCGCCTCGAGCGCCGCGCCCGCGACGCGCCGGCGCACGGCGTGGACGGCGCCCTTGTCGGTCTCGACGCGAACGAGCGCCTCGGGCGCGACGCCGTGCCGGCGCGCAAAGCCCTCGACCGCCTGCGCCGGCGCACCGATCGCCGGACCGCGCAGCTCGACCGTCTGCTCGGGCGCGATCGCGCGCACCGCGGCGACGAGCACCGCCAGGCGCCGCGGCGTCGCGAACGCGCGCGCCTCGGCCGGCTCGGCGACGAAGCCGTCGGCGCGCAGCTCGGCGACGAGCGCCTCGCGCAGCTGCTCGGCCATCGCGCGCAGCGCCTTCGGCGGCAGCTCCTCGGTGAGGAGTTCCACGAGCAGCGGCGCCTCGGCCATCTAGCCCGCCTTGCGCGCGAGCATCGGAAAGCCGAGCCGCTCGCGCGACGCGTAATAGGCCTCGGCGACCGCGCGCGCGAGCGCGCGCACGCGGGCGATGTAGGCGGCGCGCTCGGTGACCGAGATCGCGCCGCGCGCATCGAGCAGGTTGAACGTGTGCGAGGCGCGCATCACCATCTCGTAGGCGGGCAGCACGCATTGCGCGGCGACCAGACGCTTCGCCTCGGACTCGTACTCGTCGAAGTGGCGCGCAAGCAGCGCCGCGTTCGCGAGCTCGAAGTTGTAACGCGACTGCTCGACCTCGTTCTGGCGGTAGACGTCGCCGTAGGTGAGCCCGGGGACCCACACGAGGTCGAACACCGATTCCTTGCCCTGCAGGTACATCGCGAGCCGCTCGAGCCCGTAGGTGATCTCGCCGAGCACCGGCCGGCAGGCGAGTCCGCCCACTTCCTGGAAGTAGGTGAATTGCGTCACCTCCATGCCGTCCAGCCACACTTCCCAGCCGAGCCCCCAGGCGCCGAGCGTCGGCGATTCCCAGTCGTCTTCGACGAAGCGGATGTCGTGCTCGCGCGGGTCGATGCCGAGCGCGACGAGCGAGCCGAGATAGAGATCCTGAAGCTCGACGGGCGAGGGTTTCATCACCACCTGATACTGGTAGTAGTGCTGCAGGCGGTTCGGGTTCTCGCCGTAGCGGCCGTCCTTCGGCCGGCGCGAGGGTTGCACGTACGCGGCGCGCCAGGGTTCCGGCCCGATCGCGCGCAGGAACGTCGCGGTGTGAAAGGTGCCGGCACCCACCTCCATGTCGTAGGGCTGAAGCAGCGCGCAGCCGTGCCGGTCCCAGTATTCCGAGAGCCGCAGGATCAGACCCTGGAAGGTGATCATCGCGCGCGATTTTAGCGAACGGTGCGCGCGCGCACGGCGCAGGCGCCGAGGAGGAACGCGGCGAGCGCGATCGCCGGCGCGTCGCCTGCGCGCATCCAGGGCGTCGCGCCCGCGTGGCCGCGCACCTCGGCTTCGACGCGACCGCGCGCAAACTGCGGCATCGTCGCGCGCACCGTGCCGTCGGGCGCGATCGCGGCGCTGATGCCGGTGTTCGCCGCCGTCAGATGCCAGCGCCCGCTCTCGAGCGCGCGCATGCGCGCGATCTGCAGGTGCTGCGCCGGTGCGAGCGAATCGCCGAACCAGGCGACGTTCGAGACGTTGACGAGCAGCGACGCCTCGGGGAGCCTGCGGCGCAGCTCGGCGCCGAAGGCGTCCTCGTAGCAGATCGTCACCGCGATCCGCTCGCCGGCGACCGCGAGCGGCGGCTGCGCCGGACTGCCGCGCGCGAAGTCGGACAGCGGAATCGAGAGCACGCGCACGATCCAGGAAAAGCCCGGCGGCACGAATTCGCCGAAGGGCACGAGATGCACCTTGTGGTAGACCTGCGCGGGCGAGACGCCGAGACTGACGACGCTGTTGAAGTAGGCGGCGCCCGCGCGCGTCGGCACGCCGAGGAGCAGATCGCCGCCGTTTCGCTGCGCGACGTCCCGAAGCCGCGCGAGGTACGCGGGATCGACGCGGTCGAGAAAGCGCGGCACCGCGGTTTCCGGAAACACGATCAGGCGTGCGCGCGATTCCTCGGCGAGTTGCGCGTAGGTGGTGAGGATCGCCTCGTAGCGCGACTCGCTGAACTTGAGCTCCTGCGGCACGTTGCCCTGAAGGAGCGCGACCGCGAGCGGCGGGCCGGCGGGGCGCGTCCACTCGACGAGGCGCAACGCGTAGCCGGCCGCAAGGAGCAGCGCGAGCGCGACGAGCGCGACGCGGCGCGCTTCGCCGCGCGCGACGCACCAGAGAAGGCCCGCGGCGCACGCGAGCGCGAGCGAGACGGCGTAGACGCCGCCCGCCGGCGCAAAGCCCGCGAGCGGATCGTCGGTCGCGGCGTAGCCGAGCGAAAGCCACGGAAAGCCGCTGAAGAGCCAGCCGCGCAGCCATTCGGCGAGCACCCAGGCGGCCGGAAGCGAGAGCGCGGCGCGCGCGGCGCGCGGCGCGCGGCCGGCGAGCCGCGCCTCCGCCCAGGCGGCAGCGGCCGGAAAGAGCGCGAGAAACGCGCAGAAGCCGATCGTGCCGAGGGCGGCGAGCGGCGCGGGCATGCCGCCGTAGCGCGCAAGGCTCACGTACACCCAGGACACGCCCGCGCCGAACAGGCCCAGCCCGAAGGCGAAACCGAGCGCGGCGGCGCGCGCGGCCGACGCGGCCGAGATCAGCAGCTCGACGAGCGCGACGAGCGCGCCAAGCAGCGCGGCGAACAGGCCGAGCGGCGCGAAACCGGCGACCGCCGCGGCGCCCGCAGCGAACGCAGCCGCAAGGCCCTTCACGCGCGCGGCTTCTCGACGATCAGCGTGTAGACGCGCCGGCTGTCGGCGCGCAGCACCTGGAACCGCAGGCCGCCGGCGACGAACGTCTCGCCGCGCCGCGGCAGCCGTCCGAGGTGCGCGATCACGAACCCGCCGATGGTGTCGCTCGTGTCCTCGGGGAACGCGGTGCCGAAGGCGGCGTTGAAGTCGGCGATCTGCGTGATCGCCTTCACCCGCCAGCGGCCCCCGGGCTCGGGCAGGATGTTGTCGCTCGCCTCGTCGAAGTCGTATTCGTCCTCGATGTCGCCGACGATCTGCTCGAGCACGTCCTCGATCGTGACCAGGCCCGCCACGCCGCCGTACTCGTCGACGACGATCGCCATGTGGTTGCGGCTCGCGCGGAACTCGCGCAGCAGCACGTTCAGACGCTTCGCCTCGGGCACGAACACCGCCGGCCGCAGCATCTCGCGCACGTCGAACTCCTCGCGCGCGACGTGGTAGCGCAGCAGGTCTTTCGCGAGCAGGATGCCGATCACGTCGTCGCGGTCGCGGTCGATGACCGGAAAACGCGAGTGCGCGGTCGCGATCACCTGCGGGATGATGTCCTCGACGCGCGCGTGGATGTCGATCACGTCCATCTGCGCGCGCGGGATCATGATGTCGCGCACCTGCATCTCGGAGACGGCGAGCGCGCCTTCGATGATCGAGAGCGCGTCGGCGTCGATCAGGTTGCGCTGGTAGGCCTGGCGCAGCAGCGCGAGCAGCCCCTCGCGGTCGGCGGGCAGGCGCGCCACCAGCGCCGACAGGCGCTCGAGCAGGCGGGGTCGTGAGGGATCGTTCATCGGCGAGCGGCGCGCGCGGCGCGGGCCTCGCGCGTCATTCTACCGCGTAGGGGTCGGCGAACCCGAGCCGGCGCAGGACGCGGGCTTCGGCGCGGCGCATGCGCGCGGCGTCGGCGCGGCGCGCGTGATCGTAGCCGCGCAGATGCAGCATGCCGTGCACCACCAGGTGCGCGTAGTGGGCCGCGAGGCGCTTGCGCTGCGCGCGCGCTTCGCGCCGGATCACCGGGTGACAGAGCACGATGTCGCCCGCGCCCTCGCCGTAGTCGAACGCGAGCACGTTCGGCGCGTAGTCGCGCCGGCGGAAGGTGCGGTTCAGCCGCCGCGCCTCGGCGGCGCCGACGACGCGCAGCGTCACCGCCATGCCGGCGCGCGCGGCCGCGCGCGCATAGCGCGCCAGAGCGCGCGCGGGCGGTGCGCCGCGCACCGCGCGCTGCACCGCGACGCTAGGGCGCCGCGCCCGCCTCGCCGGCGGCGTCGCGCTCGTAGGCATCGATGATGCGGGCGACGAGCGGATGGCGCACCACGTCGGCGGCGGTGAACGTGCTGAACGCGACGCCGCGCACGCCGGCGAGGATGCGGCGCGCCTCGACGAGACCGCTCTTCTGTCCGCGCGCGAGGTCGATCTGGGTGACGTCGCCGGTCACCACCGCTTTCGCGCCGAAACCGATGCGGGTGAGAAACATCTTCATCTGCTCGGGCGTGGTGTTCTGCGCCTCGTCGAGGATGATGAACGCGTGGTTGAGCGTGCGGCCGCGCATGTAGGCGAGCGGCGCAAGTTCGATCGCGCCGCGCTCGAGCAGCCGCGCGGTCTCCTCCAGGCCGGC
The DNA here is from genome assembly GCA_026416295.1 of Burkholderiales bacterium. Lineage (GTDB taxonomy): Bacteria > Pseudomonadota > Gammaproteobacteria > Burkholderiales > SG8-39 > RBG-16-66-20. The sequence goes on along the minus strand of JAOAFL010000080.1, from coordinate 24,803 downwards.
GAGGTCGTAGAGCGCGTCGTAGAGCGGCCGCAGGTACGGATCGACCTTCTGCGCGAGGTCGCCCGGCAGAAAACCGAGCCGCTCGCCCGCTTCCACCGCCGGACGCACGAGCACGATGCGCTTCGCTTTTTCGCGGCGCAACGCGTCCACCGCGCAGGCGACCGCGAGGTAGGTCTTGCCGGTACCCGCCGGGCCGATGCCGAAGGTGAGGTCGTGGCCGAGGATGTTTTCGATGTACTGCACCTGATGCGGCGTGCGGCCGTGCAGGTCGGGTCGGCGCGTGAGCAGCTTCGGCCCCGTCGCGGTCGCGGCCGAAAGCGCCCCGCCGTGCGCGAACTCGGCGAGCGCAAGCTGCAGGTCGTCCACCGTCAGGTCGGTCGCGGCGCGGTCGTAGAAATGCGCGAGCGCGCGCGCGGCGCGTTCGGCCTGCGCGCGCTCGCCGCGCACCGCGAAATGCGCTCCGCGGCGCGAGATCGCGACGTCGAGCGCGGCCTCGATCTGGCGCAGGTTCTCGTCCATCGCGCCGCACAGGCGCGCAAGGCGCGCGTTGTCCACCGGCTCGAGCCGCACCTCGACCGGCCTAGTGCGCGGCAACGATCTCACCTCTCAGGCTGTGCGGCGCGGCGCCGGTGATGCGCACCTCGACGTAGCGGCCGACGAGCGAAGGATCGCCCGGGAAGTTGACGACGCGGTTGCACCCGGTGCGGCCGGCGAGTTCCTCCGCGCGCTTCTTCGAGCGGCCCTCGACGAGCACCCGCTCGGTCGTGCCGACCTTCGCTTCGGCGGCCGCGCGCGCCTGCGAGGCGACGAGCGCGTTCAGGCGCGCAAGGCGCGCGAGCTTTTCGGCGCGCGGGGTCGGGTCCGGCAGCTCCGCCGCCGGCGTGCCCGGCCGCGGGCTGTAGACGAACGCGAACGCCCCGTCGAAGGCGCAGTCGCGCGCGAGCGCGAGCGTCGCCTCGAAATCCGCGTCGGTCTCGCCCGGAAAGCCGACGATGAAGTCGGTCGTGACCGCGATGCCGGGGCGCGCGCGCCGCAGCCGGCGCACGATCGAACGGTACTCGAGCGCGGTGTAGCCGCGCTTCATCGCCGCGAGCACCCGGTCCGAGCCCGACTGCACCGGCAGGTGCACGTGGGGGGCGAGCGCTTCGAGCTCGGCGTGCGCGCGCACGAGCCGGCCGGTGAATTCGCGCGGGTGCGAGGTGGTGTAGCGCACGCGCGCGATGCCGTCGATCGCCGCGACGTAGCCGAGCAGCGCCGCGAAATCGGCCGGCTCGCCGTCGATCGTGCCGCGCCAGGCGTTCACGTTCTGCCCGAGCAGCGTCACCTCCTTCACGCCGCGCGCGGCGAGCGCCGCGACCTCGGCGATCACGTCCTCGAACCGCCGGAACACCTCGCGCCCGCGGGTGTAGGGCACCACGCAGAAGCTGCAGTATTTGCTGCAGCCCTCCATGATCGAGACGAACGCCGCGGCGCCCTCGACGCGCGGCTCGGGCAGCCGGTCGAACTTCTCGATCTCGGGAAACGACACGTCGACCTGGGGTCGCGCGCTCGCGCGCCGGCGGGCAAGCAGTTCCGGCAGCCGGTGCAGCGTCTGCGGGCCGAACACGACGTCGACGAAGGGCGCGCGCGCGAGCAGCGCCTCGCCCTCCTGGCTCGCGACGCAGCCGCCGACCGCGATCAGCACCTCGGGGCGCGCGCGCTTGGCGCGCCGCGCGCGCCCGAGTTCGGTGAAGAGCTTTTCCTGCGCTTTTTCGCGCACCGAGCAGGTGTTGTAGACGATGAGGTCGGCTTCCTCGGGCGAGGCGGCGAGACGGTAGCCGTCGCTTTGCGCGAGCACGTCGGCGATGCGCGCCGAATCGTACTCGTTCATCTGGCAACCGAAGGTGCGCAGGTAAAGCTTGGCGGTCATGCGCGGCGCGCGGCGCGGCTAGCGCCGGGGATCGGGCTGCGCCGCCTCGGCCGGCGTGAGAATCCACACCCGGCGCAACAGGCCCTCGCCGTCGAGCTGATACTTGACGAGCGAATCCGGCGGCAGCTGCATCGGCAGCACGATGCGGTTTTCGCCGTCGCGGATCTGCGCGCCGGGGGCGAGCCGCGCGGGCCGGCCATCGAGCAGCACCTCCATCTCGCGCACGTGCGAGAGCGTGCCGCGCTTCGCGTCGGCCGGGATCGAGCGCAGTTGCGCGGCGAGCGGCGCCGCGGCGAACGCGAGCGCCAGGGCGAGCGGCACGGCGCGGCTCATGCGGCGGGCGGACAGAAATCGGGATGGTGGCGAATCAGGGACTCGAACCCCGGACACACGGATTATGATTCCGCTGCTCTAACCAGCTGAGCTAATTCGCCACTTTCGGGAATTCCGACGAGCGCGTATTCTCCCGCAAAAGCCGTCTGGAGTCAAAGAGTTGGACCGAAACGAGGAAGGCGCGCTCGAAACCGAGGCGGCCGTCGTCGGCGGCGGGCTCGTCGCCCTTGCCACGGCGCACGCGCTCGCGCGCGCAGGCCTTCAGGTGGCGCGCATCGCTCCGGCGCCGGCGCCTCGCCCGCCCGGCGAGGCGCTCGATGCGCGCGTCTACGCGCTCAGTCCCGGCAACGTCGCGTTCCTTCGCTCGCTCGGGGCGTGGCGCCGGGTGCGCACCGAGCGCGTTGCGCCGGTGCACGCGATGCGGATCTACGGCGACGACGCGCGCACCTGTCTCGCGTTCGACGCCTGGGAGGCGGGCGTCGAGGCGCTCGCCTGGATCGCGGAAGAAGCCGAGGTGGCCGCCGCGCTGCGCGCGGACCTTGCGCCGCCTGTCGCCGGCGCGTGCCTCGAGGTGCAGTTCGGCGCGGAGGCCGCGCAGCTTCGCCTCGACCGGGGGGCGTCGCTTCGCGCGCGGCTCGTGGTCGGCGCCGACGGCGCGCGCTCGCGCGTTCGCGAGGCCGCCGGCATCGCGTTTTGCGAGCAGCCCTACGGCCAGGCGGCGCTCGTCGCGAATTTCGAGTGCGCGCGGCCGCATCGCAACGTCGCGTATCAATGGTTTCGGGGCGATTCGGTGCTCGCGCTTCTGCCCTTGCCCGGCGATCGCGTCTCGATGGTGTGGTCGCTCCCGGAGTCCGAGGCCGCGCGCCTTGCGGCGCTCGCCCCGCAGCCGCTATGCGGCGAAGTGCGGCGCGCCTCGGGCGCTGCGCTCGGCGCGCTCGTCGCGCTCGCCCCGCCGCAGTGCTACCCGCTGCGGCGCGCGCGCGCCGCGCGCACGGTCGGCCCGCGCGTCGCGCTCGCGGGCGATGCCGCGCACGTGATCCATCCGCTCGCCGGGCAGGGCGCGAACCTCGGGCTGCAGGACGCGCGCGCGCTCGGCGAGGTGCTCGGCGCGCGCGAGCCGCTGCGCGACCCGGGCGATGTGCGGCTGCTGCGGCGCTACGAGCGCGCGCGCGCCGAGGACGTGCTCGCGATGGACGCGCTCGTGCACGGCCTTGCGCGGCTTTTCGCCGCGCAAGGCGCGCCGATCGCCGCGCTGCGCAACGCCGGTCTCGCGCTCCTCGACCGGCTGTCGGTCGTCAAGAACCTGCTCGCGCGTCGCGCGATGGCCTGAGAAAGGGACCCCCGATGATCCGACTGACCTACGCGGTGCTCGGCCTGCTCGTCCCGCTCGCCGCCGCGGCGAACGAACAGGCGATCCGCCAGGCGCTCGAGCCGAAGCTCGGCGGCGCGCGCATCGAATCGGTGCAGCCGACGCCGCTGCCGGGGATCTTCGAAGTGCGCTACGCGGGGCGCGACGGGCCGCAGCTCCTCTACACCGACGCGCAAGGCCATTACGCGTTCGATGGCAGCCTTTACGATCTGCGCGCAAATCGCAATCTCACCGAAGAACGGCTGCGCAAACTGTCGGCGATCAACTTCGCGACGCTCCCCCTCGAGCTCGCGGTGAAAGTGCAGCGCGGCAACGGCCGGCGCGTGCTCGCGGTGTTCTCCGACCCGTATTGCCCCGCCTGCCAGCAGTTCGAAAAGGCGCTCGCCGAGATCTCCGACATCACGATCTACTACTTCATGTACCCGGTGATCCGGCCCGACCTCGCCGATCACTCCCGCGCGGTGTGGTGCGCGCCCGATCGGGGCAAGGCCTGGCTCGATCTCGCGCTGCGGCGAAAGCCCTCGGCGCTCGCGACCAACTGCGATGCGCCGATCGATCGGGTGATCGAGGTGGGGCGCAGCCTGCGCATCAATTCGACGCCGACGCTCATTCTCGCGAACGGCGAGCGCATCCGCGGCGGCCTGCCGGCGGCGCAGCTTCGCGAGATGCTCGACGCGGCGGCGAAGGAAGCCGCACGCCCCGGCCGCTAGGCGCGCGGCCTTGCGGCAGCGGCGCGCCGCGCGGCCACAGCAGCCACAGCCTGCCGCGCTCGCGCATGCGGCCGGCCTGCGTGCCCGCCTCGGCGCCCGTGCCCCAGAAGAAATCGGCGCGCACCGCGCCGCGGATCGCGCCGCCGGTGTCCTGCGCCACCATCAGCCGCTCGAGCGGGCGCGACGACGCGGGCCAGGTGGTCGCGAGGTACACCGGCGCGCCGAGCGGGATCGCGCGCGGATCGACCGCGAGGCTCGCGCCGGCGGTGAGCGGTACGCCGAGCGCACCGATCGGTCCGCCCTGCGCGCCGAGCTCGCGGAAAAAGACGTAGCTCGCGTTCGCCGCGAGCGCTTCGGCAAGGCGCTCCGGATTGGCGGCCGCCCACGCTTTGATGCCCTGCATGGAGGCTTCGTGTGGCGCCAGTTCGCCGCGTTCGACGAGGTGGCGGCCGAGCGAGCGGTACGGATGCCCGTTGTGGTCGGCGTAGGCGAGCCGCAGGCGCGCGCCGTCCTCGAGCACGAGCTGGCCCGAACCCTGGATGTGGAGGAAGAAAAGCTCGACCGGGTCCTCGACCCAAGCGAGCACCGGGGCGGGGAACTCGGCGCCGCGCGCTTCGATCTCGGCGCGCGTCCAGTACGGCACGAGCCGCCGCCCCTCGAGCCGCCCCCGCAGGCGCAGGTGGCGGATCTCCGGCGCGACCGAGGCGAGGTCGACCGCGACGAGGTCATCGGGCACGCCGAAGACCGGATAGCGGAACCGCGCGCTTCGGCGGCGGCTGCCGGCGAGCACCGGCTCGTAATAGCCGGTGACGAGCCCTTCGGCCGCGCCGTCCGGCGCGAGCACCGCGTAGGCGTCGAACGCCTGTTCGAAGAATCGGCGCGCCGAGGCGTCGTCGGCGGGCGCGAGCGCGCGCGCTGCGGCGCAGGCGGCCGAAAGCGCGTGCGCCGGATCGAGCGCCGCGCATCCTGCGACGAACGCCGCGAGCGCGCGCGCATGAGAGCCGTTCGCCCAGCCGGGCAGCGCCGCGTGCGCGACCGGCTCGTAGCGCGCCGCCGCGCCGGGCGGCGGCGCGCACGGCGGGCAGGGCGTGCCGGGCGCAGCGCAGCCGGCGACGAAGACTACAATCGCGGCGGGAACCGTCAGGAGCGCGCGCGCGATGTGGGTGATCCTTCTCGAGATGGCGGTGGCGCTCGCGCTGCTCATCCTCATCGTTTGGTGGACCGCCGCGCCGCGGCGTTCCGACCGGCGCGGCCCGCCGCGCGAAGGCGACTGAATTCCGGCCGATGGGCTCGCACGGCGCGACGCCGCGAGCGCTCGATCGCGTTTGCGCTCGGACGCATCGTTCGGCGGCCTCGTCGCCCGCGCACGCCCGGGAAGTGCGCCTCTAGAGCGCAAGTTTCGTCGCTTGCGCGACCTCGGCGCGCTTGCGACAGGGTTTGCACTCGCCGCAGGCGCGGTAGCCGTCCTCGGTCGTCACCGGGCGGCGGCACGACCAGGCGAACGCCCGCAGCTCGGCAGGCAGCAGGGCCGCCACCGCCGCCTTGTCGAGGGCGTAGACCGGATAAATCCATTCGACCTCGGGTTCGCCGAGCTTGCGAGCGCGGTAGTACCGGTACATCGCGTCGAAGACGCGCCGCTGGCTTTCCGAGACGCGCCGACGCGTCTCGTCCAGATCGGCCGCGAGGATGCCGACGGCGATGCGCCGGCAGCCCGGGGTGTCGATCGCGACCTGGCAGGCGACGTAGGCGATCGCCATCCAGTCGATCGGGATCGCCTCGAGCTGCGAGAAGTCGAGCGCGCTCTCGGAGTAGCGAAAGGGGCGAAGGTGCTTGCGGCACCAGGCGACGATCGCCTCGACCGCGTCCTGCTCCGCGCGCGCGCGCCCTTCCCGGTTGATCAGGCGGATGTGGTGCGCGTGAATCGGCCCGTCGGTTTCCAGGAGCAGCTTGTACAGACACGCCGTGCTGTCCAGCCCGCCCGAGAGCATCACGAGGGTCGTCATCGGGGCCGATCTCCGCTCGCGACCCATTATAGAATGCGCCATTCGCCGGTGCGGGCGCGCAGGGAGGCGCCGAAAGGTGACGACGACGTGAACGGCAGGCGCACGGACGGCCGGATCCTCATCTACAGCCACGACACCTTCGGCCTCGGGCATTTGCGCCGCTGTCGCACGATCGCGCACGCGCTCGTCGATCGTTTCAAGCAGCTCTCGGTCCTGATCCTGTCGGGCTCGCCGATCATCGGCTCGTTCGACTTTCGCGCGCGCGTCGATTTCGTGCGCATCCCCGGCGTGATCAAGCTGCGCAACGGCGAATACACCTCGCTCAACCTGCACCTCGACATCGAGCAGACGCTGCGGCTGCGCGGCTCGATCATCCGGCACACCGCCGAGATGTTCGAGCCGGATCTGTTCATCGTCGACAAGGAGCCGCTCGGACTGCGCGGCGAAGTGCGCGAGACGCTGGAGATGCTCAAACCGCGCGGCACGCGCCTCGTGCTCGGCCTGCGCGACGTGATGGACGAGCCGCGCGCGCTCGAGCCCGAGTGGCAGCGCAAGAACGTGCTGCCCGCGCTGCGCGACCTCTACGACGAGATATGGATCTACGGCCTGCCGCAGATCTGCGACCCGCTCGAGGGGATCTCGCTTCCGATCCGCGTGCGCCAGAAGATGGTCTATACCGGATACCTGCGCCGCGAGGTGCCCACCTGGGGGGCGCCGCCGCGGCTGCCCGAGATCACGCAGCGACCGTATCTGCTCGTGACGACCGGCGGCGGCGGCGACGGGGAGGCGCTCGTCGAATGGGTGTTGCGCGCCTACGAGCACGATCCGCTGCTGCCGTATCCGGCGCTCCTCGTGCTCGGGCCGTTCATGCAGCCCGAGCGCCAGGCCGAATTCATGGATCGCGCGGCGCGCCTGAAGCGTGTCGACTGCATCACGTTCCACAGCAACCTCGAGGCGCTCGTCGCGCGCGCGGCGGCGGTGGTCGCGATGGGCGGCTACAACACCTTCTGCGAGGTGCTCTCGCTCGACAAACGCGCGCTGCTCGTGCCGCGCACCGCGCCGCGGCTCGAGCAGTTCATCCGCACCTCGCGCGCGGCAAGCCTCGGGCTCGTCGCGATGCTCGCCGACGACGGGCGCTACGATCCGGAGACGATGGCCGCCGCGATCCGCAATCTGCCGCGCCAGAACCGGCCCTCGGAAGTCGTCGTGCCGGGGCTGCTCGAGGGGCTGGAAAACGTCGCGCGGCTGGTCGCGCCCTGGATCGAGACGCGCTCGGCGGCCGCCGAAGCCGGGGTGCGGGCGATCGCGCGGCCGCGCTGAGGCGAACAGCGGCGGGTCCTGCGATGCAGCGCGCAGCCGGCGGCCGCGTCGCGTTCGTGCTGAAGGGCTGGCCGCGGCTGTCCGAGACCTTCATCGCGCAGGAGATCGCGGCGCTCGAGCGCCGGGGACTCGCGATCCTCATCGTCGCGCTGCGCCGGCCGACCGATGCGCGCCGGCATCCGGTGCACGACGAGGTGCGCGCCGAGGTGCGTTACCTTCCGGAGTACCTGTCGCGCGAGCCGTTGCGCGTGCTTCGCGCCTGGCGCGCGGTGCGCCGCTGGCCGACGTACCGGGCGGCGCGCGCGCGCTGGCTCGCCGACCTCGCGCGCGATCCGACGCCGAACCGGGTGCGCCGGTTCGGGCAGGCGCTCGTGCTCGCGGCGGAGCTGCCGCCCGACGTCGAGCGGCTTCACGCGCATTTTCTGCACACGCCGGCGTCGGTCGCGCGCTACGGCGCGATCCTGCGCGGTCTCGCCTGGAGCTGTTCGACGCACGCCAAGGACGTCTGGACGACCCCGGCGTGGGAAAAGCGCGAGAAGCTCGCCGACTGCGCGTGGGCGGTCGCGTGCAACGCGGCGGCGTACGAGCACCTGGCGGCGCTCGCGCCGCCGGGCAGGGTCGCGCTCGTCTACCACGGTCTCGATCTCGCGCGGTTTCCGCCGCCGCCCGCGGCCCGTCCGCCGCGCGACGCGAGCGATCCGCGGGATCCGGTGCGGCTGCTCTCGGTCGCGCGGCTGGTCGAAAAGAAGGGCACCGACGTGCTCCTCGAAGCCCTTGCGCAGCTGCCGCGCGATCTGCACTGGCGCCTCGAGCACATCGGCGGCGGCCCGCTCGCTGCGCGCCTTGCGCGCCGCGCGCGCCGGCTCGGCATCGCCGACCGGATCGACTGGCGCGGGCCGCGCGCGCAGCCGGAGGTGCTCGCGGCCTACCGCGCCGCGGACCTCTTCGTGCTCGCGAGCCGCATCGCCCCGGGCGGCGACCGCGACGGCTTGCCGAACGTGCTGCTCGAAGCCGCAAGCCAGCGGCTCGCGTGCGTCGCGACGCGCGTCGCCGGCATCCCCGAGCTGCTCGAGGACGGGGTGAGCGGCGTGCTCGTTCCGGCCGAGGCGCCGGCGGCGCTCGCCGAGGCGCTCGCTTCGCTCATGCGCGACCCCCTGCGACGCGCGCGGCTCGGGGCGGCGGCGCGCCGGCGCGTCGAGACCCGGTTTGCGCTCGCCCCAAACCTCGAGCGGCTCGCGGCGCGCTTCGGGCTCGCCGGGGCGCAGAGCGAGGCGCGCGTATGCGCATCGCGTTCTATGCGCCGATGAAGCCGCCGACGCACGGCACGCCCTCGGGCGACCGGCGCGTCGCGGGGCTCTACATGGACGCGCTCACCGCGGCCGGTCACCGCGTCGAGCTGGTGTCGACGTTCCGCGCCTACGATGGCGCGGGCGACGCCGCTCGCCAGCGGGCCCTCGCCGAGCAGGGGCACGCGCTCGCGCGCACGCTCGTTGCGCGCTGGCTGAGCGATTCGCCGCAAGCGCGCCCGGACCTCTGGTTCACGTACCACGTCTACTACAAGGCGCCCGACTGGCTCGGGCCGCAGGCGAGCGCCGCGCTCGGGATTCCCTACGTGATCGCCGAAGCCTCCTACGCGGCAAAACGCGCGCACGGCCCCTGGGCGATCGGCCACGCCGGCGCGGAAGCCGCGATCCGGCGCGCGGACCTCCTCCTCTGTCCGACGCGCGAGGACGCCGCGGGACTTTCGGGGCTCGCGCGCCCCGGGCGGATCGTCTGGCTGCCGCCGTTTCTCGACGTCGCGCCGTTTGCGCGCGCCTCGGCCGGGCGCGCCGAGCACCGCGCGCGGCTCGCTCGAGCGCAGGGGCTCGATCACGGCGTGCCGTGGATCGCGATCGCGGCGATGATGCGCGCCGGCGACAAGCTCGCCTCCTACCGTGCGCTCGCGCGAACGCTCGCGCGGCTGGCCGACCTTCGCTGGCATCTGCTCGTCGCGGGCGACGGCCCGGCGCGCGCCGACGTCGAGGCGGCGTTCGCCGCCGCGGTCCCCGGGCGCGCGACGTTCCTCGGCGCGCTGCGCGAGCGCGAGGTCGCCGCGCTCGCGGCGGCCGCCGATCTTTGCGTCTGGCCGGCGGTGAACGAGGCCTACGGCATGGCGCTGCTCGAAGCCGAGGCGGCCGGAATTCCGGTGGTCGCGTGCGCTGTGCGCGGCGTGCCCGACGTCGTCGCAGACGGCCGAAGCGGCCTGCTCGTTCCTCCGGGCGACGAAGCGGCGCTCGCGGCCGCTGTGCGCACGCTCCTCGTGGATCCCGACCGGCGGTCGGCGCTCGGGCGCGCGGCCGCCGAATTCGTCGCGGGCGAACGCAGTCTGCAGGTCGCCGCGCGCCGGCTCGCGGCGCTCCTTGCCGCGCTTTGACTCGCGCCCGCGTCTTCTTTTACGTGCAGCACCTGCTCGGCATCGGGCACCTTGTGCGCGCGGCCGCGATCGCGCGCGCGCTCGTCGCGCGCGGGCTCGACGTGACGTTCGCGACCGGCGGCGTGCCGGTCCCGGAACGCATGCCCGCGGGGGCCCGGATCGTGCAGCTTGCGCCGGCGAGCGCCGCCGATGCGACCTTTCGAACCCTGCTCGACGAAACGGGCCGGCCGGTGGACGACGCCTGGCGCGCCGCGCGGCGCACAGCGCTTCTTTCGGCCTGGCGCGCCGCGCGCGCCGACGCGCTGGTGACCGAGCTTTTCCCGTTCGGTCGGCGGCAGATGCGCTTCGAGCTGCTGCCGCTGCTCGAAGAGGCGGCCGCGGCCCGCCCCCGGCCGCTCGTCGTCGCTTCGGTGCGCGATATCCTCGGCGGCGGACAGAAGGACCCGGCGCGCCAGGACGAGATGCTCGCGATCTTCGAGCGCTACTACGACCGCGTGCTCGTGCACAGCGACCCCCGCGCGGTGCCCTTCGATCTCACCTTTCGTCATGCGGCGCGGCTCGGGGCGCGGCTGCACTACACCGGCTACATCGCCGAACCCCCGGCCGCGCCTTGCGCCGATGCGGCGGGCGAGGTGCTCGTCTCGGCGGGCGGCGGCGCGGTCGGCGCGCGGCTGCTCGAGACCGCGATCCGCGCGCGGCGCCTGAGCGCGCTCGCCGAGCGTCGCTGGCGCCTGCTCGCGGGCGCGAATCTCCCGCAAGAGGCGTTCGCGGCGCTCGCGGCGCGTGCGCGCGTCGAAGGCGGGGGTGGGATCGTGCTCGAGCGCTTCCGCGCCGATTTCGGCTCGCGCCTTGCGGCGTGCGCGCTCTCGGTGAGCCAGGCCGGCTACAACACGCTCGCCGAGGTGCTCGCCGGCGGCGTGCGCGCGGTGGCGGTGCCGTTTTCAGGCGGCGGCGAGACCGAGCAGCGGCTGCGCGCGCGGCTCTTTGCCGAGCGCGGGCTGATCGAGGCGCTCGACGAAGCGCAGCTTTCGCCGCGCACGCTCGCTGCGGCGATCGGACGCGCGCTCGCGCGGCCTGCGCCGCCCCGCGATGCGCTCGACCTCGCAGGGGCGGCGAAAAGCGCGGCGCTCCTTCACGGCTGGCTTGCGCGATGAACGCCGGCTGGAGGGCGCTCGCCGAGGAGCTTGCGCGCTGGCGCGACGCCGGGCGCACCGCCTCGTTCTGGTGGCGCGACGACGACGCCGCGGCCGCCGACGCCGCGCTTGCGCGGCTCGTTTCGCTCGCCGCGCGCTCGGGCATGCCGCTTGCGCTCGCGGTGATTCCGGCGCGCGCCGAGCCGGCGCTGTTCGCGCGCCTGCCGCCGCAGGTGGCCGTGCTCCAGCACGGCGCCGACCACGAAAACCGTGCCGGCGCGAACGACAAGAAAAGCGAGTTCCCGGCGAACGAGCCGCCGCAGTCGGCGCTTGCGCGCCTGGCCGAGGCGCGCGCGCGGCTTGCGCGCCTTGCGGGGGCGCGCGCGCTCGCGGTGCTCGCGCCGCCCTGGAACCGGATCGCGCCCGCGCTCGTTGCGCGGCTCGCGGGCGCGGGGTTTCGCGCGCTCAGCCGCTACGGCGCGCGCCGCGCGCCGTTCGCCGCGCCGGGGCTGCGCGAAGTGAACGCGCATGTGGACCTCGTCGATTGGCGGGGTTCGCGCCGCTTCGTCGGCGAGGCGCGCGCGCTCGGAGCGCTCGTCGCGCATCTCGCGGCGCGCCGCGCCGGGGCGGCGCAGGCCGACGAGCCGACCGGGCTTCTTACGCACCACGCGGTGCACGAGCCTGCCGCGTGGGCGTTCGTCGAGCGTCTGTTCGACGCGACGCGCGAGGCGGGCGCACGCTGGCTCGACGCCGCGGAACTGTTCTCCTGACGATGCGCGTCGAACGGTACCCGGCACGGTCGCTTGCCGCCGACTACGCGCGCGCTGCCGCGGGCATCGCGCTCTGCGGCGCGCTGCTCGGGCTCGCCGCGCCCGCGCGCGCGGTGGCGGTGGCGGCGGCCGCGGCCGGCGCGCTCTTCCTCTTATACTTCGCGCGCACGGTCTGCCGCCAGCTCACTTGCGTCGCGTGGGACGAGACCGGGATCCGCGTCCGCGGGCCGCTGGGCGCCGAGATCCGGTGGGCGGAGCTGCGCGCGATGCGCCTTCGCTACTACTCGACGCGCGGCGACCGCGAAGGGGGATGGATGCAGTTGCGCCTGCAGGACTCGAGCCGCACCGTCCGCATCGACTCGGACCTGCCCGGGTTCGCGGACCTCGCGCGCGCGGCGGCAGCGGCCGCAGCGCGCAGCGGCGTGGAACTCGACGCCGCCTCGGCGGCGAATCTTCGGGCGCTCGAGGCTGCCCCGTGAACGCGGACGACACGCTGCTCGAAGTGCGCGATCTGCGCGTCCATCTGGCGGTGGACGCCGGTACGGTGAAGGCGGTCGACGGGGTCTCGTTCACCGTCGCCCCGGGCGGCACGGTCGCACTCGTCGGCGAATCGGGCTCGGGAAAGACGATGGTCGCGCAGGCGGTGATGAACATCCTGCCGCGGGTCGCGCGGGTCGTCTCCGGCGAGATCCTGTTTCGCGACCCGCTGCGGCCCGGGGCGCCGGTCGATCTGTCGCGCCTCGATCCGGCGGGCGAAGAGGCGCGGCGCATCCGGGGCGCGCGCATCTCGATCGTGTTCCAGGAGCCGATGACCGCGCTCTCGCCGCTGCACACGATCGGCGACCAGGTGGGCGAAGCGCTCGCGCTGCATCAGCCCGACCTCGGTCGCGCCGAGCGGCGCGAGCGCGTGCGCGAGATGCTGCGTCGCGTGGGCTTTCCCGACCCGGCGAAGGCCGAGCACACCTATCCGTTCGAACTCTCGGGCGGCCTGCGCCAGCGCGCGATGATCGCGATGGCGCTCGTCTGCCGGCCGGCGCTGCTCATCGCCGACGAGCCGACCACCGCGCTCGACGTCACCATCCAGGCGCAGATCCTGCATCTGCTGCGCGAGCTGCAGCGCGAATTCGGCATGGCGGTGCTGCTCATCACGCACGATCTGGGCGTGGTCGCCAACATGGCCGACGAGGTGGTGGTGATGTACCGCGGGCGCGTGGTCGAAGCCGGGACGGCGGAGGACATCTTCCGCGACCCGCGGCACCCGTACCTGAAGGCGCTCATGCGCGCAGTGCCCCGCTTCAACATGGCGCCGGGCGAGCGGCTCACCCCGATCCGCGAGGTGCGGGTCGAAACGGGGCGCCTTGTCGCGGCCGCCGGCCGCCCGCACGCGCCGCACGCCGGCGGCGATCCGCTGCTCGTCGTGCGCAATCTCGTCAAGCGCTTCGAGACGCGCAAAAGGACGCTCTTCGGCCGGCGGCTTGCGGGCGAGGTGCGCGCGGTCGACGACGTCAGCTTTCACGTGCACGCCGGCGAGTGCCTCGGGCTGGTCGGGGAGTCCGGCTGCGGCAAGACCACCACCGCGAAGATGATCCTGCGCGCGGTGACGCCCGATGCCGGCGAGATCGTGTTCAACGATCGCGGCCACCCGCGCGACGTGCTCGCGCTCGCGGGCGAGGAGCTCTTCGCCTACCGGCGCAAGGTGCAGTTCGTGTTCCAGGATCCGTTCTCCTCGCTCAACCCGCGCATGACGGTGCACGACATCGTCGCCGAGCCGCTCGTCATCCACGGCGTCGGCGACGCCGACGAGCGCTACGCGCGCGTCAAGGAGCTGATCGAGCTGGTCGGCCTGGACGTGCGGCATCTGCGCCGCTACCCGCACAGCTTCTCGGGCGGCCAGCGCCAGCGGATCGGCATCGCGCGCGCGCTCGCGCTCGGCCCGCAACTGCTCGTGTGCGACGAACCGGTCTCGGCGCTCGACGTCTCGGTGCAGGCGCAGGTGCTGAACCTGCTGCTCGATCTGAAGGCGGCGCTCCAGCTCACCTACCTCTTCATCTCGCACAATCTCGCGGTGGTCCATTACCTCGCCGACCGGATCGCGGTGATGTGCGCCGGGCGCCTGGTCGAGATCGCGCCCTACGACGAGCTGTTCCGCCGGCCGGTGCATCCGTACACGCGCGCGCTGCTTGCGGCGGTGCCGGACCCCGACCTCGACCGCAAGCTCGATTTCGCGGCGCTGATGGAGGGACGGGCTTCCGACCCGGCGGCGTGGCCGGCGCCTTTTCGCTTCGCGCCGGGCGAACACGCGCCGATGCTCGATCTCGGCAACGGGCATTTCGTGCGCGCGCGCTCGAGCGCCGATTTTTCCGAGCTTCTCGCATGAGGCGGTGGGGCGCGGCGCTTGCGCTCGCGGCGGCGCTCGCAGCCGCCGCGGCCGGCCTGCGCGCTCAGCCCATGAAGTACATCGAGCCGCCGGCGCTCGCCGAGGAGGTGAAGGCCGGGCGGTTGCCGCCGGTCGCCCGGCGCCTGCCCGACACTCCGCTCGTCGTGCGCTTCGACGCCGGGGCCGCGCCCGGCCGGCACGGCGGTACGCTGAACACGCTGATCGGGCGCACGCGCGACGTGCGCCTTCTGGTGGTCTACGGCTACGCGCGGCTCGTCGTCTACGACCGGCATCTGAACCTCGTGCCCGATATCCTGGAATCGATCGAGGTGAAGGACGATCGCGTCTTCACGATGCGGTTGCGCCGTGGCCACCGCTGGTCCGACGGCCACCCGTTCACGGCCGAGGACTTCCGCTACTACTGGGAAGACGTCGCGAACGACCGGGAGCTTTCGCCCGCCGGACCGCCGTCCGAGCTGCTGGTGGACGGCGAGCCGCCGAAGGTCGAGTATCCGGACAAGCACACCGTGCGCTACAGCTGGTCGAAACCGAACCCGGATTTTCTGCCGCGCCTTGCGGGCGCCTCGCCGCTCTTCATCTTCCGCCCCGCGCACTACCTCAAGCAGTTTCACCGCAAGTACAACCCGAAGGCGGCCGAGGCGGCGGCCGGCGCAAAGCGCGGCTGGGCGGCGGTGCACAATCGCGAGGACAACATGTACCAGTTCGACAACCCCAGGCTCCCCACCTTGCAGCCGTGGGTGAACACGACACGGCCGCCCGCGGACCGCTTCGTCGCGGTGCGCAATCCGTATTTTCACCGCGTCGACCCGGAGGGCCGGCAGCTGCCCTACATCGACCGCGTCGTGCTCGGCGTCGTGGAGGCGAAACTGATCCCGGCGAAGGCGGGCGCGGGCGAGTCCGACCTGCAGGCGCGCGACCTGCAGTTTCACAACTACACCTTTCTCAAGAAGGGCGAGACGGCGAACGACTATCGCGTGCACCTCTGGAAGACGGCGCGCGGGGCGCACTTCGCCCTCTATCCGAATCTCAACGTCGCCGATCCGGTCTGGCGCGCGGTCGTGCGCGACGTGCGCTTCCGGCGCGCGCTTTCGCTCGCGATCGACCGCTCGCTCGTCAACCAGGTGCTCTACTTCGGTCTTGCGAACGAGGCCAACAACACCGTGCTCGCCGAAAGCCCGCTCTACCGCAAGGAGTATCAGACGAAGTGGGCGCAGTACGATCGCAAGGCGGCCGAGCGGCTGCTCGACGAGGTCGGGCTGCGGCGCGGCGGCGACGGCGTGCGTCGGCTGCCCGACGGGCGCCCGCTCGAGATCATCGTCGAGACCGCGGGCGAGTCGACCGAGCAGACCGACATCCTGGAACTCATCCGCGAGACCTGGCGCGAAGTGGGCATCAAGCTCTTTTCCAAGCCCCAGCAGCGCGAGGTGCTGCGAAACCGCGTGTTCTCGGGCCAGGCGCTGATGTCGGTCTGGAGCGGCTGGGAAAACGGCATCCCGACCGCGGACACCAGTCCCGACGAGCTCGCGCCCACCAGCCAGCAGCAACTGCAATGGCCGCGTTTCGGCCAGCACTTCGAGACCGGCGGCAAGGCGGGCGAGCCGCCCGATCTGCCCGAGGCGGCCGAGCTGCTGCGGCTCTACCACGCCTGGCGCCGCGCCTCGAGCCGCGAGGAGCGCGCGCGCATCTGGCACCGCATGCTCGCGATCCACGCCGACCAGCAGTTCGTGATCGGCGTGGTGAACGGGGTGGCGCAGCCGGTCGTCGTGCGCAACGCCCTGCGCAACGTGCCCGCGAAGGGCCTCTACAACTGGGACCCGGGCGCGTTCTTCGGCATCTACCGGCCGGACACGTTCTGGTTCGCCGACGGCGCGCGCGAGGCGGGCCGCTGAGGATGCGGCGCTAGGGTCCGGCCATGCTCGCCTACACCGTCCGCCGCGTGCTCGTGATGTTCCTGACGCTCGCCGTCATCAGCTTCATCACCTTCGTCATCATCCAGCTTCCGCCGGGCGACTACCTCAGCAACCAGATCGCGGAGCTGCAGAGCCAGGGCGACAAGGCGGCCCTTGAGCGCGCCGCGTTCCTGCGCAAGCAGTACGGGCTGGACAAGCCATTTCTCGAGCAGTACGCGATCTGGGTCGGGATCTGGCCCGGCGAGCGCGGCTTCTCGGGGCTGCTGCAGGGCGACTGGGGCTGGTCGTTCGAGCACGACATGCCGGTGTGGGAGGTGGTGCGCGAGCGGCTGCTGCTGTCCTTCGTCCTCAACTTCTCGGTGATCGTCTTCACCTGGGCGGTCGCGTTCCCGATCGGCGTCTACGCCGCGACGCACCAGTACAGCTGGGGCGACCACGGCCTGACGCTCATCGGTTACCTCGGCCTTGCGACGCCCAACTTTCTGCTCGCGCTCGTGCTCATGTACTTCGCCAACGTGCAGTTCGGGCTCTCGATCGGCGGCCTGATGGACCCCGAGTACCTCGACCAGCCCTGGAGCTGGGCGAAGGTCGGCTCGGTGCTCTCGCACCTGTGGATCCCGGTGATCGTGATCGGCACCTCGGGCACGGCGGCGATGATCCGTCGGCTGCGCGCCAACCTCCTCGACGAGCTGCAGAAGCAGTACGTGGTCACCGCGCGCGCGAAAGGCGTGCCCGAGCTACGGCTGCTCGTGAAGTATCCGCTGCGCATGGCGCTCAACCCCTTCATCGCCGACCTCGGCAACCTGCTGCCCTCGCTCATCTCGGGCTCGGCGATCGTCTCGGTGGTGCTGTCCTTGCAGACCGAGGGGCCGATGCTGCTCGATGCGCTGCGCAGCCAGGACCAGTACCTCGCCGGCTCGTTCCTCATGTTCCTCGCGCTGCTTACCGTGGTCGGCGTTTTTCTCTCCGACCTCGCGCTCGCGGCGCTCGATCCGCGCATTCGGCTCACGGGCCGGGCGGCGAAATGACGCGGCGCATCCCGCATTACGTCTCGACCGAGCCGTTCGACCCGAACGCGGTCGAAGCGCTCACGCCCGGCGAGGAGCGCTTCTACCGCGCGAGCCAGTGGCGCATCATGTGGTGGAAGTTCCGCCGCCACCGCATCGCGGTGATCTCGATGTGGGTGCTCGCGGCGTTCTACGCCTCGATCCTCGTCACCGAGATCCTCGCGCCCTACAACCTGCACACGCGCGATCCGCGCCACATCTACGCGCCGCCGCAGCGCGTGCACCTGTTCCACGACGGGCGCTTCGTCGGGCCGTTCGTCTACGGCTACACGATGCGGCTGAACCTGGAGACGATGACGCGCGAGTACACGCCGGACCCGGCGAAGGTGCAGCCGCTGCGCTTCTTCTGCCGCGGCGACGCGTACGAGTTCTGGGGTCTCGTCGAATGGGACTTTCACCTCGTCTGCCCGGCCGAGGGGGGCACGTTCTTTCTCTTCGGCACCGACCGGCTGGGGCGCGACGTCCTTTCGCGCATCCTTTACGGCACGCGCATCTCGCTCACCGTGGGGCTGCTCGGCATCGCGGTGAGTTTCGTGATCGGCATCGTGCTCGGCGGCATCTCCGGCTACTACGGCGGCTGGGTGGACAACGTGATCCAGCGCGCGATCGAGATCGTGCGCTCGTTTCCCGAGCTGCCGCTGTGGATGGCGCTGTCGGCGGCGCTGCCGGTCACCTGGAGCCCGGTGCTCGTCTATTTCGGCATTACGATCATCCTCGGGCTGCTCGACTGGCCGGGCCTTGCGCGCGCGGTGCGCTCGAAGCTCCTTGCGCTGCGCGAGGAAGACTTCGCCACCGCGGCGGTGCTGATGGGCGCGAGCCCCGCGCGCGTCATCGGCCGGCACCTGCTGCCCTCGTTCACGAGCCACCTGATCGCCTCGCTCACGCTCTCGGTGCCGAGCATGATCCTCGGCGAGACCGCGCTCTCGTTTCTCGGCCTGGGGCTGCGCCCGCCGGTCACGAGCTGGGGCGTGCTCCTCAACGAGGCGCAGAACATCAACGTCGTCGCGCTCTACCCGTGGCTCATGCTGCCGGTGGTGCCGGTGTTCGTCGTCGTGCTCGCGTTCAATTTCTTCGGCGACGGGCTGCGCGACGCCGCCGACCCCTACAAGTAGCGCGGGCGCGCGGCGCGCCGGGTCCGGCCCCGTCAGAGGTCGAGCGTCATGCCCTCGCGGGCGACGAGCGCGCCCGCGAACTCGGCCGCCGCCTGCGCGCCGATCGCATCGAGCGCCTCGTCCGAGCGGTCCGGCTCGTGGTGAAAGATCGCGAGCCGCCGCGCGCCGGCGGCGCGGCACAGCCGCACCGCCTCCTGCCAGGTCGAGTGCCCCCAGCCGACGACCTCGCCCTCGGCGTACTCCTCGTCGGTGTAGGTGCAGTCGTAGATCACCAGGTCGGCGCCGGCGATCAGGCCGAGGACATTGCGGTCGGGCGCACCGGGCACGTGCTCGGTGTCGGTGACGTAGCAGAGCGCGCGGCCGCCGTATTCGACGCGGTAGCCGGTCGCGCCGTCCGGATGGTTGAGCGGCGCGGTGCGCAGCCGGATCCCGTCGCCGAGCTCGAGCGTCTCGCCGGCGGCGAAATCGCGGTAGTCGATCTCGGCGCGAAACACCTCCGGCGGCACCGGAAAGAGCGGCGACATCATGAATTCGGCGAGCACCTGCCGCAGCGCCATGCGGCCGCCGAGGTGCCCGGCCCAGAGGCGAAAGCGGTTCTGCGGGGTGAAAAACGGCTTGAAGAACGGCAGCCCGCAGATGTGATCGAAGTGGGTGTGCGAGAGAAACAGATCGGCTTCGAGCCGGGCGCGGCCCGCCGCCTCGAGCGCGTTGCCGAGATAGCGAATACCGGTGCCGGCGTCGAAAAGGAGCCGCCGCTCGCCGCAGCGTACCTCGAGCGCGGCGGTGTTGCCGCCGTAGCGCGCGGTTTGCGGTCCGGCGCACGCGATCGAGCCGCGCACCCCCCAGAACCGCACGCTGAATCCGGCGCCTGACGCCACGCTGCCTCCGGCGCCTACTGTGGCACGAACCGGCGCCGTTTGCACGCGCACCGGCCGGCGCCGCTATGATTCGACCGATGGAGCGGTCGCTCTACCGGTTCATCCTGCGCTACAGCCGCAGCGAGCAGCTCGCGATCGTGCCGCTCGTCGTCGCGTCGATGCTGCTCTATTTCGCCACCCTCGACCTGCCGAAGACGATCATCAACGAGGCGATCCAGGGGCGGCGCTTCAGCGGACCGGAGGCGACGGTGCCGTTCCTCGCGCTCTCGTTCGATCTGCCGGCGTTTCTCGGCGGCGGCACGGTGCGCGTCTTCGACGGCGTTCCGCTCGCGCAGGTGCCGTATCTGGTCGCGCTCACGCTCGCGTTCCTCGCGCTGATCGTCGCCGGCGGCTTCCTCAAGTACCAGATCAACACGCTGAAGGGCTGGATGGGCGAGCGCATGCTCCGGCGCCTGCGCTATGCGCTCATCGACCGGATCCTGCGGTTTCCGCTCGCGCGCTTCCGGCGCGTGAAGTCGGCGGAACTCGCCAGCATGATCAAGGACGAGGTCGAGCCGCTCGGCGGCTTCATCGGCGAGGCGCTCGTCACGCCGCTCTTTCTCGGCGGGCAGGCGCTCACCGCGCTTTTTTTCATCATGGTCCAGCACCTCTACCTCGGCTCGATCGCGCTCGCGGTGGTGCTCGTGCAGGCGTTCGTGATCCCGCGGCTGCGCCGCCGCATCCTCGCGCTCTCCAAGGAGCGCCAGCTCACCGCGCGCGCCCTCGCCGGGCGCATCGCCGAGGTGGCCGACGGGGCGGTCGAGATCCACGCGAACGACACCTCGAACTACGAGCGCGCGGAGCTGTCGGCGCGCCTTGCGCGCATCTTCCGCATTCGCTTCGAGATCTACCAGCGCAAGTTCATGGTGAAGTTCCTGAACAACTTCCTGTCGCAGCTCGCGCCGTTCTTCTTCTATCTGGTGGGCGGCTACCTGGTGATCGTCGGGCGTCTGGACATCGGTACGCTCGTCGCCGTGATCGCGGCCTACAAGGACCTGCCGAGCCCGGTGAAGGAGCTGATCGACTGGGATCAGCAGCGGCTCGACGTGCAGCTGAAGTACACGCAGGTGGTCGAGCAGTTCATGGGCGAGGACCTGATGCCGAAGGAGCTGCAAAAGCCGATCGCGGCGCCGCCGCTGCCCGAGTCGGGGTCGATCCGGGTCGCGAACCTCACGCTCGCCGGCGAGGCGGGCGTCAAGATCTTCGAGAACGTGAGCTTCGAGGGGGGGGTGGAGCAGCACGTCGCGATCGTCGGCGGCCAGGGCTCGGGGGCGAGCGAACTCGCGCTCGCGCTCGCGCGCCTCGTGCCGCCGACCGCCGGTTCGATCGAAATCGGCGGCATCGACATCGTGAAGGCCCCCGAAGCGGTCACCGGCCGCGCGCTCGGCTACGTCGGCCCGTCGGCCTATCTCTTTCCGACGACCGTGCGCGAGAACCTCGTCTACGGCCTCAAGCACCATCCGGTGCGCGAGGCGGTCTACGACGCCGAGGCGGCGACCGAGCGCGCGTTCCAGTTGCGCGAGGCGAAGCGTACCGGCTCGACGCTGCTCGACATCAACGCCGACTGGGTGGACTACGCCGCGGCCGGCGTCTCGGGGCCGGAGGCGCTCGAGGCGCGCCTGGTCGAGGTGCTGAGGATCGTGGACCTGGAGGAAACGATCTTCGAGCTGGGGCTGCGCACCGCGGTCGATCCGGCGCGTCGGCCGCAGCTCGTCCAGGGCGCGCTCGCCGCGCGCGCGGCGATCCGCGACCGGATGGCGGCGCCGGGCATGCAGGCGCTCGTCGAGCATTTCGACCCCGAGCGCTTCAATCGCAACGCCACGCTCGCCGAGAACCTGCTGTTCGGCACACCGGTCGGACGCGCGTTCGACATCGACAACCTGGCGAAGAACGCCTACGTGCGGCGCGTGCTCGCCGAGACCGGGCTCGAGCCCGAGCTGCTCGCCACCGGCCACAAGCTCGCCGAAACGATGGTCGAGCTCTTCAGCGGCCTGCCGCCGGGGCACGAGTTCTTCGAGCGCTTCAGCTTCATCCGTCACGAGGAGCTGCCGGAATACAAGGCGCTGCTTGCGCGCGTCGCAGAGTCGGGGCTCGCGAGCCTCGGCGAGGGCGAGCGCGAGCGGCTGCTTGCGCTGCCGTTCCGGCTGGTGCCCGCACGGCATCGACTCGGCCTCGTCGACGAGGCGCTCGAGGCGCGCATCCTGCGCGCGCGGCGCTACTTCCGCGAGCACCTGCCGCCGGAACTTGCCGGCGCGGTCGAATTTTTCGATCCGGCGCGCTACAACGGCGCGGCGAGCATCCAGGACAACATCCTCTTCGGCAAGGTGGTCTCCGGCCAGGCCGACGCGGCGACGCGCGTCGGCGCGCTGCTGCGCACGGTGCTCGAAGAGCACGGGCTGCGGCTGGAGGTGGTGCGCGTCGGGCTCGATTTCCACGTCGGGGTGGGCGGCGCGCGGCTTTCTGCGGCCGAGCGCCAGAAGCTCGCCGTCGGCCGCATGCTCCTCAAGCGGCCCGCGGTCGCGATCCTCGATGGCGCGCTCGGCAACCTCGATCCGGCCTCGCAGAACCGCGTGCTCGCGAACGTCCTCGCGTACCGCAAGGGCCGCAGCGTCCTGTGGGTGCTCGCGCGGCATGACCTTGCGGCACGCTTCGACTGCGTGCTGGTGATGGAGCGCGGGCGCCTCGCCGAAAAAGGCCGTTTCGAGGAGCTCAAATCGCTCGGCGGTGCGCTCGATCGGCTGCTCGCGGCCGCATGATCCGCCGACCGGCGCGAGGAGGACCCGCATGAGCCTGGAACAGGAATTCGAGACGATCCGCAGCGTGCCGATCTTCAGCACCATCGATCCGGCGATGCAGAAGCTCCTTGCGTTCTCGAGCGAGCGGCTCGCCTACGCGCCGGGGCAGGTGATGTTCAGCGCCGGCGACGCGCCGGAATACGCTTACATCGTGATGGAGGGCGAAGTCGACATCAGCGTGCCGACGCCGCGCGGGCCGCTCGTCGTCAACACGCTGCGCAAGAACGACGTGATCGGCGAGATCGGCATCTTCGGCGACGTGCCCCGCACCGCGACGGCGACGGCGAGGACGGCGCTCGAGGTGCTGCGCATCTCGCGCGACACGTTCGTGAACGTGATCCGCAGCAACCCGGACGCGGCGATCGCCCTCATCCGCATCCTCGCCGACCGGCTGGCGAAGACGACCGCGCAGCTTCGGCGCCTCGCGGCCGAGGGGCGCTAGGGCGGCGCGGGCCGCCCTACTTTTCGATCGGGGCGGGAAGTTCGACGTTCGCGCCGAAGCGGCTCCGCGGCGCTTCGCCGTCGGCGCCGCGGAACCGGATGCGGCCGTCCTCGGTCACGAGCCATACTTCGAGCGCGCCGGCCTGCAGATACGCCCGGGTCTTTTCTTCGGCTTCGGCATCCGTGTTGGAAGGCGACAGAATCTCGACGCAGATTTCGGGGGCGCGCGGATACGGGGTCGTCTCGCCGTGCCGGCGCATGAATTCGGCCGATGCCCATGCCACGTCGGGAACACGCACGCCGATGTCGGTCAGGACGGGACACTCCGTCAGCGCCTCGCCGTGCGGGAGCTGCCGTCCGATCTCGAGCGCAAGCCCCCCTTGCAGGCGCGCGTCCCGATTGCTTGCCGGGCTCATCTCGATCTTTCCCCAGGCGTTCAGCTCGATCTTGTAGGGCAGATTCCGGAGCGCCGGATCGCGGCAGACCTCCGCGCAGCGAAGCGCAAGCCCCTCAGGGGTTGCCGGATTTCCCAAGGTGGCGTATCCGAGTCCCGGATGCGCAGTGGACCTCGCGCAGGCCCCGGCGCTCGGCCTCAATGCAGCACGCGCGGAACCGCGAGGGTGAATTCGGGAATCGGGGCCTCGAAGCGCGTGCCGTCGGCGGCAATCATCTGGTAGGCGCCGCGCATCGTGCCCACGGGGGTGGCGATCGCGGTGCCGCTCGTATAGCGGTGCGCCTCGCCCGGCGCGATCACCGGCTGCTCGCCGACCACGCCGAGCCCGCGCACTTCCTGCACCCTGCCTTCGGCGTCCGTGATGATCCAGTGTCGGCTGACGAGCTGCGCCGCCACGGTCCCGGTGTTGCGGATCGTCATCGTGTAGGCGAACACGTAGCGGCCGGCCGCGGGGTCGGATTGCTCGGAGAGAAACGCCACCTCGGCGCTCACCTCGATGCGATAACGCTCGGCTGCGGACACGCGCGCATTGTAGGCGGGCTAGAATCGGTTCGCCATGCGTTACCGCATCGCCCCGTCGCTGCTCTCGGCCGATTTTGCCCGTCTCGGCGAGGAAGTGCGCGCGGTCGCCGCCGCCGGCGCCGACCTCGTGCACCTCGACGTCATGGACAACCACTACGTGCCGAACCTCACCGTCGGGCCGCTGGTGTGCGCTGCGCTCCGGCCGCACACGACGCTGCCGATCGACGTGCATCTCATGGTGCGGCCGGTCGACCCGCTCGTCGCCGAATTCGCAAAAGCGGGCGCGAACATGATCAGCTTTCACCCCGAAGCCTCGGACCACGTGGATCGCACGATCGGGCTCATCCGCGAGGCGGGCTGCAAGGCCGGCCTCGCGCTCAATCCGGCCACGCCGCTCGTCTGGCTCGACCATACGCTGGAGAAGCTCGACTTCGTGCTGCTCATGTCGGTGAATCCCGGCTTCGGCGGACAGCAGTTCATCGCTGCGGTGCTGCCGAAGATCGCCGAGGCGCGACGCCGCATCGACGCGGTGGCGCAGCGCACCGGGCGCGAGATCTGGCTGGAGGTGGACGGCGGCGTGAAGGCCGACAACGTCGCCGACATCGCGCGCGCCGGCGCCGACACCTTCGTCGCCGGCTCGGCGATCTTCGGCGCGCCCGACTACGGCGCCGCCATCCGCGACTTCCGCGCCCGGCTCGCCGAGGTGGCGCGGGCAGGCGAACTCCGCGTTTGACGCGGGGCGGCGCTTTTCTGCTATAGTGCGCTCGCCGTGAACGCAACGCGCTTCGACGCAGCTTCCTTCCGCTGGCGCAGCTGGCGCCTCTGGCGCCGCTAGCCTCCTTGCGCGTCCCCGGGCGGCCGGGGGACGCGGATCCCGAAGGCCGCAAGCCGTTTCGAAACACTCAGCAAGCGTTGGAGCGCAACGATGCATCCGGATTTTCCGCAGCTCGCCGCCGCGGGCTACACCCGAGCGCCGGTCGTCGCCGAGGCGCGCGCCGACCTTTTCACCGCGCTCGCGGTGTACCTGAAGCTCGCCGGCGGGCCCTTCTCCTACCTTCTCGAATCGGTCGTCGGCGGCGAGCGCTCGGGCCGCTATTCCTTCGTCGGTCTCGCCTGCGCCGAGCGGATCGAAGCGCGCGCGCGCACGGTGAGAAGGCTCGTGCGCGACGCGCGCGGGCAGGACGTCGAGCTCGAGCGCGTCGAGGACGCCGATCCGCTCGAGTACGT
>JAOAFL010000046.1 GCA_026416295.1 Burkholderiales bacterium | reverse complement strand
GGAGCAGCGGCAGGTGCTCGAGCGCGCGCGCAAGCGGCATGCGCGACACCGGCGCCTGCACCGCGAGCGCCGCGACCGCGCGCCGGCTCGAGGCGGCGACCGGCACGGCGATGCAGACGAGCCCCGCGAGGTACTCCTCGTTGTCGGTCGCGTAGCCCTGCGCCCGGATGCGCGCGAGTTCCGCTTCGAGCGCGGGGCGGTCGGTGATCGTCGCCGCGGTATGGCGCGAAAGCGAAAGATGCGCGAGCAGCCGCGTGCGCGACTCCTTCGGCAGCATCGCGAGCAGCAGCTTGCCGCTCGCGGTACAGTGCACCGGCACGCGAGAGCCCGCGGCGAGCGACATGCGCAGCGGCCAGGCCGCTTCGACCCGCTCGAGGTAGAGGACTTCGGCGCCGTCGAGCGTCGTGAAGTTGCAGGTCTCGCCGATCGCATCGACCAGCCGCGCGAGGATCGCGCGGCGCGCCGCGCGCGCAAGGCCGCCGTTCAGCATCGTGTTTCGCGCGAGTGCAGCAAGGCGCGGCCCCGGCGCCCAGCGGCGAGTTCCGGGTTCACGCGCGACGAGTCCGGCGCCGGCGAGCATGCCGAGCATGCGGTAGAGGGTGGGCTTCGGCAGGCGAGCCTCGGTGCTCAGCTGCGCGAGGCTGCGCGGGGCGTTCGCTGCAGCCAGTGCTTCCAGCACCGCCACCGCTCGCAGGGTGGCCGGAACGTCGTCCTCCTTTCGCGGCACGGATTGAAGTTTATCGAAATCCGGAACGGAATTTTTCGAAGGTTGTGAGAGACTCGGGTCTGCACAGGAGGATCCCAATGACCGAACTTGCCGAAGTGAATCGCATGGTGGTCGCCGGGCGGCAGCGCATGACGCCGTCGGAGGCGTTCGTCGAGACGCTGGTCGCCCAAGGGGTGCGACACGTCTTCGGGATCGTCGGCTCCGCCTACATGGACGCGCTCGACCTCTTTCCCGCGGCCGGCATCCGCTTCATTCCGACGGTGCACGAGCAGGGCGCGGCACACATGGCCGACGGCTACTTCCGCGCAAGCGGCCGGCACGGCGTCTGCATCGGCCAGAACGGCCCCGGCATCACCAACTTCGTCACCGCGATCGCGGCCGCCTACTGGGCGCACAGCGCGGTGGTCGCGATCACGCCGGAGGCGGGCACGATGACGGTCGGCCTCGGCGGCTTTCAGGAAACCGACCAACTGGCGATCTTTTCGAAGATCACCAGGTACCAGGCGCACGTCAACAACCCGGCGCGCATGGCCGAACTCACCGCGCGCGCCTTCGACCGCGCGATCCTCGAGATGGGGCCGACGCAGCTCAACATCCCGCGCGACTTCTTCTACGGCGAGATCGAATGCGAGATTCCGCAGCCGGTGCGCGTCGAGCGCGGCGCGGGCGGCGCGGCGAGCCTCGATGCCGCGGCGAACCTGCTCGCCGAGGCGCGCTTTCCGGTGATCATCGCGGGCGGCGGCGTGACGCTCGCAAACGGCATGGACGCCGTGGTCGCGCTCGCCGAGACGCTCGATGCGCCGGTGTGCAACTCCTACCTTCACAACGACACGTTCCCGGCGAGCCACCGGCTCTGGTGCGGCCCGCTCGGCTATCACGGTTCGAAGGCGGCGATGAAGGTGCTCGCGCGCGCCGACGTGGTGCTTGCGCTCGGTTCGCGCCTCGGGCCCTTCGGCGTGCTGCCGCAATACGGCATCGACTACTGGCCGGCGGCGGCCAAGCTCATCCAAGTGGACGCCGATCCCCGGGTGCTCGGCCTCGTCAAGAAAACCGCGGTCACGGTCTGCGGCGATGCGCGCGAGGCGGCGCTCGCGCTCGCGGCGCGCCTCAAGAGCCGCACGCTCGCCTGCGCGGCGAACCGCGACGAGCGGCTCGGGATCGTGCGCGCCGAAAAAGAAGCCTGGGCGGCCGAGCTCGCCGCCTGGGACTTCGAAAGGGACCCCTGGAGCCTCGAAGTGGCGAAGGACTCGAAATACATGCATCCGCGCCAGATGCTGCGCGAGCTCGCGCGCGCGATGCCCGAGGACGCGATGGTCTCGACCGACATCGGCAACATCTGCCAGATCGCGAACGCCTACCTCCGGTTCGAGCGGCCGCGCTCGATGTTCGGCGCGATGATGTTCGGCAACTGCGGCTACGCGTTTCCGGCGATCATCGGCTGCAAGGTCGCCGCGCCCGAGCGCACCGCGATCGCCTACGTCGGCGACGGCGCCTGGGCGATGAGCATGGGCGAGATCCTCACCTGCGTGCGCGAGAAAATCCCGGTGACCGCGGTGGTGTTCAACAACCAGCAGTGGGGCGCGGAGAAGAAGAACCACGTGGACTTCTACTCGCAGCGCTTCCTCGGCGTGGACCTGGAGAACCCGAGCTTCGCCGGCATCGCGCGCGCGATGGGCGCCGAGGGCGTCACGGTCGAGCGCGTCGCGGACGTGGCCGAGGCGTTTCGCGCGGCCTGCCGCGCGCAGAAGGAGGGAAAGACGACGGTCGTCGAGATGATGTGCACGCGGGAGCTGGGCGACCCGTTCCGGCGCGACGCGCTGCGCAAGCCCGTTCGCCTGCTCGAAAAGTATCGAGCATACAGCTAGGAGGAGGAACCCATGCGGAAGTTTCTGTTGTTCGCGGTCGGACTGGCGACTGCGGCGCTCGCATCCGCCCAGGACTGGCCCGCGAAGCCGATCCGCTTCATCGTGCCCTATCCGCCGGGCGGCGGAACCGACGTCATCGCGCGCATCGTTCAGCCGCGGCTTGCGGAGGCGCTCGGGCAGACGATCGTGATCGAGAACCGCGGCGGCGCGGGGGGCGCGGTCGGCACCGAGGCGGCGGCAAAGGCGGCGCCTGACGGCTACACGTTCCTCTTCACGCTGTCGTCGCACACGATCAACCCGTTCCTCTACAAGCTCGCCTACGACGTCGAGCGCGACTTTGCGCCGGTGACGCTGATCGTGAGCGTGCCGCAGCTCGTCGCGGCGAATCCCGCCTCCCCGCTCAAGACGATGCAGGACGTGATCGCGACTGCGCGGGCGCATCCGGGGAAGCTTCATTTCGCCTCGGTCGGCAACGGCACGCCGTCGCACATTGCGGGCGAGCTGCTGAAGCTGAAGACCGGCATCGACATCGTGCACGTGCCGTACAAGGGGGGAGGGCCTGCGGTCGCCGACACCATCGGCGGGCAGGTGTGGCTGCTCTTCGTCACGATGCCGGCGGCGATGTCGCACGTGCGCGCCGGCAAGCTTCGCGCGCTCGCGGTGACGACGCTCAAGCGCTCGCCCGGTGCGCCCGATGTTCCGACGGTGGCCGAGGCGCTCGGGATCCCCGACTACGAGGTGGATTCGTGGTACGCGATCTTCGCTCCGGCGAAGACCCCGCCGGCGATCATCGCCCGCATGCAGCGCGAGGTGGCGCGCGTGATCGAGCTGCCGGACGTGAAGCAGAAGTTGCTCGAACAGGGCGGCGACACCGTCGGCTCGACGCCCGAAGCGCTCGACCGGGTGGTGCGCGCCGAGCTCAAGAAATGGGCCGAGGTCGTGCGCGCGGCGCGGATCAAGGTCGACTGAGCACGGCCGAATGGCGGCGAACCCGCAGGCGCGGACGGCGTCCGAGACGGTGGCGGCACTCGTCGCGCGCGCACGCGCCGCGCAGCGCGAATTCGAGCGCTGGCCGCAGGAGCGCGTCGACGAGGCGGCGCTCGCCTGCGGCTGGGCGATCCTCAAGCCCGAGAACAACCGGCGGCTTGCGCAGACCGCGGTGCGCGACACCGGCATGGGCGATGTCGCCGACAAGATCGCAAAGAACCACCGCAAGACGCTCGGCCTTTTGCGCGACATCGCCGGCGTGCGCACCGTGGGCGTGATCGCCGAATACCCCGAACGCGGCATCACCGAGATCGCGCGGCCCGTGGGCGTGGTCGCGGCGATCACGCCGTCGACCAACCCGGCGGCGACCCCGGCGAACATGATCGTGAACGCGGTCAAGTGCCGCAACGCGATCGTGCTCGCGCCCTCGCCGAAGGGCTGGTCGACCTGCGCACTGCTCCTCGAATTCACGCACGCGGAACTGGCCAAGGTCGGCGCGCCGCGCGACCTGGTGCAGATGCTGCCTGCGCCGGTCACGAAGGAGGCGACCCAAGCGCTCATGCGCGCCTGCGACTTGGTCGCCGCGACCGGCTCGCAGGCGAACATCCGCGCGGCGTACTCGAGCGGCACGCCGGCGATCGGCGTGGGTCCTGGCAACGTCGTCTCGATCGTGGACGTCTCGGCCGACCTCGACGACGCCGCGCAAAAGATCGCGCGCTCGAAGACCTTCGATCACGCGACGAGCTGCTCCTCCGAGAACGCGGCGGTGATCCTCGCGCCGGTCTACGACGCGATGCTCGCCGCGCTCGCGCGCGAGGGCGGCGTGCTGCTCGATGCGGCGGAGAAGGCGCGGCTTGCGGCGTTCATGTTTCCCGAGGGGCGGCTCGCGTCTGCGGCGATCGCGCAGCCGGCCGCACGCATCGCCGCGATGGCGGGACTGGAGCGCCCGGCGGCGCGCACGGCGCGCTTTCTCATGGTCGAGGAAGCGGGCGCAGGGCCCGCGCATCCGTTCTCGGGCGAGAAGCTCTCACCGGTGCTCGCGGTCTATCGCGCGCGCGATTTCGACGAGGCGTTCGCGCTCACCGCGGCGATCTACGAATACCAGGGCAAGGGGCATTCGGTGTCGATCCACACGCGCGACGAGGCCCAGGTGCTGCGCCTCGGGCTCGAGCTTGCGGTCGCGCGCGTGATCGTCAACCAGGCGCACTGCTTCGCCACCGGCGGCAGTTTCGACAACGGTCTGCCGTTCTCGCTCTCGATGGGCTGCGGCACCTGGGGCAGAAACAGCTTCTCGGACAACATGCACTGGCGCCACTTCCTCAACATCACGCGCATCGCGCGGCCGATCCCGCCGCGGGTGCCGACCGAGGAGGAACTCCTCGGCGCCTGGTGGGCGAAGTACGGGCGATGAGCGGTGCGCTCGGCGACGTGCTCGAGCGGCACGTCGCACGGCGACCGGACGCCGTCTTTCTGATCGCGCCGGAGACCGGCGCGACGCTCACCTACGCGGCGCTCGCGCGCGAGCGGCAGGCGCTCGAAGGCTTTTTCGAGGCGCGCGGCGTACGCCGGGGCGACAAGGTCGCGTTCTACCTGCCGAATGGACTGCAGGCGACGCTCGTCTTTCTCGGCACGATGGCGGCCGGCCGGGTGGTGGTGCCGCTCAACCTTCTTGCGCAGCGCGCGCAGCTCGCCTACGTCCTCGAGCACTGCGATTGCCGGCTGGTGTTCACCACGCCCGAGCTTGCGCCCGCGCTCGCTGCCGCCCGGGCGCCGCTTGCGCGCGCGATCGAGGTGGTGGAGGTCGATCCCGATGCGCCGGGGCAGTTCGGCCCCGCGCCCCCCGCGCGCGCTTCGGAGGCGCCGGTCGCGCCGACCGATCCGGCGCTCCTCATGTACACCTCGGGCACGACCGGCATGCCGAAAGGGGCGCTGCTCACGCACGCGAACCTGCTCGCGGCGGCAGGTAGCGTCGCCGCCTGGCACGGGCTTTCGGCCGAGGACCGCTGCCTGTCGTCGCTTCCGCTCTATCACGTGAACGGGCAGGTGATCGCGACGCTCGCCCCGTTCGTTTCCGGCGGTTCGGTGATCGCGCCGCGGCGCTTCAGCGTCACCGCGTGGTGGGATCTCGTCGAGCGGCACGCGCCCACCTGGATCAACCTGGTGCCCACCATCATCGCGTATCTGCTGAACGCTGCGAGCGGCGCCGGCGCGCGCCGCTTTCCGTCGGTGCGCTTCGCGCGCTCGGCCTCCGCGCCGCTTGCGCCCGAGCAGCAGCGCGCATTCGAACGCGCCTTCGGCATTCCGGTGTTCGAGGCGATGGGCATGACCGAGACCGCCTCGGTCGCGTTCTGCAATCCGCAGGATCCGGCGCGCCGCAAGTACGGCTCGGTCGGACTGCCCTGCGGCGTCGAAGCGAAGGTCGCGGATCCGGCAAGCGGCCGGGCGCTTGCTGACGGCGTCGCGGGCGAGATCTGCCTTCGCGGCCCGAACGTGATGGCGGGCTACTACAAGTCGCCCGAGCAGACCGCGCAGGCGTTCGACCGCGAAGGGTGGCTGCGCTCGGGCGATCTCGGCTACCGCGACTCAGACGGGTACTACTTCGTCACCGGCAGGCTCAAGGAGCTGATCATCAAAGGCGGCGAGAACATCGCGCCGCGCGAAATTGACGAAGCGCTGCTGCGCCATCCGGCGGTGCTGGAGGCTGCGGCGGTTGGCGTGCCGGATCCCGCCTACGGCCAGGAAATCGTCGCGTTCGTCGTTCCGAAACCGCACGCGGTCCTGCGCCTGGAGGAACTGCGCGAATGGTGCATCGCGGAACTCGGCCGCTTCAAGACGCCGCGCGAATTCCGGCTGGTGGCGGAACTCCCCAAGGGGCCGTCGGGAAAGATCCAGCGCCTGAAGCTCGCCGAAGCGCTCTGAGATCGGATAGCATGGGCGTCGGCGCGCCGCCCCGTGCGGCGCAGGACCGACGCGCGTGAAAAGACAGACGCTCTACAGCAGCTCGCCGCGACGCACGCTGCGCGCGGACCCCGCGCCGCCGCCGGCCACGCCCTCGCTGCGAGCGCGGGCCTCGCGTGCGCTCGCGCGGCTGCGGGGCGTCGCGCTCTTTGCCGCCGGCGCGCTCGTCGCCACAGCGCTTGCGGTGCTCGCGGGCAGGGTGGAACGCGCGCCCTCGGGGCTCACGCAGGAGGACATCGAACATGCGGTCGCGAAGGCGCTCGAGACGCTGCCGCTTCCCTCGCCGGCGGCGAGGGCGTGGGAAAAAATCCGGCCCTCGGTCGTGCGCGTGCGCAGCTTCGCCGACAGCGTGCCCGATCACGAGCCGGAGACGGTGCTCAGCACCGGAAGCGGCGTCATCATCCTCGAAAGCGGCGTCATCCTGACGAGCCTGCACGTGGTACAGAACTCGCGGCGGCTGTCGGTCACGTTCGCCGACGGGCTCGAGTCGGAGGCGGTGCTGATCGGCGCGCAGCCGGAAAACGACCTCGCGGTGCTGCGCGCCAAAAATCTGCCCGACGACATCGTCGCGGCGACGCTTCGCTCGACTCACGATCTTGCGCCCGGTCACCGGGTGATCGCGGTCGGATTCCCGTTCGGCGTCGGGCCGTCGGTTTCCGCCGGCGTCGTTTCGGGCCTCGGACGCGAATACCGCTCGCCGGAGGGCAAGCGGATCCTGTCGAACCTGATCCAGTTCGACGCCGCGGTCAATCCGGGCAACTCCGGCGGACCGCTCGTCACCGCGGAAGGGGAGGTGGTCGGCATCGTCACCGGACTGCTCAACCCGACCGAACAGCGCTTCTTCGTCGGCGTCGGCTTCGCGGTGCCGATCGAGGCCGCTGCGGCCGCCGTCGGCGTGCCGCCGTTCTGATTTTTCCGCGACAGGGGAGCCGAAATGGAGCCAGTGAAACCGGAGCCGAGGGCGGTGTCGTCTCGCATGGAGCACGTCCTGTACGAGGTGAAGAGGGTGGTCGTCGGGCAGGACCATTTTCTCGAACGGGTGCTGGTCGCGATGCTCGCGCAGGGGCATCTGCTCGTCGAAGGCGTGCCCGGGCTCGCGAAAACGCTTACGGTGAAGACGCTCGCGCGCGCGGTGCGCGGCAGCTTCCGCCGCATCCAGTTCACGCCGGACCTGGTGCCCGCCGACCTCGTCGGCACGCGAATCTTCAACCAGAAGACGGGCGAGTTCGCGACCTCGCTCGGGCCGGTGTTCACCAATCTGCTGCTCGCCGACGAGATCAACCGCGCGCCGGCCAAGGTGCAGAGCGCGCTGCTCGAGGTCATGCAGGAGCGGCAGGTGACGATCGCCGGCGAGACCTACCGGGTGCCCGAGCCCTTCCTCGTGATGGCGACGCAGAATCCGATCGAGACCGAGGGCACCTATCCGTTGCCCGAAGCGCAGGTGGACCGCTTCATGATGAAGGTGCGCGTCGGCTATCCGTCGGAGGAGGAGGAGTTCGTGATCGTCGAGCGCATCACGGGCGGCGAGCCGCAGGTGAACGCGGTCGCCACCACCGAGGAGGTGCTCGCGCTGCAGCGCGAGTGCCGCAGCGGGTTCGTCGATCCCGCGCTGATGCAGTACGCGGTGAAGCTCGCGGCGGCGACGCGCGAGCCGGCGCGCTTTGGTCTGGCGGATCTCGCGAAGTACGTCTCCTTCGGCGTCAGCCCGCGCGCCTCGATCCACCTCGTCGAGGCGGCGCGCGCGCTCGCGTTCCTGCGCGGCCGGAGCTACGCGTTGCCCGAGGACCTGGTGGATGTGGTGCCGGACGTGTTCCGGCACCGGCTCGTCCTCACCTACGAGGCGCTCGCCGAGGGCGTCACCGCCGAGGACCTCCTCGCGCGGCTGCTCGCGAAGCTGCCGGCGCCGGCCAAACCCCTCGAGACGCATGTCCGGGTCGCGGCCGGATCCTGAGGCGCTGCTCAGGCGCCTCGAGTGGACGGTCCTCAAGCGCCTGGACGGGCTGCTGCACGGTGACTACCGCACGCTCTTTCGGGGCTTCGGCCTGGATCTCGCGGACCTGCGCGAGTACCAGTACCACGACGACGTGCGCTACATCGACTGGAACGTCACCGCGCGGCTTCAGACGCCGTACGTGCGCGAGTATTACGAGGACCGCGAGGTGACGGCGTGGTTCCTGCTCGACGTGAGTCCGTCGATGGACTTCGGCTCGGCGGCGCGAAAGCGCGCGGTGCTCGAAGACTTCTTCGCAGTGCTCGCGCGGCTTCTGACGCGCCACGGCAACCGGGTCGGCGCGCTCCTTTACGGCGAGCGGCTCGACACCGTCGTTGCGGCGCGCGGCGGACGCAAGCAGGTGCTGGAGATCCTCTACCGGCTGCAGCGCCGACCGGCGGCGCAGACGTCGGCGCCGACCGATCTCGGGGCGTTCCTGCGCGATGCCGGAAACCTGCTCAAGCGGCGTTCGCTCGTCTTTCTCGTCTCGGATTTCTTCAGCGCGCCGGGCTGGGAGCGCCCGCTCGCGCAGCTTGCGCTGCGACATGAAGTCCTCGCGGTGCGGTTGTATGATCCGCTCGAGATGGAGATCCCGGACGTCGGCCTGGTGCTGGTACAGGACGCCGAGACGGGGGAGCAGCTGTTCGTGGACACCGGCGCACCGGCTTTTCGCAGGCGCTTTGCGGCGCTTGCCGCGCGGCGCGAGGAGCGGCTGCGCGCCGGGCTGCGCGAGGCCGGGGTGGATGCGCTCGAGATCGCCACCGGCGAGGACCTGACCGAGGCGATCGTTCGCTTCGCGACCCTTCGCAAGCTGCGCGGCCGGCGCGCGGCCGGGGCGCTCGGGCAGGGCGCGGGAAGGGCGCCGTGAGCTTCCTGTGGCCCGACGCGCTCTGGGCGCTTGCGCTCGTGCCGGCGCTCGTCGCCCTGTACGTGCTGATCCTGCGGCGAAAGCGGCGCTTGGCGCTTCGCTTTGCCGACCTCGGGCTCATCCGCGAGGCGATGCAGGGGCAGAGCCGCCTCCGGCGCCACATCCCGCCGGCGCTGTTTCTGCTCGCGCTCGTCGGCCTCATCGTCGCGAGCGCACGGCCGGTCGCCACACTCACGCTGCCGGTCTCTCGCCAGACGATCATCCTCGCGATGGACGTCTCGGGTAGCATGCGCGCCAAGGACGTCGAGCCGAGCCGCTTCGAGGCGATGAAGGCGGCGGCGCGCCAGTTCATCCAGGACGTGCCGCGCAACACGAAGATCGGCATCGTTTCGTTCGCCGGCACGGCCTCCGTCGTGCAGCAGCCCACCGACAACAAGGAAGACCTGCTCGCGGCGATCGAGCGCTTTCAGCTGCAGCGCGCGACCGCGATCGGAAGCGGCATCATCGTGTCGCTCGCGACGCTCTTTCCCGACGAGGGCATCGACGTGAGCGAATACGTCTACGGCGAGCGCGCCTGGCGCTCGCGTCCGCTCGCCGACGCAAAGAAGGACGCGAAAAAGGAGTTCAAGCCGGTGCCGCCGGGCTCCTACACCGGCGGCGCGATCATTCTCCTCACCGACGGGCAGCGCACCACCGGCCCCGATTCGATCGAGGCGGCGAAGATGGCCGCCGACCGCGGCGTTCGCATCTACACCGTCGGCCTCGGAACGGTGCACGGCGACGTGATCGGCTTCGAGGGGTGGTCGTTCCGCGTGCGGCTGGACGAGGAGACGCTCAAGCAGATCGCGCAGATGACCCGGGGCGAGTATTTCTACGCCGGCACCGCGGCGGATCTGAAGAAGGTGTACGAGTCGCTCAGCACGCGGCTCGTGCTGGAACGCAGGGAAACCGAGATCACCGCGCTTCTTGCCGCCGCCTCGGCGCTCGTTGCGGCTGCGGCAGGGCTGCTGTCGCTTTTCTGGTTCAACCGCGTCCTCTGAAGCCTGTCGGCCGGCGCCGGGCGGGCTTCGCGTCGCCCCGGCCCCGCCGGATGTGCTGTTCCCGCGCGCTCGCCGACGATCCGGCGCCGACGCTACAGAAGGAACGGAAAATCGACTTCCGGGCGTCGGCCGCTCATCAGGTCGGCGAGCGCGCGCGCCGAGCCGCAGGCCTGTGTCCAGCCGAGCGTGCCGTGGCCGGTGTTGAGGTACAGGTTGCGGTAGCGGGTGCGTCCGATGTAGGGCACGTTTCCCGGCGTCGAGGGCCGAAGCCCCGCCCAGAACTCGGCCTTGTCGGCGTCGCCCGCCTCCGGAAAGAGCTCGGTGACGCGCGCAAGGATCGCGGCGCAGCGCGCGCGGTCGATGCGGAGGTCGTAGCCCGAGAGCTCGGCGGTGCCGGCGATGCGCAGCCGCTCGCCGAGACGCGAATAGACGAGCTTGCGTTCGTCGTCGGTGAGCGACACGGTCCAGGCGGCCGCGGGGTTTCGCACCGGCATCGTCACCGAGTAACCCTTCGCGGGATAGATGTCGAGGCGGATGCCGAGGGGCGCAACGAGATGCGGGCTCCAGGCGCCGAGCGCGACGACGTAGGCGTCGCCGCGCACCCGCTCGTCGGCGCCCTCAGGGGTGCTCACCGCGACGCCGCTCACCGCACCGCCCGCCGCTTCCAGACGCCGGATTGAGGTGCGGTAGCGGAACTCGACGCCGCGCGCCTGCGCGAGCTGCGCGAGCGCCTGCGCGAACTTGTGCGCGTCGCCCGACTCGTCGCTCGCAGCGTAGGTGCCGCCGGCGAGCCGCGCGCGGCAGGCCGCGAGCGCCGGCTCGATCGCGACGCACTCGGCGGGCGTCTTCACCGTGCGATCGAGACCGAGGCCGCGCATCAGCTCCGCCGCGCGACAGGCGGCTTCGAACTCGCGCGCATCGGTGTAGAAGTGCAGGATCCCACGCCCCAGCTCGTCGTAGCGGATGCCGGTCTCCCGGCGCAGCGCCTGCAGCGCGGCGCGGCTGTAGAGGCCGAGCTTGACGAGCGCCGCGGTATTGCGCCGCGCGCGCGCCGGCAGGCACTCGAGGAGAAACCGAGCGAGCCAGCGCCACTGCTGCAAGTCCGCACGCGGGCGGAAAAGGAGCGGCGCGTCGCCGCGCGCAAGCCATTTGAGCACCTTCGCCGGGGCGCGCGGATTCGCCCACGGCTCGGCGTGGCTCACCGAGACCTGGCCGCCGTTCGCGAAGCTCGTCTCCAGCGCTGCCCCGGGCTGACGGTCGATCACGGTGACCTCGTGTCCGGCGGCGCGCAGGTACCAGGCGCTCGCGACGCCCGCGAGTCCCGCGCCGAGGACGACGACCTTCATCGCCCGCAGGCGGCGCGGATCGCACGCCCGGCGCGCACTCGCCCGGCAGCCGGAGGGCTGCGCGAATCCGAATCCGGCGCGCGCGTATTTCTGCTGCGGCGGCGCAGCGCGCGCCGACGCACGCGAACGCCCGCAGGCGCGCGACGCGCATCGGGCTGGCGACGGTTTCGCCACCGATGAACGCGCGGCGGCACCGCGAGCGCATTCGCGCGGGTGCCGCCGAGGCCGATTTGTTCGAGGGCCATGCGAGCGAGGCGTCGAAGAGGGGACGATGCGATTTTAACGATCTCGAAATGAGATAGATCGCTTACAATCCGGCCCCGGCCATGGCTGCGCCGCCGCGAAAGGAAGAAGCCGATCCCGGGCTCACCGGGTGGGAAAATCCGGCGCAGCGCCTTCGCGACGCGCTCGATCACGACCACTTTCGCCTCTACGGCCAACCGATCCTGCCGACCGACGGTCGCGGCGGCGCCGAGCTGGTCGAAGTGCTCGTGCGCCTCGCCGAGGAGGAAGAGCGCATGCTTCCGCCGGGCGACTTCCTTCCGGCGTTCGAGCATTACGGCATGATGGGCGAGCTCGATCGCTGGGTGGTGCGCAGCGCGCTGCGCCGGCTCGAGGCGGGCGGCCGATCGCTTCCCCGGCTCTCGATCAACGTCTCCTCGCGCACCCTCGAAGAAGGCTCGTTCGTGCCGTTCGTCGCGGTGCAGCTGCGACTTTCGGGGGTCGATCCGTCCGCGCTCGTCATCGAGATCGACGAAAACGACGTTGTCGAACGGCGCGCCGCATGCGAGCGCTTCGCCGCAGGCGTGAAGATGCTCGGCTGCGGCGTGCTGCTGGACGGCTTCGGGCGCCGCTCGGTGTCGTTCGAGCCGCTGAAGGCGCTGCTCGCCGACTACGTGAAGGTGGACGGCACGGTGGTGCGCGCGGTCGCCGTATCCGCGTCCGCCCAGGCGAAGCTGAAGGCGATCGCGCGCGTCGGGCAGGTCACCGGCATGAAGGTGATCGCCGAATGCGTCGAGGAGGAAGCGGTGCGGGCAAGGCTCGCCGAATTCGGCATTCCGCTCATGCAGGGTTTCGGTGTCGCGCGCCCCGAGTTGCTCGACAGGGTGTTTCCTGCCGGCGAGGGGCGCGCAGGCTCCGGGGGCAACGCGTCCTCCGTGCGCGTCTGAGCGCGCGGCTCTCGGGACGCGGCCCGCGGGGGCGGCTGCGCCGGCGCCGCGCCCCGAGTACACTTACGCCGGCTGACCGCGGAGAATTCACACATGATGCAACTTTATTTTGCGCCCGGCGCCTGTTCGTTCGTGCCGCACGTCGGGCTGGAGATCGTCAAGGCGACGACCGGCACCGACTTCGAGCCGAAGCTCGTCAAGCTGCACAAGGGCGAGCAAAAGACGCCGGAGTTTCTCGCGCTCAACCCGAACGGCCAGGTCCCGGTGCTGGTAGTCGACGGCCAGCCGCTCAATCAGATCGTCGCCATCTGCGAATACCTCGACCGGCGCTTTCCGCAGGCGCAGCTCCTGCCGGTCGAGCCTTGGGCGCGCGCGCAGGCGATGTCGCAGCTCGCCTGGATGAACAACACCGTGCACCCGACCTTCACCCATATCTTCAGGCCCGAAAATTTCGCCGACACCGAGGCGGGGCGAGCCGACGTGCGCGCGGTCGCAAAAGCGCGCTACCGCGAGTATCTGGAGCGCATCCAGGGCTGGATCGCCGGCGCCTCGCCCTACTGGTTCGGGGCGCGACCCTCGTTTCACGACGCCTACGCGTTCACGCTGCTGCGCTGGGGCGGCTTCGCCGGCATCGATCCGGCGACGCTTCCCGCCTACAAGGCGTACGCCGAACGCGTGATGGCGGCGCCGCCGGTCGCGGCGGCGCTCGAGCGCGAGCGCATTCGGCTGGACACGTTCAAGGCGGCGGCCTGAGCTCGTCCGCGGGCAGGATCCCCAGCCGCTCGTAGACCGGGCGGATCGCACGGCGGATCGCGGCGAGCCGCGTCGCGTAGGCCGCGGCGGCGGCAAGCGCGAACGCGCCGCCCGCGGCGAGTGCCGCAGGCGGGCCGATGCGCTCGGCGAGCGATCCGGCCGCGAGTGCGCCGAGCGGCGCGGTGCCGAGGAACGCGGTCATGTAGAGCGCCGCGACCCGCGCGCGCATGTGCTCGGCGACGATCGTCTGCAGCACCGTGTTCGTGCCGGCGGCGGTGATCATGCCGCCCAGGCCGACGAGGAAAAGAAGCGGCAGCGCGAGCAAGAGCTGGGCGCACGCGGCAAACCCGATCAGCGCGGCGCCGGCGATCGCGCCGGCCACAGGAATCAACGAGAGCAGGCCGCGCACGCTGGGCCGCGTCGCGAGGTAGATCATGCCGGCGACCGCGCCGCAGCCGCCCGCGCCGATCAGGAGCCCGAGCGTACGGGCATCGCCGCCGAACACCTCGCGCGCGAAGTACGGCGCAAGCGACTGGTACGGCTGCACCGAGAAACTCACCGCCGCAAGAAGCAGCAGCGCCGCGCGCGTGGGCAGGAAACCGAACGCATAGCCGAGGCCGGCCGCGAACTGGCGCAGCCAGCTCTCGCGGCCGGTTTCCACGGCGCGCGGTGCGCCGCGCATGCGCGCAAGGGCGCCGAGCACCGCGCCGTAGGAGAGCGCGTTCAGGGCGAAGCCCCAGACCTCGCCGAGCGCCGCGATCACCGCGCCGCCGACGATCGGGCCGACGAAGCGCGCGCCGTTCATGAGCGCCGAATTGAACGCGATCGCGTTGGGCAGGTCCTCGCGCCGGCCGGACACGAGTTCGAGCACCATCGCCTGGCGCGCCGGCCCGTCGATCGCGTTGACGATCCCGAGTAGGAGGTTCCCGGCGACCAGATGCCAGGGTTCGATGCGGCCGGCGGCGACCAGCGCGAACATCGCGAGCGACTGCGCAAGGGCGGTGCCCTGCGTGAAGTAGAGCACGCGGCGCTTGGGCAGCCGGTCGACGAGCACCCCGGCGATCGGCGCGAGCACGAGAAACGGGATTTGCAGCGCAAAAGATGCGAGTCCCAGCATCAACGCCGAACCGGTGAGGCGGTAGACGAGCCAGCTCGTCGCGACGAGCTGGAGCCACGTTCCGACCTGCGATATTCCCTGGCCGGCGAAATAGAGGCGATAGTCGCGATGCCGGAAGGCGCGCAAATAGTGCGGCGCGTTCAAGGCGTCTCCCGTCGCCGCACGCGTTCGGCGCAGAAGGCGTCCGCTGAGCGCGGCCCACCCGGGCCGCCGCGCGCGCGGCGAGGGCGGCCAGACGAAGGCGCGCCGGCGGTCCTCCTCTGATCGCCGTGAAGAGCCGCGGCGGCGCGCCCGCCTTCAATGCGTGCGAACGTCATCGCGAGGATCATGACATGATGGGGAACCTGAAAAATCATCAGTGGCGGTCGTCCTTCGAGCGCGTTTCGAGGCCGTTCGGTGCGAAAGTGATCGAGATCGGTGTCGTCCGGCCGCATCCCGGGGCGCAGCGCGAGACCTGCGGGACGACCCTGACGGGCGTGTCGTACGACCCAGGCGGCGACCTCTATGCGGCGATCGGCGAAGACCCCGAACGCAGCACCTCCCGCCCGCGCAAGATCAGCGTGGACGGCGAGGTCGAGGGGCTGCGCAGCGTCGAGGTCGCGGACGCAGGGCAGGTGCGCCACATCTTCACCTTCGAGGAGGTACTGCGCCTTGCGCCATCGGCGCGCTGCGGCGCCGTTGCCGGAATCGCCTCGGGCGAGGCAGCCGGGGCCGGGTCGATGAAATGGTGGAGGCGGCGGGAATCGAACCCGCGTCCGCGAATCCTCCGCAGTCGGGACTACATGCTTAGCGCGGTCGTTTGCGTCTCGCCTTGCGCCCGCCGACCGGCAGGCTGACGCTCGGCCAGCCGCTTCGACGGATCCGACGGGCCAAGCGGCCAGGCCCGGCGGAGAGGCTGGTGTGAATGGCGCTGCACCTTCCTTGGGGAAGGCCTAGCCCGCCAGCAGGCTAGTGCAGCGTCTCGCCGGTATTAGGCGGCGAGAGCGTAACGCTCGTCGTTGGCGTTTGTTTGCTTACGGTTGGATTTACGAGGTGCTCCGTCCCTCGGCATGCCCCGCGCTGCTTCGTAACCCGCGTCGAAACCATGTCGCCCCCGGTTCGGTCAAGCGCGCTGCGCGCAGCATTCTACATCGGTGGGCCGAGGCGCGAAATCAAGTCCGCGGGACGGTCGAGCACCGCATCCGCCTGCCAGCCGTGCATTCCCTGTCCGTAGCCCCACAGCACGGCGACGACCGGCATGCCGGCTGCGCGCGCAGCCTGCACGTCGCGCAGGTCGTCCCCGGCGTAGAGGCACTCGCCCGGCGAAAGCCCGAGCGCGTCGGCTGCGTGAATGAGCGGTGCCGGATGCGGTTTCAGGTGCGGTGTCGTATCGCCGCAGACGACGCACGCCGGGCGCCCTTCGAGTCCGAGAGCGGCAAGAAGCGGATGCGTGAGCGCGGCGGCCTTGTTGGTGACGATACCCCAGGGGAGGCCGCGCGCCTCGATCGCCGCGAGAAGTTCCGCGACGCCGGGGAAAAGGCGCGTTGCAGCGCAGAGCCGCGCGCCGTAGAAGCGCAGGAAAGCCTCGCGCAGCGGCGGGAACGCCGCGTCTTCGGGCGTGACGCCGAAGCCGGCGCCGAGAAGCCCGCGCGCGCCGGCGGAGGCGAACGGTCGCAACGCGGCGAGCGGCAAAGGCGCCAGTCCGCGTTCGCGCCGCACCTCGTTCAGCGCGTGCGCGAGGTCCGGGGCGGTGTCCGCGAGGGTGCCGTCGAGGTCGAACAGGACGGCGCGCGGAGCAACCGGCGCCCGCGGATCACTCATCCTTGGTGCAGGCGAGGAGGTAGTTGACGTCGCAGTCGTCGGTCAGGCGGAACGTCGCGGCAAGCGGGTTGTAACCGAGGCCGGCCATGCGTTGCGGGCGCAAGCCGGCGGCGCGGCACCATCGGGCGAGCTCCGAGGGACGGACGAAGCGACGGTAGTCGTGGGTGCCGCGCGGCAGCAGCGCGAGCACGTACTCGGCGCCAATCACCGCGAGAAGATAGGCTTTTGCGTTGCGGTTGATCGTGCCGAAAAATACCTGACCCCCCGGCCGCGCAAGCGCCGCACAGGCGCCGACGGTGCGCGCCGGATCCGGAACGTGCTCGAGCAGCTCCATGCAGACGACCGCGTCAAAGGCGGCGGGTCGTTCCGCAGCGAACGCTTCGGCCGAACGCACGAGATACTCGACCGCGAGCCCGCTTTCGCGCAGGTGCAGCTGCGCGACGCGCAGGGTGCGTTCCGCGAGGTCGATTCCGGTGACGCGCGCGCCGGCGCGCGCCATCGCCTCGGCGA
This sequence comes from Burkholderiales bacterium, assembly GCA_026416295.1. Classification (GTDB taxonomy): domain Bacteria; phylum Pseudomonadota; class Gammaproteobacteria; order Burkholderiales; family SG8-39; genus RBG-16-66-20. Next base: position 26,030 of record JAOAFL010000046.1, on the reverse strand, counting down.
GCAGGCCGCCGCCGCAGCCTACGTCGAGCACGGTCTTTCCCGCGAGCGGAAACTGCGCCTCGATCCAGGCGAGCCGCAACGGGTTGATCTGGTGCAGGGGCCGGAACTCGCCCTCGGAATCCCACCAGCGATGCGCCACTGCGGCGAACTTCGCCAGCTCGGCCGGATCCGCGTTCTGCGATACGTCGCCCATGGAAAACAAAAAGCCCCGCCGCAGCGGGGCTTCGAGGATAACGCGTTTTGCGCGCTAGTTCCTGCGTGTGCCGATGACCTCGATCTCGACGCGGCGATTCTTCGCGCGACCTTCTCGGGTCTTGTTGCTCGCGACCGGCTGCTTCTCGCCCTTGCCCTCGGTGTAGATCCGGTTCGGCTCGACCCCCTTCGAGACGAGGTACGCCTTTACCGACTCGGCGCGACGCACCGACAGCCTCTGGTTGTAGGCGTCCGAACCGATCGAGTCGGTATGCCCGATCGCGATCACAACTTCGAGGTTGATGTCGCGGATCTTGTTCGCGAGATCGTCGAGCTTCGACTTGCCCTCGGGTTTGAGCGCCGCCTTGTCGAAATCGAACAGCACGTCCGCCGCGAGCGTCACTTTTTCGGCGATGGGCTTGGGCTTCGGCTCGGGCTTCGGCTCGGGCTTCGGCGCGGGCTTCGGCACGAGATCGGGGTCGCATTCGGCGGTGGCCATCGCCGGTGTCCAGTATCCTGCGCGCCAGCACTGGCCGAAGTTGTTCTTCCAGACCTGGTTCGCCGGGCCCGTCCAGTATCCCTGCGCTGCGGCCGTAAACGAGGCGCCGGATAGCGAGACCGCGGAAGCGAGCAACAAAGGTGTCCAGTTCTTTTTCATGCGATTCCCCTGTGCGGCGTTCTGGATTTCTCGGCGCCGGTCCGATTTGCTTTTCGATTCAACGCCGTGGACGCGCGCCGAGCGCATTCTGCCACAACTTGATTCTGCTGTCCAAGTCCGCGAAGGCGTCGTTTTGCAGTTCTCCGTCGGCGACGAGCGCCCGGCCTGCGACCCAGACGTGGCTCACCTGTTGTCTGCCCGCGACGTACACCAGGTGCGAGACCGGGTCGTAGCAGGGCTGCATTTCCAGGTCGTCCATCCGTACCGCGACGAGATCGGCTTCCTTGCCCGGCTCGATCGAGCCGATGCGCGTCTCCAGCCCGAGCGCCGTTGCGCCGGCGAGCGTCGCCGCACGCAGCGCCGCATGCGCCGGCATCGCTTCGGCATCGCCCGCCACCGCCTTCGCGATCAGCGCCGCAAGGCGCATCTCCTCGAAAAGGTCCAGCCGGTTGTTGCTCGCCGCCCCGTCGGTGCCGAGCGCGACTTCGACGCCTGCGCGGGCGAGCGTCGCCACCGGCGCAAAGCCGCTCGCGAGCTTCAGGTTCGACGAGGGGCAGTGCACGACTTTCGCGCCGTAGCGCGCGAGCAGCTCGATCTCGGCCGGCACGAGGTGTACCGCGTGCACCGCGAGCAGCCCCGGACCGAGCAGGCCCGCGCGACGCAGTCGCTCGAGCGGTCGCACACCGTGCTCGGCGACCGAGCGCTCGACCTCTTCCGCCGTCTCGTGTACATGGATGTGGATCGGGATCTCGATTTCGCCCGCGAGCGTCGCGAGCTTCCGGAACGTCGCATCCGACACCGTGTACGGCGCATGCGGCGCGAAGCAGAACGACACGAGCGGGTGATCGCGCCAGCGGTCGCGCAGCGCAAGCCCCTTCGCTAGGTAGTCCTCCGGGTCGGCCGCGTAGGCCGAGGGGAACTCGACCGCGATGATGCCGAGCGCGGCGCGCATGCCGGCGGCGAGCGCCGCCTCGAGCGCCGCCTCGGGAAAAAAGTACATGTCGTTGAAGCAGGTGATCCCGCCGCGCAGCATCTCGGCGCACGCGGCGAGCGTGCCGTCGCGCACGAACTGCGGCGAGACGTGCTTTCCCTCGATCGGCCAGATGTGCTCGGTGAGCCAGCGCATGAGCGGCAGGTCGTCCGCGACCCCGCGCAGCAGCGTCATCGCCGCGTGCGTGTGCGCGTTGACGAGCCCGGGAATGAGCGCATGGCCAGGAAGATCGATGCGCGCGAATTCGGCGAATCGCGCCTCGCCCTCGGCGCGCGGGCACACCGCGAGGATGCGGCCGTCGCGCACCGCGACAGCGTGATCGGCGAGCACCGCTCCGGCCGGCTCGACCGGCACCACCCAGCGCGCGACGATCAGCAGCTTCTGCGTCATCGGAAAAAAACAAAGCCCCGCACGGGCGGGGCTTTGCGCGCGGTACCTGCGTCGGCTATTTCGGAGCCCCTTGCAGCTCGACCTCGACGCGGCGGTTCGGCTCCAGACAGATCACGAGCGCCTTGCGGTTCTTCTCGTCCGGGCAGCTCTTCACCGGCACCGTCTGCCCGTAGCCGAAGGTCTCGATCTGCGCGGCGTTCATGCCCTTCGACACGAGATACGCCTTCACTGCCTCGGCGCGGCGCTCGGAGAGCTTCTGGTTGAACTGGCGCGAGCCGAGCCGGTCGGTGTGGCCGTTGACGTGCACGTAGCTGATCTGCCCGACCGTCGGAAGCTTCTCGACGATGTCGCGGTCGAGGCGGAATTTGGCCATCTCGTCGAGCTTCGCGCCGCCGAGCGGGAATAGCACCGTCGAACGCAGCACGACCGGCTTCGGCTTGGGTGCCGGCTTCGCTTCCGGTTTCGGTTCCGGCTTCGGTTCCGGCTTGGGTTCCGGCTTCGGCTCAGGCTTCGGCGCGGGCGGGGGCGGCGGCGGGGGCGGCGGCGTCGGCTTTACCGCGGGCTTCGGCAAGAGGGCGGCATCGCACTCCGCGGTCGCCATCGCCGGGGTCCAGTAGCCGGCGCGCCAGCACTGCCCCGCGCTGTTCTTCCACACCGCGCCGCCGGGACCGCTCCAGTAGCCCTGCGCGGCGGCAGCCCCGGAGGCTGCCGCAAGCGACGCGGCAACAATGATAGAAGTCGTTCTCACCGCGTTCCTCCCTTCTCCTGTGGCCGGCCGATTAAATCACAGCGGCCGGCGTTCGACAAGCGCGCACGCGGCGGAAATACGAGCGAAATCGGGAGGTTGCGTGCTAAAATTCGCCTTCGACGCAGCAGCCTTCCGCGGCGCGCAACCCCGGCTCCGACGCGCGCCGCGCCCGCCGCCGGCCGCCCGAACAACAACATGGACAGCTTCGCCAAGGAAACGATACCGGTCAGCCTCGAAGAGGAGATGCGCCGGTCGTACCTCGATTACGCGATGAGCGTGATCGTCGGGCGGGCGCTCCCCGACGTGCGCGACGGCCTGAAGCCGGTGCATCGTCGCGTGCTTTACGCGATGCACGAACTCGGCAACGACTGGAACCGGCCGTACAAGAAATCGGCGCGCATCGTCGGCGACGTGATCGGCAAGTACCACCCGCACGGGGATGCGGCGGTCTACGACACGATCGTTCGCATGGCGCAGAACTTTTCGCTCCGCTATCCCCTGATCGACGGGCAGGGCAACTTCGGCTCGGTGGACGGCGACAACGCCGCCGCGATGCGCTACACCGAGATCCGAATGGCGAGAATCGGCCACGAGCTGCTCGCCGACATCGAAAAAGAGACCGTCGATTTCGGGCCGAACTACGACGGTGCGGAGCGCGAGCCGCTCATTTTGCCGGCGCGCCTCCCGAACCTGCTCGTGAACGGCGCCTCGGGCATCGCCGTCGGCATGGCGACGAGCATCCCGCCGCACAACCTCGGCGAGGTGGTCGATGCGTGCCTGCTCGTGCTCGAAAACCCGGCGTGCGCGATCGAAGAGGTGATCCGCCGGATTCCGGCGCCCGACTTTCCGACCGCGGGCATCGTCTACGGCCTCGCCGGGGTGCACGAGGGCTACCGCACCGGCCGGGGCCGCGTGGTGGTGCGCGCGCGCACGCACGTCGAGGACGTCGGCAAGGGCGAGCGCCAGGCGATCGTCGTCGACGAGCTGCCCTATCAGGTGAACAAGAAGGCGCTCCTTGAGCGCATCGCCGAGCTCGTCAACGAGCGGCGGCTCGAAGGCATCGCCGATATCCGCGACGAATCGGACAAGGAGGGCATCCGCGTCGTCATCGAGCTGAAGCGCGGCGAGCGGCCGGAGGTGGTGCTGAACAACCTCTACAAGCAGACGCAACTGCAGGACAGCTTCGGCATGAACATGGTCGCATTGGTCGACGGCCAGCCGCGGCTGCTCAACCTCAAGGAGATGATCGAGGCTTTTCTCGCGCACCGCCGCGAGGTGGTCACGCGCCGCACCGTGTTCGACCTGCGCCAGGCGCGCGCGCGCGGTCACGTGCTGGAAGGCCTCGCGGTCGCGCTCTCGAACGTCGACGAGGTGATCGCGCTCATCAAGGCGGCGCCTTCGCCCGCGGAGGCGAAAGCGGCGCTGCTTGCGCGCGCCTGGCCCTCGGCGCTCGTCGCGGAGCTCCTTGCGCGCGTGGCCGCGGGCGGTGCCGAGCGCTTTCGGCCGGAGGGGCTCGCGGCCGACTACGGCATGAAGGAGGACGGCTATCGACTGTCGCCCGAGCAGGCGCAGGCGATCCTCGACATGCGGCTGCAGCGCCTGACCGGCCTCGAGCAGGACCGCATCCGCGAGGAGTACGGCGAGGTGATGGCCGCGATCGCCGACCTGCTCGACATCCTCGCGCGGCCCGAGCGCATCACGGCGATCGTCGCCGACGAGCTGAAGGCGCTCAAAGCCGAACACGGCGACGCGCGCCGCAGCGAGATCGTGACGGTGGCCGAGGACCTCTCGATCGAGGACCTGATCGCGCCGCAGGACATGGTGGTGACGTTCTCGCACGGCGGCTACGTCAAGTCGCAGCCGCTCGCCGACTACCGTGCGCAACGCCGCGGCGGGCGCGGCCGCAGCGCCGCGGCGATCCGGGACGACGATTTCATCGAGCGGCTGTTCGTCGCGCACTCGCACGACTACCTGCTGTGCTTCTCCAACCGCGGGCGCCTCTACTGGCTGAAGGTTTTCGAGGTGCCGCAGGGCACGCGCGCAAGCCGCGGCAGACCGATCGTCAACATGTTTCCGCTCGCCGAGGGCGAGAAGATCACCGCGGTCCTCGCGGTGCGCGAATTCGACGAGAACCACTTCGTGTTCATGGCGACCGCGCGCGGCACGGTGAAGAAGACGCCGCTCGCGGAGTTCTCCCGCCCGCGGCCGGCCGGCATCCTCGCCGTCACCCTGGAAGAGGGCGACTATCTCGTGGACGCGGCGCTCACCGACGGCGGCTACGACGTGATGCTCTTTTCCTCCGAGGGCAAGGCGATCCGGTTTCCGGAAACGGAGGTGCGCCCGATGGGTCGGCAGGCGACCGGCGTGCGCGGCATGCGGCTGCCGGAAGAAGGAAGCGTGCGCGTGGTGAGCATGCTCGTCGCGAAGGACGAGACGCGCTCGGTGCTCACAGCGACCGAGAACGGCTACGGCAAGCGTACGCCGATCGCCGAGTACACGCGGCACGGCCGCGGCGGCCTCGGCATGATCGCGATCCAGACGACCGAGCGAAACGGCAGGCTCGTCGGCGCGGTGCTGGTGGACGAGGACGACGAGGTGATGCTGATCTCGACCGGCGGCGTTCTCATCCGCACCGAAGTCGCGCAGATCCGGGAAATGGGCCGCTCGACGCAGGGCGTGACGCTGATCGCGCTCGCCGAGGGCGAAAAGCTCGCGGGGCTGGCGCGCATCGTCGAGCGCGACGAGGCGGTAAACGGCGGAAACGGCCGCGACGACGGCGGCCCCGCGGCGGGCGCAGGCCGCGGCGCGGGCGAGGACGGCGCTGCGCCGCCCGCGCCGACGGTGCACTAGCGCGCCGCATGCGGCGCGTCTACAACTTCAGCGCCGGCCCGGCGATGCTGCCCGAGGCGGTGCTCGCGCGCGCCGCCGCCGAGATGCTCGACTGGCACGGCTCGGGCATGAGCGTGATGGAAATGAGCCACCGCGGGCCGGAGTTCGTCGGCATCGCCGCGCGCGCCGAACGCGACCTGCGCGAGCTGCTCGCGATTCCCGATCACTACAAGGTGCTGTTCCTTCAGGGCGGCGCGACGCTGCAGTTCGCCGGCGTCCCGCTCAATCTGCTCGCCGGCCGCGGCAAGGCCGATTACGTGATCACCGGCGAATGGTCGAAAAAGGCGGCGAAAGAGGCGCAGGCGTTCTGCGACGTGCACATCGCCGCCTCGACCGAGGACCGCGGCTTCGCCTGCACGCCGGCGCAGAGCGAATGGCGCGTGCGACCGGACGCCGCCTACGTGCACTACTGCTCGAACGAAACGATCGGCGGGGTCGAATTCCACTGGATCCCCGACACCGGGCGCGTGCCGCTCGTCGCCGACGCCTCCTCGCACCTGCTGTCGCGCCCGCTCGACGTCGGCCGTTTCGGCCTGATCTACGCCGGGGCGCAGAAAAACATCGGCCCGGCGGGGCTCACCCTCGTCATCGTGCGCGAGGACCTGATCGGCCGGGCGGCGAAGGGCACCCCTTCGGTGATGGACTACGCCCTGCAGGCAAAAGCCGACTCGATGCTGAACACCCCGGCCACCTACGCGATCTACCTCGCCGGACTGGTGTTCGAGTGGCTGAAGGCGCAGGGCGGTCTTGCGGCGATCGAGCAGCGAAACATCGCCAAGGCGAAACTACTCTACGACGCGATCGACGCGAGCGGCTTTTACCGCAACCCGGTCGCGCCCGCCGATCGCTCGCGCATGAACGTGCCTTTCACGCTGCCCGACCCGCGCCTCGATGCGCCCTTCCTCGAGGGGGCCGAGGCGCGCGGGTTGCTGCAGCTGAAGGGGCACCGGTCGGTGGGCGGCATGCGCGCCTCGATCTACAACGCGATGCCGCTCGAAGGCGTCGAGGCGCTCGCGGCCTACATGAGGGAGTTCGCGCAGCGCCATGGCTAGCGCGCGAAAGATCGAGGTGCTTTGCCTCGACGCGATCGCGCACGCGGGGCTGAAGCGGCTGCCGCCCGAGCGCTACGCCGTCGTGAAGGACGCCCGCGACCCGGACGTGATCCTCGTGCGCTCGCACGACCTGCACGGGTTCGCGTTCGGCGCACGCCTGAAGGCGCTCGGGCGCGCGGGCGCCGGTGTGAACAACATCCCGGTCGCGGCGCTCTCGCGGCGCGGCGTGCCGGTGTTCAACGCGCCGGGGGCGAACGCGAACGCGGTAAAGGAACTGGTGCTCGCGGGCATGCTGATCGCCGCGCGCAACCTCGCGCCCGCGCTCGAGTTCGTGCGCGCGCTCGACCGAGGTGCCCCCGACCTCGAGCGCCAGGTCGAGGCGGGAAAGAAGGCGTTCGTCGGCACCGAGCTTCCCGGGCGCACCCTCGGGGTGATCGGGCTCGGCAGGATCGGCAGCCTCGTCGCCGACGCCGGCATCCGGCTCGGCATGCACGTGGTCGGATTCGACCCGGAGATCACGGTCGAGGCGGCCTGGAGCCTGCCGGCGCAGGTCAAGAAGGCGCACGCGCTCGGCGAGGTGCTGAAGGCGGCCGACTACGTCACGCTGCACGTGCCGCTCACCGAGCGCACGCGCCACCTCGTCGATGCGCGGCAACTCGCGCGCATGAAGCGCGGCGCGGTGCTGCTCAATTTCTCGCGCGCCGACGTGGTCGACACGCGTGCGGTCGCCGAGGCGCTCGCCGCGCGGCACCTTCACGCCTACGTGACCGATTTTCCCTCGGCCGAACTGCTCGGGCGCGCGGGGGTGGTGGCGCTGCCGCACCTCGGGGCCTCGACCCGCGAGGCCGAGGAAAACTGCGCGGCGATGGTGGTCGACGCGGTCCGCGAGTACCTCGAGGAGGGCACGATCCGCAACGCGGTCAATTTTCCCGACGCGCAGATGGCGCGCGAATCGCCCTGGCGCCTGGCGATCGCCAACGCGAACGTGCCGAACATGCTCGCGCAGATCTCGCAGGTGATGGGCGCGCGCCGCATCAACATCCACAACATGCTCAACAAGTCGAAAGGCGAGACGGCCTACACGCTCGTCGACGTGGACAGCCCGGTGCCGGAGGAGGCGCTCGCGGCGCTCGAGCGCATCGAGGGCGTGCTCGCGGTGCGCTACATTCCGGCTCCGGCATGAGCGAGCGCGACATCGCCCGGCTGCGCCGCGAGGTCGACCGGCTCGACGACCGCTTGCTGCGGCTGCTCAACCGGCGCGCGGCGCTCGCGCGCCGCATCGGCGCGCTGAAGGGCGCCGCCCCCGCCTACCGGCCCGAGCGCGAGGCGCAGGTGCTGCGCCGCGTGTCGGCGGCGAATCCGGGACCGCTTGCGGCCGAGCGCGTGCGCGGGGTGTTTCGCGAGATCATCTCGGCGTGCCGCGCGATGGAGCAGCCGCTGCGCGTCGCCTATCTCGGCCCGCCGGGTACCTTCAGCGAGGTGGCCGCCCTGCGGCACTTCGGCAGTGCGGTCGAGGCGCGTCCCTGCGCCGGCATCGACGAGGTATTTCGCGCCGCCGAGACGGGCGATGCCGACTACGCGGTGGTACCGGTCGAGAACTCGACCGAGGGCACGGTCGGGCGCAGCCTCGATCTGCTGCTCGCGACGCCGCTCAAGATCTGCGCCGAAGTGGTGCTGCGCGTGCGCCAGAGCGTGATGCGGCGGCAGGCGGGCCTAGAGGGCGTGCGGCGCGTGTACGCGCACGCTCAGTCGCTCGCCCAGTGCCAGAAGTGGCTCGCGCGTCACCTGCCGCAAGCCGAGCGCGTGCCGGTGGCGAGCAACGCCGAGGGCGCGCGCCTTGCGGCGCGCGAGCGGAGCGCCTGCGCGATCGGACCGGCGCTCGCCGCGCGCCGCTACGGCCTGAAGGTGGTCGCATCCGGCGTCGAAGACGAACCGAACAACCGCACGCGGTTTCTCGTGCTCGGGACGCTCGAGCCTGCGCCGAGCGGGCGCGACGCGACGTCGCTCGTGATGTCGGCGCCGAACCGCCCCGGGGCGCTGCACGCGCTGCTTGCGCCGATGGCCCGGCACGGCGTGAGCCTGTCGCGGCTCGAGTCGCGCCCGACCCGTCTCGGGCAGTGGGAGTACTACTTCTACGCCGATCTGGTGGGCCACCGCGACGATCCCCCGGTCGCCGCGGCGCTCGCCGAGCTTGCGCAGCTTGCGCCGTTCCTGAAAATCCTCGGTTCCTACCCGTGCGCCGACTGACGATGTCCATCGATCCCTGCGAGCTCGCCCCCTCCCATATCCGCGCGATCGCCCCGTACCAGCCCGGCAAGCCGATCGCGGAGCTCGCGCGCGAGATGGGGCTGAAGGAGGAGGCGATCGTCAAGCTCGCCTCGAACGAAAACCCGCACGGCATCGGCCCGCGCACGCGCGCGGCGATCGAGGCGGCGATCGCCGACGTCGCGCGCTACCCCGACGGCAACGGCCACGAGCTGAAGGTCGCGCTCGCGCGCCGGCACCACGTGGACATGGGCCAGATCGTCCTCGGCAACGGCTCGAACGACGTGCTGGAGCTTGTCTCGCTCGCGTTTCTCGGGCCGGGCCGCTCGGCGGTGTATTCGCAGCACTGCTTCGCGGTCTATCCGCTCGCCACGCAGGCGCGCGGCGCGCGCGGCATCAAGGTGCCGGCGAAGGACTACGGGCACGACCTCGCCGCGATGGCGGCGGCGATCGAAGCGGACACCGCGGTCGTCTGGATCGCCAACCCGAACAATCCGACCGGCACGCACCTTGCGCCGGCCGAGCTCGAAGCGTTCGTGCGGCGCGTGCCCGAGCGGGTGCTCGTGGTGGTGGACGAGGCCTACAACGAATACCTGCCGCCTGAGCTGCGGGCCGAGACGGTGAAATGGCTCAAGCGCCACCCGAACCTCGTCGTGACGCGCACCTTCTCGAAGGCCTACGGGCTCGCCGGGCTGCGGGTGGGCTACGCGCTCGCGCATCCGTCGGTCGCCGACGTACTGAACCGCGTGCGCCAGCCGTTCAACGTGAACAGCCTCGCGCTCGCGGCGGCGACTGCGGCGCTCGAGGACATGGAGTTCGTCGCGCGCAGCTACGCAGAGAACCTGCAGGGCATGCGTCAGCTCGAGGAAGGCGCGCGGCGCCTCGGCCTCGACTGGATCCCCTCGCGCGGCAACTTCCTCGCGATCCGCGTCGGCAAGGCGAACGAGATCTATCGCCGGCTGCTGCGGCGCGGCGTCATCGTGCGCCCGGTGGGCGGGCCCTACGAGCTGCCCGAGCACCTGCGCGTCACCGTCGGCACCGCGGCCGAGAACGAAAAATTCCTCGCCGCGCTCGCCGCCTCGCTGAAGGACGGATGAGCGCGCCCGCGGCCGCGCCGCGCTTCGCGCGCGTGCTCGTCGTCGGCGTCGGGCTGATCGGCGGCTCGTTTGCGCTCGCGCTGAAGGCCGCCGGCGCCTGCCGCGAGGCGATCGGGCTCGGGCGCAGCCGCACGAACCTCGAAGACGCGCGCGCGCGCGGCATCCTCGACGCGATCGCCGAGGGGCCGGCGGCCGCCCGCGCGGCCGAGCTGGTGCTCGTCGCGACGCCGGTCGGCGCGATCGAGGCGACGCTTGCGGCGCTTGCGCCGCACCTCGGCCCGCGCACGCTGCTTACCGACGCCGGCAGCACCAAGCGCGACGTCGTGGCCGCCGCGCGCCGGGCGCTCGGCGCTGCCGCCGCGCGCTTCGTTCCGGCGCATCCGCTCGCCGGCGGGGAACAGAGCGGCGCGGCCGCGGCGCGCGCTGATCTTTTTCGCGGCCGGCGCGTGGTGCTCACGCCGCTCGATGAGAATCCGCCCGAGGCGCTCGCCGCGGTCGAGGCGGCCTGGGGCGCCTGCGGGGCGCGCCTTGCGCGCATGAGCGCACAGGCGCACGACGAGGCGCTCGCCGCGGTCAGCCACCTGCCGCACCTGCTCGCGTACGCGCTCGTGCACGAGATCGCGGCGCGGCCGGACGCGGCGCGGCTTTTTGCCTGCGCCGCGGGCGGGTTTCGCGATTTCACCCGCATCGCCGCGAGCCACCCCATAATGTGGCGCGACATCTGCCTCGCCAACCGCGACCTGCTCGGGGCCGAGCTCGCGCGCTATCAGGCGGCGCTCGCGCGGGTGCGCGCCGCGCTCGAGGCGGGCGACGGCGCGGCGCTCGAGCGGCTCTTTGCGGAGGCGCGCGCCGCGCGCGCGCGCTGGCTGGCGGGCGCGTACGAATGAGCGCCCTTGCGCTCGGGCCGTATCGCCGCGCCTGCGGCACCGTGCGGCTGCCCGGTTCGAAGAGCATTTCCAACCGCGCGCTTTTGCTTGCCGCGCTCGCCGACGGCGCGACCGAGCTGCGCGGGCTGCTCGACGCCGAAGACACGCGCTTGATGAGCGCGGCGCTCGCGCGGCTCGGCGTCGCGATCGAGCGGCGCGACTCGGCGTGCGCCGTCGTGCGCGGCGCAGGCGGCCGGCTTGCAGCGCACGCGGAGCTCTTTCTCGGCAACGCCGGAACCGCGTTTCGCCCGCTCACCGCGGTGCTCGCGCTCGCCGGCGGCCGCTACCGGCTTTTCGGCAGCGCGCGCATGCACGAGCGCCCGATCGGCGATCTGGTCGATGCGCTGCGCGCGCTCGGCGCCGACGTCGCGTACCTCGGCGCCGAGGGCTTTCCGCCGCTCGCGATCGGGCCGGGGCGGATCGACGCCTCGCGCCCGGTGCGCGTGCGGGGCGAGGTCTCGTCGCAGTTCCTGAGCGCGCTGCTCATGGCCCTGCCGCTTGCCGGGGGCGGCGCGGTCGAGGTCGAAGGCGAGCTGATCTCGCGCCCCTATGTGGAGATCACGCTCGCGCTGATGCGCCGCTTCGGCGTCGAGGTGGCGCACGAGGGCCTGCGGCGCTTTTGCGTCCCGCGCGCGCGCTACCGCAGTCCCGGTGCGCTCGCGGTCGAGGGCGACGCCTCGAGCGCGTCGTATTTTCTCGCCGCGGGGGCGGTGGCCGGCGGGCCGGTGCGCGTCGAGGGCGCCGGCCGCGCGAGCATCCAGGGCGACGTGCGCTTCGTCGAGGTGCTCGAAGCGATGGGCGCGCGCGTCGCGATGGGCGAGGACTGGATCGAGGCGAGCGGCGCGCCGCCGCTTGCGGCGTTCGACCTCGACCTCAACCACATTCCGGATGCGGCGATGACCGCGGCGGTCGCGGCGCTCTTTGCGCGCGGCACGAGCACTCTGCGCAACATCGCGAGCTGGCGGGTGAAGGAGACCGACCGCATCGCGGCGATGGCGACCGAGCTGCGAAAGTTCGGTGCGACGGTCGAAGCGGGGCGCGATTTCCTGCACATTGCGCCGCCCGCGGCGCTCGCTGCCGGTGTCGCGGTCGACACCTACGACGATCACCGCATGGCGATGTGCTTTTCCCTCGCGACGCTCGCCGGCGTCGCGGTGACGATCCGCGACCCCGGCTGCGTCGCGAAGACCTTTCCGGACTACTTCGAGGTTTTCGCCTCGATCTGCCGCGCCTAGTCCGCAGGCGGCGGCGCGACCGCGTCCTCGTAGCGGGGCCGGCCCCGGATACGGCCGGCGTGCCGAAAGACCTCGAGCGTCGCCTCGTAGGCCGCGCGCGTGATTTCGACATGCGGCGTCCAAGTGCCGAGCTTCTGATAGGCGGCGATCGCGGCCGCGAGCGCCTCGGGCGCGACCTCGGGAAAGAGCGGCGCTTCGAGCGCCGCGACCTCGCGCGCGGGCGCGGCGATCAGCCACGCGCGCGCCTTGCGATAGGCGCGCATGAACGCGCGCGCCGCCTCCGTCGCGAGCCAGGCGCGCCTTGCCGCGAGGCTCGAGAACGCGCACGGGCCGACCGCCGCGCCGACCGCCGCGACGACATGACCGCAACGCTCGAACTCGAGCTGCTGCGGCGCCGGCCCCTGCAGGTGCACGTAGTCGCCGCGGCCGGCGCGGAACGCCTCGATCATGCGCTCGGGCGGTCCGGCGTCCACCACGCGGATCGCGGCGAAATCGGCTCCGCGCCGAAAGCAGGCATAGCGGAACATCGCGAGCGGCTGCTCGCCGTGGTCGACGAGCACCTCGCGCCCTGCGAGACGCGTCCAGTCGAAATCCGGCTCGGGGCGCCGCCCGACGAGAAAGAAGCCGTCGGTTTCGTTGATCTGCGCAAAATGCAGCGCCGCCGGCACCTCGCCGCGGTCGAGCGCGACGATCGCCTGGGAGGGGGCGGACTGGACCACCTGCGCGCTGCCGTCGGCAAGCGCCGCGAGGGCGGATTTTCCCGCCGGCGCGACCGAATGCCGGGGTCGCAGCCCCTCGCGCTCGAGCCAGCCGCCGGCGATCGCGACGATGAGCGGGGAGTAGAACGCGGAAAAGCGGGTGAACTGGATGTGTATGTCTTCGCTCACGGTGCCTCCGGCGGCCGTGTGACGGCGCGCAGCGTAGCAGAACGCGCGGCGGGTATGATCCGCCCCGTCCGATGGGTGTCGCACGTCCGCCTCGCAGGCTTGCGCACCGCGCGCGGGGCGCCGCGCCGGTATGAGCGGTGCTGCGGTCCCCGTCGTCGCGATCGACGGCCCTTCCGCCTCGGGCAAGGGAACCGTCGCCCGCCGCGTCGCCGCCGCCCTCGGATTCCATTACCTCGAAAGCGGCGCGCTCTACCGGTTGGTCGCGCTCGCAAGCCTGCGGGCCGGTCTCGGCGCGCAGCGCGAAGCCGAAATCGCCGCGCTCGCGGCCGCGCTCGCGGCCGAGTTTCTCGACGAGCGGACGCTGCTTTCAGGCGAGGACGTCACCGAGGCGTTGCGCGACGAGGAATGCGGGAACCGCGCCTCCGAGATCGCGCGCCTGCCCGCGGTTCGCGAGGCGCTGCTTGCGCGCCAGCGGGCCTTTCGCCGGCCGCCGGGGCTGGTCGCCGAGGGTCGCGACATGGGCACTGTCGTCTTTCCCGACGCGCTGCTCAAGGTATTTCTGACGGCGAGCGTCGCGGTTCGCGCCGAGCGCCGTTATAAGCAGTTGATAGACAAGGGAATCCGTGCTAATCTCGCCGCCCTTTCCCGCGATCTCGAAGACCGGGACGCAAGGGATGCGGCGCGAAGCGTCGCGCCCCTCAGACCGGCAGCGGATGCCGTACTCCTCGACACGACGGCGTTGACGATCGAGGAGGCGGTCGCGCAGGTGCTCGCGCTCTACCGGCGCAGGGTCGGGGAAAGGACCGGCGGGATCGCCTGAATGGCGCTCCCTTGTGCAACCCAACCCGCGCGGCTTTCCCGAGGCCCGCGGTAACGAAGGTTCTTCGACACTCACTTCATGGCCGCTGTCTCTCCTGCCGCACCCGCTTCGTCCGCCCCGCAATCCGACGTCGAATCGTTCGCTGCTCTGTTCGAGGAAAGCCTGACGCGCAAGGAAATGCGCGTCGGCGAGGTCATCACCGCCGAGGTCGTGCGCGTCGACGAGAACTACGTCGTGGTGAATGCGGGCCTGAAGTCCGAAAGCCTCATTCCGATCGAGGAGTTCACGAACGACGCCGGCGAGGTCGAAGTGAAGGCCGGCGACTTCGTGCCGGTGGCGATCGAGGCGCTCGAGGACGGGTTCGGCGAAACGCGGCTCTCGCGCGAGAAGGCCAAGCGCATGGCCGCGTGGCTCGAGCTCGAAAAAGCGCTCGAGACCGGCCAGAAGGTACAGGGCGTGATCACCGGCAAGGTGAAGGGTGGCCTCACCGTGATGGTGAAGGGCATCCGCGCTTTCCTGCCCGGCTCGCTGATCGACCTGCGGCCGGTGAAGGACACCGCGCCCTACGAAGGCAAGCAGATGGAGTTCAAGGTCATCAAGCTCGACCGCCGACGCAACAACGTCGTCGTGTCGCGTCGCGCGGTGCTCGAGGAGACCGTCGGCGCCGAGCGCGAGGCGCTGCTCGCGACGCTGCAGGAGGGCGCGATCGTGAAGGGCATCGTCAAGAACATCACCGACTACGGCGCGTTCGTGGACCTCGGGGGCATCGACGGGCTGTTGCATATCACCGACCTCGCTTGGCGGCGGGTGAAGCATCCTTCGGAAGTGGTCAACGTCGGCGACGAGGTGACCGCGAAGGTGCTCAAGTTCGACGCCGAGAAAAACCGCGTCTCGCTCGGCCTGAAGCAGCTCGGCGAGGACCCGTGGGTCGGCATCGCCCGGCGCTACCCGCGCGGCACGCGCCTGTTCGGAAAAGTGACCAACCTCACCGATTACGGAGCGTTCGTCGAGATCGAGCCGGGCATCGAGGGGCTCGTGCACGTGTCCGAAATGGACTGGACGAACAAGAACGTGCACCCGTCCAAGGTCGCTCAGGTCGGCGACGAGGTCGAGGTGATGATTCTCGAGATCGACGAGGAGCGTCGCCGCATCTCGCTCGGCATGAAGCAGTGCATGCCGAACCCGTGGGAGGATTTCGCGCGCGAGTACAAGAAGGGCGACCGCGTAAAAGGCACGATCAAGTCGATCACCGACTTCGGTGTCTTCGTCGGGCTGCCGGGCGGCATCGACGGGCTGGTGCACCTGTCCGACCTCTCCTGGACGCAGCCCGGCGAGGAAGCGGTCAAGCGCTTCAAGAAGGGCGACGAGGTCGAAACCGTGGTCCTCGGCATCGACGTCGAGCGCGAGCGCATCTCGCTCGGCATCAAGCAACTGGAGGGCGACCCCTTCACCAGCTTCATCGCATCGCACGACAAGAACAGCGTGGTCACCGGCACCGTGAAGTCGGTGGACGCGAAGGGCGCGGTGATCGCGCTCACGCCCGAGGTCGAGGGGTACCTGCGCGCCTCGGAGTTTTCGCGCGACCGCGTCGATGACCTGCGCGCCGCGCTCAAGGAAGGCGATACGGTCACGGCGATGATCATCAACGTCGACCGCAAGAACCGCGCGATCAACCTGTCGGTCAGGGCGAAGGAACTCGCCGAGGAAACCGAGGCGATGAAGCAACTGCGCAGCGAACAGGCCGCGGCGAGCGCCGGCGCGACCAACCTCGGCGCGCTGCTGCGCGCGAAGCTCGACAAGGGGGGCGGCAATCCGGCGCAGTAGCCGGGCTCCGAGCCCAGGCGCAGGGAGGCGGCCGATGACCAAGTCCGAACTGATCGCCCGGCTGGCGCAGCGCTACCCGCAACTCGTCGCGAAGGACGCCGAGTACGCGGTAAAGACGATCCTCGACGCGATGACGCAGGCGCTGCTCGAGGGCAACCGCATCGAGATCCGCGGCTTCGGCAGCTTCGGGCTCAACTACCGCCCGCCGCGCATCGGACGCAATCCGAAGTCGGGCGAGAAGGTGCACGTGCCGGAAAAGTACGTGCCGCACTTCAAGGCGGGAAAGGAACTGCGCGAGCGGGTCGACCGCGCCGCGGCGCCGGCACCGAGCGTCGCGATGCCGACGCGGTCGCGACCGCAGCCGCAGACGCCGCCGGCGCCCGCGCCGTCCGGACTCGGTGCGCCGCCGGCGGCCGCGAGCGCGCAGCCGGCGCAGCCGTCCGACGCGGATCCGGAGGCGACGATGGTGATGCCGCCGCGGCCGGAGCGCGCGGCGAATTCCTGACGCGCCCGCGCCCGAGCCGCGCGTCGCGCTCTGCCGGAGGACCCGCCGGATGCGAACCCTCACCTGGGTGCTGCGGTTCGCGCTCTTCGTGCTGCTGCTCGCGTTCGCCGCGAAGAACACCGAGCCGGTGACGCTGCGCTTCTTCTTCGACGCGAGCTGGCAGGTGCCGCTCGCCGCGCTGCTGCTCGGCTTCTTCGTCGGCGGGGCGGTGCTCGGGCTGGTCGCCGCGGCGGGGGCGCTGCTGCGCCAGCGGCGCGAGCTCGCGCGGCTTGCGCGCGCGCAGCGCGCCGGCGCGGGCGAGGCGCCGCCGCCGGTGCCGCCGCGTCCCGCCGAGGGCTGAATGGAGTTCGAGCCCTGGTGGCTGCTCGGCATTCCGATCCTGTTCGGACTCGGATGGTTCGCTGCCCGCATCGACATCAAGCATCTCGTGCGCGATTCGCGCGCGCTGCCGGCCTCGTATTTCCGCGGCCTCAACTTCCTGCTGAACGAACAGCCCGACAAGGCGATCGAGGCGTTCATCGAAGTGGTGAAGGTGGATCCCGAGACGGTGGAACTGCACTTCGCGCTCGGCAACCTGTTTCGCCGCCGCGGCGAGTACGACCGCGCGATCCGCATGCACCGGCATCTGATCGATCGTGCCGATCTCGGGCCCGAGCGGCGCGCCGCGGCGCTCTACGAACTCGGCCAGGATTACCTCAAGGCGGGGATCCTCGACCGCGCCGAGGAGATCTTCCGGCAGCTCGCCGAGCAGGGGCCGCACGCGCCCGAGGCGCGCGCGAGCCTGCTGCAGATCTTCCAGCAGGAAAAGGACTGGACCCGGGCGATCGAGATGGCGCGCCGGCTGGAAAACGAGACCGGGGTGTCGCGCGCGCGCGAGGTCGCGCAGTTCCTGTGCGAGCTCGCCGCGATCGAAACGACGCATTCGCGTCCGGAGCGGGCGCGCGCGTATCTTTCCGAGGCGCTCGAGACCAACCGCCGCTGCGTGCGCGCGAGCCTCGCGCTCGGCGACCTCGAGCGCGCGGCCGGCAATCCCGACGGCGCGATCGAGCACTGGAAGCGCATCGAATCGCAGGATCCGGCGTACCTCGCGCTGGTGGCGCAACGGCTGCTCGAAGCCTACCGCGACACCGGGCGGCTGGAAGAGGGCCTGACGCTGCTCGCCGGCTATCTCGAGCGCTACCCCTCGCTCGACCTGCTCGACGCGGTGTTCCAGTGCACGCTCGAGGCGAAGGGGCCGGACGCCGCCTACCGGCTGGTGCGAGACGAGCTGCGACGCAATCCGACGCTGCTCGGCTTGGATCGGCTGCTCGAGGCGCAGATCATCGCTGCCGCGAACCCCGAGCGGCGCCGCGATCTGGAACTCGTGCGTAACCTCGTGCACAGTCAGACGCGGCGCCTTGCGCGCTACCGGTGCGAGAGCTGCGGTTTTCGGGCGCGGCAGTTCCACTGGCTTTGTCCCGGCTGCGGCGCCTGGGAGAGCTACCCGCCGCGCCGCAGCGAGGAATTCGAGCTCGCGGCCTGAGCGGAACCTCGGAGGAGTCTGAATGAACGTCAGCATCTTCGGCACCGGCTACGTCGGACTGGTGACGGGCGCCTGCCTCGCCGAAATGGGGAACCGCGTGCTCTGCGTGGACGTCGACGCGGCGAAGGTCGCGGCGCTCGAGGGGGGCCGCGTGCCGATCTACGAGCCGGGTCTCGAGCCGCTCGTTGCGCGTAACCGCGCAGCGGGCCGGCTCGCGTTCACGACCGACGCGGCGGCCGGAGCCGCGCACGGCGTGGTGCAGCTGATCGCGGTCGGTACGCCGCCGGACGAAAACGGTGCCGCGGACCTCGCGCACGTGTTCGCCGCGGCGCGCGCGATCGGCCGCCACATGGACGGTTACCGCGCGATCGCGGTGAAATCGACCGTGCCGGTCGGCACCTGCGACCGCGTGCGCGAGGCGATCGCCGAGGAACTCGCGCGGCGCGGCGCGGCGCACGAGTTCAGCGTCGTCTCGAACCCGGAGTTCCTGAAGGAGGGCGGCGCGGTCGAGGACTTCATGCGACCGGACCGCATCCTCGTCGGCTCCGAGGACGAGCGCGCGACCGCGCTGCTGCGCGAACTCTACGCGCCCTTTCAGCGCAACCGCGAGCGGCTGATGGTGACGAGCGTGCGCTCGGCGGAACTGGCGAAGTACGCCGCGAACGCGATGCTCGCGACGCGCATCTCGTTCATGAACGAACTGGCGAACCTCGCCGAGGCGCTCGGTGCGGACATCGAGGAAATCCGGCGCGCGATCGGCGCCGACCCGCGCATCGGCACCCATTTTCTCTACGCCGGCGCGGGGTTCGGCGGCTCGTGCTTTCCGAAGGACTTGCGCGCGCTCCTCGCCACCGCCCAGCAAGCCGGCTGTGCGCTGCGCGTGGTCGCCGCCGCCGCGCAGGCGAACGAGGCGCAAAAGCGCGTGCTCGCGGCGAAGATCCGGCGCCGCTTCGGCGCGCGGCTCGAGGGGCTGCGCTTCGCGCTCTGGGGGCTCGCGTTCAAGCCCGGCACCGACGACATGCGCGAGGCGCCGAGCCGCGCGCTCGTCGCGGATCTGCTCGAGGCGGGCGCCGCGGTTCGCGCCTACGACCCGGCCGCCGGCGCCGAGGCCCGGCGGCTGTTCGCCGCGACACCCGGCGTCGAGATCGTCGAGGCCGCGCTCGAGGCGCTCGAGGGCTGCGACGCGCTCGTCGTCGTCACCGAGTGGCAGGAGTTCCGCAGCCCGGATTTCGCCGAGCTGCGACGGCGGCTGAAGACGCCGGTGATCTTCGACGGGCGCAACCTGTACGACCCGCAGGCGCTGCGCCGCAGCGGGTTCGAGTACCACGGCATCGGGCGCGCCGCATGAACGCTGCCGCCCGCCTGCGCGCGTCCGCGCGCCGCGGCCGCATTCCGGACACTGCGCGCACCCGCGTGCTCGTCGTGGGCGACGTGATGCTCGACCGTTACTGGCACGGCGAGGCGACCCGCATCTCGCCCGAGGCGCCGGTGCCGATCGTGCTCTTTACCCGCGAGGAGACGCGCGCGGGCGGCGCGGCGAACGTCGCGGCGAACTGCGCGGCGCTCGGTGCGCGCACGACGCTGCTTTCGGTGATCGGCGACGACCCCGAGGGCGAGCGGCTGCGCGAACTCGTGGAACGCGCCGGCGTCGAGGTCGGGTTCCACGTCGACCGCGCGATCCGCACCACGCAGAAGCTGCGCGTGATCGGCCGCCGCCAGCAGCTGCTGCGGGTCGATTTCGAGACGCCGCCCTCGCACGAGGTGCTCGCGGCGAAGCTCGCCGACTTCGCGACCGCGGTGGCGCGCTGCGACCTGGTGATCCTTTCGGACTACGGCAAGGGGGGGCTCGCGCACATCGCGCGCATGATTCGCCTTGCGCGCGCGGCCGGCCGCCGCGTGCTCGTCGATCCCAAGGGCGACGACTGGTCGCGTTACCGGGGCGCGACCGTCGTCACGCCGAATACCGCGGAGCTTCGCGCGGTGACCGGCGCGTGGAAGGACGAGCGCGACCTCGCGCGGCGCGCCGAGCGCCTGCGCCGCGCGCTCGCGCTCGAGGCGCTGCTCGTCACCCGCGGCGAGGAGGGCATGACCCTTTATCGCCCCGAGGGCGCGCTGCACGTGCCGGCCGACCGGCGCGAGGTCTACGACGTGAGCGGCGCCGGCGACACGGTGATCGCCACCCTCGGCGTAATGCTCGCTGCCGGCGTGCCGCTGGCGCAGGCGGTGCGCCTTGCCAACCGCGCCGGCGGCATCAAGGTCACGAAGCTCGGCACCGCGGTCGTCACGCGCGAGGAACTGTTCGCAACGCCATAGAACGGAGGTCGCATGCGCACTGTCGTCACCGGCGCTGCCGGATTCATCGGCTCGCGGCTGGTGCGGGCCCTGAACGAGGCCGGCGTCACCGAGATCCTCGCGGTGGACAACCTGGAGAATCCGGCGAAAGTCGCGAACCTCGCGGCGCTCGACATCGAGGACTACATGGACAAGCGCGAGTTCCTCGCGCGGCTAACCGCGGGGCACTTCGACGGCTCGATCGAGGCGTTGCTGCACCAGGGCGCTTGCTCCGATACGATGCATCCGGACGGACGCTACGTGATGGAGAACAACTACCAGTACTCGAAGGCGCTCCTCGACTGGGCGCAGGAAGAGGAGGTGCCGATGCTCTACGCCTCCTCGGCCGCGGTCTACGGCGCCGGGCGCGCGTTCGTCGAGGAACGCGCCTGCGAGCGCCCGCTCAACGTGTACGGCTACTCGAAATTCCTCTTCGACCAGTACGTGCGGCGCACGCTCCCCGCGCGCACCGCGCAGGTCGTCGGGCTGCGCTACTTCAACGTCTACGGGCCCGGCGAGGCGCACAAGGGGCGCATGGCCTCGGTCGCGTACCACGCCTGGCGGCAGCTGCGCACCGAAGGCAGGGTGAAGCTCTTCGTCGGCTCGCACGGCTACGGCGACGGCGAGCAGCGACGCGACTTTGTCCACGTCGACGATGCGGTGCGCGTGAACCTGTTCTTTCTCGAGCGGCGCGACGTCTCGGGCATCTTCAACTGCGGCTCCGGGCGCGCGCAAAGCTTCAACGCCGTCGCCGCCGCGGTGATCAACACGGTGCGCGGCACGAGCTGCACGGCGGCGGAACTCGCGCGCGAGGGGCTGATCGAGTACGTGCCGTTTCCCGCGCAGCTTCTCGAGCGCTACCAGGCCTATACCGAAGCCGATCTCGCGCGCCTGCGCGAGGCGGGCTACAGCGCGCGGTTCATGCCCGTCGAGGAGGGCGTCGCCGCCTACGTACGGGAACTCGAGGAGGGACGCTGATGCGTACGATCGAGGACTTCATCGGCAACACGCCGCTCGTGCGGCTGCAGCGCCTGCCGGGTGAGGAAAACGCGCGCCGCGGCAACACGATCCTCGCGAAGCTGGAGGGCAACAACCCGGCCGGCTCGGTCAAGGACCGGCCGGCGATCTCGATGATCCGGCGCGCCGAGGCGCGCGGCGCGATCCGGCCGGGCGACACGCTGATCGAGCCCACCTCGGGCAACACCGGCATCGCGCTCGCGATGGCGGCCGCGATCCGCGGCTACCGCATGATTCTCATCATGCCGGAGCACCTCTCGGTCGAGCGCCGCCAGACGATGCGCGCCTTCGGCGCCGAGATCATCCTCACGCCGAAGACCGGAGGCATGGAGGCGGCCCGCGATCTCGCCGAACAGATGGTACGCGAAGGCAAGGGCGTGATGCTCGATCAGTTCGCCAACCCCGACAATCCGCTCGCGCACTACGAAGGCACCGGCCCCGAAATCTGGCGCGACACCGAAGGCAGAATCACGCACTTCGTTTCCTCGATGGGCACCACCGGAACGATCATGGGCTGCTCGCGCTTTTTCAAGGAGAAGAATCCGGCGATCCAGGTGATCGGCTGCCAGCCGGAGGAAGGTTCGCAGATTCCCGGGATCCGCAAGTGGCCCGAGGCGTACCTGCCGAAAATCTACGAACCGGCGCGGGTGGACCGGCTCGAGTACGTCAGTCAGGCCGAGGCCGAGGAGATGGCGCGGCGCCTGGCGCGCGAAGAGGGCATCTTCGCCGGGATCTCCTCCGGCGGCGCGATGGCGGTCGCGCTGCGCATCGCGCGCGAACTCGCGAATGCCGTCATCGTCACGATCGTGTGCGACCGCGGCGATCGCTATCTCTCGACCGGCGTGTTTCCCGACTGAGCGTGTGTCCCGGCGCATGCGAATGCCGTTGCGAACGGCCGGCCGAGGGGCCGTTCGCCTGTCCCGCCTTGCGCGTGCGGCAGGTAGGATTGCGCGGTGACCCCGGTCCTCGCCTTCGACATCGAGACGGTTCCCGACTGCGACGGCATCCGGCGGCTGTACGGCCTGCCGGTCACGCTTCCCGACGCCGAAGTCGCCGAGGTCGCGTTCCAGCGGCGCCGGGCGCAGACCGGAAACGATTTTCTGCCGTCGCATCTGCACCGTGTGGCGGTGATTTCGTGCGTGCTGCGCGAGGGCGAAGGGCTGAGAATCTTTTCGCTCGGCGAGCCGGAGGTCGGCGAGCGCGAGGCGATTCAGCGGTTCTTCGACGGCATCGAGCGCTACGTGCCGCAACTCGTGTCCTGGAACGGCGGCGGCTTCGATCTGGCGGTGCTCGCGCACCGGGCGCTCGTGCACGGCGTGCGCGCGGCGAAATTCTGGGATCAGGGCGAAGACGACCGCGAGTTCCGCTTCAACAATTACGTCTCGCGCTATCACGGCCGGCACGTGGACCTGATGGACGTGCTCGCGCTCTATCAGCCGCGCAACAACGCGCCGCTCGACGAGGTGGCGCAGCTTGCGGGGCTGCCAGGCAAGATCGGCGTCGGCGGCGCGGGCGTCTGGGAGGCGTACCGCGCCGGCCGCATCGCCGACATCCGCGCCTACTGCGAGGCGGACACGGTGAACACGTACCTTCTCTGGCTGCGGTTTCAGCTGCTGCGCGGGGCACTCGACGAAAAATCCCATCGCCGCGAGTGCGCGCTCGTGCGCGAGGCGCTCGAGCGGCACAAGGCGCCGTGGTCGCGGGAGTTCCTTTCGCGTTGGAGCGGCTGAACGTCCAGGCGCTGGACGCCGGCGGACGCGGCGTCGCGCGCGACGCCGCCGGCAAGGTCGTGTTCGTCGAGGGGGCGCTCGCCGGCGAAACCGTCGAGGCGGAGCCGGTACGCGCGCGGCGGCGCTTTTCGCTCGCGCGCGTTCGGACCGTGCTCGCTGCCGCCGCCGGCCGGCGCGAGCCGCCCTGCCCGCACTTTGCGCGCTGCGGCGGCTGCGCGCTCCAGCACGCGGACGCGCGCACCCAGATGGCGGCCAAGCAGCGCTGGTTGGAAGACGCGCTCGCGCGCATCGGCCGGGTACGCCCCGAGACGATGATGCCGATCGTCTACGGCGCGGAGTGGGGCTATCGGCGTCGCGCGCGCCTCGCGGTGCGGTTGGTGGAAAAAAAGGGCGGCGTGCTCGTCGGGTTTCACGAGCGCGCCTCGAGCTACATCGCCGAGCTGCGCAGCTGCGCGGTGCTCGCGCCGCCGGTCTCGTCGCTCATCGTGCCGCTGCGCGAGCTGGTCGGAGGGCTCGCTGCGCGCGCCCGGCTGCCGCAGATCGAGGTGGCGGTGGGCGACGCCGCCGTCGCGCTCGTCTTCCGGCATCTCGATCCGCTCGGCGCCGAGGACCTCGCCGCGCTGCGGCGATTCGCCGACGCGTACGGCGTCGCCGTGTGGCTGCAGCCGGGCGGGCCGCAGACCGCGCACCCCTTGCACCCGGTGGATCCGGATCCGCTCTACTACGACCTGCCGGAATTCGGCGTGCGCATCCGCTTTGCGCCGACCGATTTCACGCAGGTGAACGCGGGCGTGAACCGCGTGCTCGTTTCGCGCGCCGTGCGGCTGCTCGACCCGAAGCCGGGCGAGCGTATCGCGGACCTCTACTGCGGGCTCGGCAACTTCGCCTTGCCGCTTGCGCGCGCCGGCGCCGCGGTGCTCGGCCTCGAGGCGAACGCGGCGCTCGTCGAGCGCGCGCGGGAGAATGCGCGCGCAAACGGTCTCGTCGCGCAGTTCGAAACGGCGGACCTCGCGCGGCCTGCGCTCGCGCGTTTCGGGCGGTTCGAGAAACTGCTCCTCGATCCGCCGCGCGAGGGCGCGATCGCGGTCGTGAACGCGCTGCCGGATGCCTGGCCGCGCCGGATCGTCTACGTCTCGTGCGACCCTGCGACGCTCGCGCGCGATGCGAACGTCCTCGTCAACGTCAAGGGCTTCCGGCTGGTGGCCGCCGGCGTGGTCAACATGTTCCCGCACACCGCGCACGTCGAGTCCGTGTGCCTGTTCGAGCGAACCTGAGCCCGCGCGGTTGCGGCACAATCCCGGCATGTACCTGCCCGACCATTTCGCCGAGACGCGCGTCGCGGTCCTGCACGCGCTCATTCGCGCCTTTCCGCTCGGTACGCTCGTCACGCTCGGCCCGGAGGGACCGGAGGCGAACCACATCCCGTTCGAGCTCGACCCGGCGCCCGCGCCGTTCGGCACGCTGCGGGCGCACGTCGCGCGCGCCAATCCGCTCTGGCGCGGGCTGTCGCGCGAGCCCCGCGCGCTCGCCATCTTTCAGGGCCCGCAGGCCTACGTTTCGCCGTCGTGGTACCCGTCGAAACGGGAGCACGGAAAGGTCGTGCCGACCTGGAACTACGCCGTCGTGCACGCGCGCGGCACGCTGCGCGCGATCGAGGACCGGGCGTGGCTGCGCGCGCTCGTCGAACGGCTCACCGACCGGCACGAGGCCGGACGCGCGGCGCCCTGGACGGTCGGCGATGCGCCCGCCGACTACGTCGAACGGATGCTCGAGGCGATCGTCGGCGTCGAGCTGACGGTGACGAGCCTCGCCGGCAAGTGGAAGGCGAGCCAGAATCGCACCGCCGCGGATCGCGCGGGCGTCGTCGACGGGTTGCGCGGCGAAGGGAGCGACGCGGCCGCGGCGATGGCCGAGCTCGTGCGCGGCACGATCGCGCGCTAGCGTGCGCGGAAAACAAAGAAGGCGCCCGCAGGCGCCTTCCGTAGGGGCAACAGCGTCTTAGTCGCGCTCGCCCGTGAACGCCATCAGCAGCTGCAGCAGGTTCGCGAAAATGTTGAAGAGGCTCAGATAGACGCCGGTCGCGGCGATCAGGTAGTTCGTCTCGCCGCCGGTGACGATCCGCGAAAGATCGTGCAGCAGGAAAAGCGAGAACACCACGATCACGAGGCTCGAGATCGTCAGCGCGAGCGCCGGAATCTGAAGGAACAGGTTCGCGACGATCGCCGCGAGCAGCACGATCATGCCGACGAAGAGGAACTTGCCCATGAAGCTGAAATCGCGCTTCGTCGTCGTCGCGATCGCCGCCATGCCGACGAAGACGGCGCCAGTGCCCGCGGCGGCATAGCCGACGAGCTGGGCGCCGTTCTTGAGCGAAAGCGCGGCGTTGAGCAGGGGCCCGAGGAACCAGCCGAGCAGCCCCGTCATCGCAAACAGCAGCCCGATGCCGACCACGCTGTTGCGGAAGCGCGCGATGCCGAACTGCAGCCCGATCACTGCCGCAAGCATCACGAAAAAGCTGACGACCGGCGCCGAGGCGATCACCGAGGCGGTCGCCATGCCGAGCCAGGCGCCAGCGACCGTCGGCACCATCGTGAGCGCGAGAAGCAGGTACGTGTTCCGCAGGACTTTCTGCGCCTGCGGGGCGAGCACGGCCTCCTGCGGCAGGGCGACCGTACCGTACAGGCCTTCGTTGCGGCGATAGGGTTCCATCGGTTTCCTCCTGTTTGTCGCCGTTAAGACTACCAGAATCGGCCGAAGTTTCGATGACGGCCGCGCGTGCTGGCAGCCCCGGCGTCGCCGGTGGATAAAATCGGGCGGGCCCGGAGGGGATTCGGGAGGCAGGGCGAGCCGGCCCGCGGCGGCTCACCTTTTGCGCGCAGCGCACAAGGTGATGCCGACGCCAAAACCGGAAGGCGAACGAAGGCAGGGGCTGCGGAAGGGTGGCAGAGCGG
>JAOAFL010000033.1 GCA_026416295.1 Burkholderiales bacterium | reverse complement strand
CAAGCAGCGGATCGGCCACCCGCGCGGTCGCGGCACTTGCGAACGAGCCGCAGCCGAGGACGAACACGGCGCGGGCGAGCCGCGCCCCGTCGGACGACACCGTCAGCCCGTCGTCCCGAGCCCGAACTCGCGGATCGCGTGCTCGCGAAGCCGCGCCTTCTGCACCTTGCCGCTCGCGGTCATGCCGATTTCGTCGAAGCCGGAAACGATCCTGAGGTAGCGCGGCACGCGGAAGTTCGCCGCGCGCGCGCGCACGAAGGCGACGAGTTCCTCCTCGGTCGCCGAGGCGCCCGCCCTGAGCGTGACGTACGCGCAAGGCACTTCGCCGAGGCGCGAATCCGGCACACCGACCACCTGCGCGGTTTCGACTGCCGGATGCGCAAGGAGCACCTCCTCGACCTCGGCCGGCGCGACGTTCTCGCCGCCGACGCGAAAGACGTCCTTCAGCCGCCCGGTCATGCGAAGCCGGCCGTCGGCGGTGAGCTCGCCCGCATCGCCCGTTCGCAGCCAGCCGTCCTCGGTGAACGCCGCGGCGCTCGCCTCCGGATTGCCGCAGTAGCCGCGCATCACGTTCCAGCCGCGCACCTGGATCTCGCCGTCGCGGATGCGAACCTCCACCCCCGGCAGCGGCGGCGCAAGGCCCTGGATGCGGACCTCCAGCGGATCGCGCCAGTCGCTCATCGCGACGTTGGGCGAAGCCTCCGACAGCCCGTAGGCGGCGCAGATCTCGCGCGCGCCGAGGCTTTCCACGATGCGGCGCATCGTCTGCGGACCGGCCGCCGCCCAGCCGCCGCGAAGCGCGAGCCGGCGCTTCGGAAAATCGGCATGACCGATGAGCATCTGGAAGATCGTGTCGTTGCCCGAGACGAGCGTACAGCGCTCGCGCTCCATCGTCTCGAGCGCCGCGCCCGCCTCGAAGGTGGGCAGCGTCACGAGCGTACAGCCGTGCACGAGCGCGACCAGCGCCGAGAGCGTCGAGCCGCCGACGTGAAAGAACGGCCGGGTGTTGAAATAGCGGTCGTCGGGCCGCACGCCGAAACGCCGGCCGGCCTCCCAGGCGTTGCGCAGCATCGAATCGTGCGTGAGCATCGCGCCCTTCGGGTAGGCGGTGGTGCCCGAGGTGAACTGGATGAGGAGAAGGTCCGAAGGCGACGGCCCGGGCCCCTCGTCGCGGGCGTCCCCCTCGAAGGCCCCGCGCACCGGCACGTAGCGCACCGCCGGAAGCTCGCGGCGCACTTCCTCGACCATCGCGGCGAAATCGATCTCGAGGAACCGCTCGACGTAGTAGAGCGCGCTCGCCTCCGATTGCCGCAGGCAAAAAGCGATCTCGCGCGGCTTGAAGCGCGTGTTGACCGGAACGGTCACCGCGCCTGCGAGCGCCGCGCCGTAGAAAAGCGAAAGCCACGCTTCGCCGTTTCCCATCAGGATCGCGACGCGCTCGCCCCGGCCGATGCCGCGGGCGCGGATGTCGGCCGCCGCCGCGCGCGCGCGCGCGAAAAGCGCCGCCCACGAAAGCCGCGCGGTGGGGGTCACCAGCGCTTCCGCCGTCGCCCGGGCGCGCGCGTTCGCCGCGAGAAAATCCCCGAGCGTGCGCGAGACCCAGCTCACCGCTTCTCCAACCCGCCGCCTGCGGCGAGCTGCTCTTCGATCGCCTCCAGCTCGCGCGCGAGCGCCGCGGCGCGCGCCGCCGCCTCGCCCGCATCGAGGCAGCGCTTGGCGAGCCGCATCGCCTGCGGCGGCGCCTCGCAGACCGTGCGCGCGATCGCGGCGAGTTCGCGCTCGAGCGCCGCCGGCGAAACGAGCCGGCTGACGAACCCGAGCCGCAGCGCCTCCTCGGCCGAGAGCCTTCGGCCGGTGAACATCATGTCCTTCGCAAAGCGCAAGCCCAGCGCGCGGGCAAGGCGCTGGGTTGCGCCGACCGTGCCGCGCAGCGCCTCGGGCGTCGCGAACCAGGCATCGGGGGTTGCGACGATGAAGTCGCAGCATGCGGCGATCTCGCAGCCGGAGCCGACCGCGGGCCCGGCGACGACCGCGACCGCGGGCATCGGCAGCGCCTCGAGCGCCGCGTAGGCGGCGAACGCGCGAAGCCTGCGCTCGCGCGTCTGCGCGGCGTCCATCGTGCGGCGTTCCTTGAGGTCCGCGCCGGCGCAGAAGGCGACGCCGGCCGCGCGCACGAAGACGAGCCGCACCTCGGCATCGGCCGCCGCCTGCTTCGCCGCGCGCTCGATTCCGTCGCACATCTCCAGGTTGAGCGCGTTGCGCACCTCAGGGCGGTTCAGCGTGATGGTCGCGACCGCCCCGCTGCGTTCGTAGAGCACCGCGCTCATATGGCGCCCGATGCGCGCAGCGCCGCGATCCGCTCGGCGCTGTAGCCGAGCCGTTCGCGGAGCACTTCCTCGGTGTGTTCGCCGAGCGCCGGTGGCGCGCCGATCTGCGGATCGTCCCAGCCGAGGAACTTGAACGGCAACGCAAGCGCCGGAAATTCGCCGACCTCGGGGTAGTCGAAGCTTCCGACGAGCCCGCGCGCGCGAACGTGCGGATCGGCGAGCACCTCGGCGAGATCGTTCACCGGTCCGACCGGCACGCCCGCGGCGTCGAGCCGCGCGAGAAGCTCGGCGCGATCGAGGCGCGCGACCGCCTCGGTGAGCCGCGCCATCACCTCCTCGCGCCTTGCGACGCGCGCTTCGTTCGTCGGGTACGCCGCGCCCCAGTCTTCGAGCGCGAGCGCGCGGCAAAGCGGCGCCCAGTGCTGGTCGCTCGCGGTAATGTGCGCGTATTTTCCGTCGCGGCAACGAAAGCTCGCCGACGGCACGCGCCCGGGGTGTTCGGTGCCGAGGCGCGGCGGCACCTCGCCCAGCGCAAAATAGCGCGCCGCGGCGACCGTGAGCAGCGCGACCTGCCCGTCGAGCATCGAAAAATCGAGCCGGCCGCCGCGGCCGGTGCGGGCGCGGCCGGCGAGCATCGCAAGAAGCCCGACCGCGACCCAGAGGCCCGAGGTGAGATCGGCGACCGGCAGGCCGGGCTTCACCGGCCCGCCGCCCTTTTCTCCGGTGAGGCTCATCAGGCCGCCCATCGCCTGAAACACCGTGTCGTAGCCCCTCTTTTTCGCATACGGCCCGCTCTGGCCGAAGCCGGTACAGGAAACATAGACGAGGCGGGGATTGAGGTTCGCGAGCGTCGCGTAGTCGAGCCCGTAGCGCGCGAGCGTTCCCGGCGGGAAGTTCTCGATAAAGGCGTCGGCCTGCTGCGCCAGTTCCTGCACGATCCGCTGGCCGTCGGGCGAACGCAGATTCACGGTGATCGAGCGCTTCGAGCGATTGCAGGCGAAATAGTAGGCGCTGTCGCGCGAAAGACGCGGCTCGAAACGGCGCGTCTCGTCGCCCTCGCGCGGTTCCTCGACCTTGATCACCTCGGCGCCGAGCTCGGCGAGCACCATGCTCGCGAACGGGCAGGCGAGCACGCGCGAGACGTCGAGGACGACGAGCCCGTCGAGCGGCTTCATGTGCCGGAGCCGCGGCTGCGGAACGCGCGCATGCGCTTGTTCGCCTCGCGCCCGCGCGCGAGCGCCTCGGCGAGCGCGAGGTCGGCGACCTCGTGAAAGAGCCGCTTCGTCTCGGCCATCGCCGGCCGGCTCATCGCGGCGAGGCGCTCTGCGAGCGCGATCGCCTCGCGCACGAGGTCCGCCGGCGGGACGACGCGGTTGACGAGCCCGAGCGCGGCGGCGCGCGATGCGCCGATCGGCTCGCCGAGCGCGACCAGCTCGAACGCGGCCTTCCTTCCGACCTGGCGCACGAGGTTCGCCATCACGATCGCGGCGACGATGCCGTGGCGCACCTCGGGGTAGCCGAGGGTGGCGGTCTCGGCCATCAGCGCGAGGTCGCCCGCGAGCGCAAGGCCCGCGCCGCCGCCCATCGCCGGGCCGTTCACCGCGGTCACCACCGGCTTCGAGAGCTTCGGAAACGCCGCGTGAAGCTGCATCGTCAGTTCGGCGCGCGCCTCGACCGCCTCGCGGTTTTCCGGGGTGAGCGTTTTGAACTCGGCCAGATCCGCGCCGGCGCAGAACGCCGGGCCCGCCCCGGTGAGCACGACACAGCCGACCGCGTCGTCGGCGTCGGCCGCGCAAAGGGCCTCCAGCAGCGCCCGCGTGAGCGCGGTATCGAGCGCGTTTCGCTTCTCCGGCCGGTTCATCGTGAGGAGGCGCACCGGCCCGCGGTCTTCGACGAGAAGGACGCTCATGCGAGCCTGCGGCGCGCGTCTTCGAGCTCGGCGACGAGCCGGCGCATCACCTCGGCCGCTGGCAGGATCTCGTCCACGAGCCCCGCCGACTGGCCGGCCTCGACCTTGCCCCACGCGACGTCGCCCTCGAGCGCCGCCTGCCTGAGCGTCGCCGAATCGAAAAGCGCCGCGAGTTCCTCGTCGGAGGCGCCGGCGCGCTCCGCGGCGAGATATTTTTCCGCAAAGGCGTTGCGAAGCTGCCGGATCGGATGCCGGCCGCGGCCGACGAACGCCGTGCCGTCCACCTCGGCCGCCAGCACCGCCTGCTTGTAGGCCGGGTGCACGCCCGCCTCGGGCGTCGCGATGAAGCGCGTGCCGAGCTGCGCGGCCTCGGCCCCGAGCGCGAGCATCGCGGCGACGCCGTAGCCGTCGGCGATCCCGCCGCTTGCGACGACCGGAAGCCGCGTCGCCTTCACCACGCGCCGCACGAGAACGAGCGTCGTCACTTCCGACGGCGGCGGATGCCCGCCCGCCTCGGCGCCGTCCACGACGAGCGCATCCACCCCCGCCGCCTCGGCCTTTCTCGCGTGCTCGACCGAGGCGACCACGTGCAGCCATTTTGTCCCGATCGCGCGAAAGCGCTCGAGGTGCCCGCGCGGGCCGCCTTGCGATGCGACCATCACCGGAACGCGCGTCTCGTATGCGATGTCGAGAAGCGCCGGCGCGCGCGGGTTGTTGAGCGGAACGTTCACGCCGAACGGCCGGGCGGTCGCGGCGCGGATTTCGGCGAGCGCGCGCGCAAAATCGTCCGGGCGCATCGGCCCGGCGGCGATCACGCCGAGCCCGCCGGCCTCGGACACCGCCGCGGGAAGCGCGGCGTTCGAGGACGCCCAGCTCATCGCCGCCTGAAGGATCGGATGTTCGATCCCGAGCAGTTCCGTGATGCGCGTCCTCACGGCGCCTTTTCCCGTTCGATCAGCCGGCGCGCCTGCGCAGCGAGCTTCTCGAGCGCGCGCTCGAAGCAGGCGCGCTCGCGCGCCCCGAGGCACGCGAGCAGCGCCGCGTTTCTTTCCGAGGCCGCTGCGATCAGTCCGGCGTAGAGCCGCCGGCCGCGCGCCGAGAGTCGCAGCCGCACGCCGCGCGCGTCCGAGCGATCGTTCGCGCGCAGCACGATCCCGCGCCGGGCAAGGCCCGCCACCACGCGGCTCATCTGGCTCTTGTCCACGCCGGCCGCGCGCGCGAGCTCGCCGGGCGAGAGCGGCTCCTCGGAGGCGCCGAGCAGCGCGACCGTGCGCCACTCCCAGAGGCTTACGCCGAACTCGCGCCGGTAGCGCAGCTCCGCCCCGCGCGAGAGGAGATTCGCGACGCGGTGCAGGCGGTAGGAGAGCAGCTCGCGGATCGTCGGACGCGCGCGCGCGAGCATCAGTCGTCGAAAAAGGGCGTCTCGCCTTCGCCGCGCAGCCGGATGTCGAAGCGGTAGCGGCCCGGCGCCTCGCGCCGCGCAACGAGGAGCCCCCGGCGCTCGGGCGGCACGCACCGCAGCACCGGGTCGGCGTCGTTGCCCGGACCGTCCTCGAAGAAAAGCGCCGTCTTCAGGATGCGCATCAGCCCCGAATACATCAGCATCAGGTTGATGTGCGGCGCGCGCCCGGCGGGCGCCCCGGGCCGGATGGTGCGAAAGAGGTAGCGTCCCTCGCGGTCGGTCGCCGCGCGTCCCCAGCCGAGGAAATCGGGGTCCGCCTCGCGGTGGCGCGGATCGAGCGGATGGCGAAAGATTCCCGCCGCGTCCGCCTGCCAGATCTCGACGATCAGGTTCTCGAGCGGCGCGCCGCCCTCCTCGGTGACGACGCCGTGGATCTCGATCGGCTCGCCGCGCGCGCGCCGCCCTTCGAGCTGCGTGAGGTCGTTCGCGTCCGCGTCCACGAACCGCGGAAGGAAAAACGGTCCCAGCGTCTGCTCGGGCGTCGGAATCACGGCTGCGGCGGCGTCGCCTCGCGCCCGCGCACGACGATGCGATGCTCGTACACGAGCTCGTCGTAGGGGTCGCCGGTCGGCGGCACGAGCCGGGCGATCAGCCGCTCGCGCGCCTCGGGGTCGGCCACGGCGTTCAGAATCCGGTCCTGGGCGTTCAGCGGCTCGCCGGGGAAATACATCTGCGTGACGAGCCGCGCGAGCCATACGCGGCCGAAGACCGAAAAATGCACGTGCGGCGGCCGCCACCAGCCGTCGCGCGTCGGCACCGGATACGCGCCCGGCTTCACCGTGCGGATCTCGATCCGGCCGTCGGCGTCGGCGACGAGGCGCGCGGCGCCGTAGAAGTTCGGATCGAGCGGCGCGTGATCGTCGTCGTTCGGGTGGACGTAGCGGCCGGCGGCGTTCGCCTGCCACATCTCGACGAGCGCGCCCGCGACCGGCACGCCGCCCTGGTCGACGATGCGAAGCCGAAGCCGGATCGCCTGCCCGATCGCGCGCCGCTCGCCCGCCCCGGCGAGCTCGCCCCCGAGCGGGCGCAGCCGGCGCGCGGGCTCGAGCGGCCCGGTCGTTTCCGACAGCGTCAGCGGCCGGCGCACGAGCGGCGCGCGCGGCGTGCGCCGCCAGGTCTGGGGGTAGCCGGCGACCTCGCGCACCGGCCGGGCGGCCTCGGGGGGGCGATCGAACAGGACGGTCACGGTTGACACGCTAGCGCACGGAAGTTGACAATGTCAACCATATGCGCGCGGTCACGCTCTGCGAGTGCTTCGCCCGCGACGGGTTGCAGCACGAGGCGGCGTTCGTGCCGACCGAGACGAAGCGCGCGCTCGTCGAGCGTTTCGCCGCGCTCGGGTTTCCGCGCGTCGAGGCGACGTCCTACGCGAACCCGAAGGTGGTGCCGCAGTTCGCCGAC
Source organism: Burkholderiales bacterium (assembly GCA_026416295.1). Taxonomy (GTDB): domain Bacteria; phylum Pseudomonadota; class Gammaproteobacteria; order Burkholderiales; family SG8-39; genus RBG-16-66-20. The sequence continues at coordinate 10,219 of JAOAFL010000033.1, read as the reverse complement.
GCCTCGGAGCTCCTCGCGACGCTCGCGCGCCGGCCGGGGGTGCGCTACAAGGCGACCTGCGCCAACCCGCGCGCGGTCGAGCGCGCGCTCGCCGATCGCGCCGCCGGCCGCGGCGCGGACGAACTGAGCCTGCTCGTTTCGGCGAGCGAATCGCATTCGCGCCGCAACCTCAACCGCTCGCGCGCCGAACAGTGGGCGAACGTCGAGCAGATGGTGCGGGCCGCGCAAGGCCGCTTCGTGCTGGTGGGAGTCGTCTCGGTCGCCTTCGGCTGTCCGTTCGAGGGACGCGTCGATCCGGGCGTCGTCGCCGAGGACGTCGCGCGGTTCGTCTCGCTCGGCGTCACGCACGTCGCGCTCGGCGACACCACCGGCATGGCGACGCCGCGCTCGGTGAAGGCGCTGTTTGCGCGCCTGGCCGACATCCCGGGGCTCGTGCCGATCGCGCATTTCCACGACTCGCGCGGCACGGGCCTTGCCAACTGCGTCGCCGCTTGGGAGGCGGGCGTGCGCCATTTCGACTCGTCCTTCGGCGGCGCGGGCGGACACCCGGCGCAGCTGCGCTACGGCGACGGCTACACCGGCAACGTCTGTACCGAGGACCTCGTCAACCTCTTCGAATCCATGGGCATCGCGACCGGCATCGACCTCGACGGGCTGATCGAGACCGCGCGGCTCTGCGAGCAGGCGCTCGGTCGCGAGCTCCATGGGCGTGTGACCCGCACAGGACTGAACCCGATCCGATGAAACCGCCCTTTCGTGCCGACCATGTCGGCAGCCTGCTCCGTCCCCCCGAGCTCGTCGCCGCGCGCGCCCGTCACCGGGCCGGCGAACTCTCGGCCGCCGCACTGCGCGAAGCCGAAGACCGCGCGATCCTCGAAGCGGTGCGCCGCCAGGAGGCGATCGGGCTGCGATCGATCACCGACGGCGAGATGCGGCGCGACTGGTGGCATCTCGATTTTCTCGGACAGCTCGAAGGCGTCACGCTCACCGCCAACCCCGGGCCGAAGTTCGGCGGCACCGAGGAGCAGCCGCCGATTCCGTCGGTGACCGGACGCGTGCGGCTCGCGCGGCCGATCATGATCGAGCACTTCGCGTACCTGAAGTCGGTCGCGCGCGAGACGCCCAAGTTCACGATCCCGTCGCCCTCGATGCTGCACCTGCGCGGCGGGCGCGCGTCGATCTCGAAAGCCGTGTACCCGGATCTCGCCGAGTTCTGGGCCGATGTCGCCGCCGCCTACCGCGAGGAGATCCGGCACCTTGCCGCTGCCGGCTGCACGTATCTGCAACTGGACGACGTGAGCTTCGCCTACCTCTGCGACCCGAAGATCCGCGACAACTGCCGCGCGAACGGCGACGATCCGGAGCGGCTTCCGCGCACCTACGCCGATGCGATCGCCGCGGCGCTCGCCGACCGGCCCGCCGGCATGACGGTGACGATGCACACCTGCCGCGGCAACTTCAAGAGCGCCTGGGTCGCTTCCGGCGGCTACGATCCGGTCGCCGAGGCGATGTTTTCCGCGCCGGTGGACGCCTTCTTCATGGAGTTCGACTCGGCGCGCGCCGGCACGTTCGAGCCGCTGCGGTGGCTGCCGCGCGGAAAGAAGGTCGTGCTCGGGCTCGTCACCACCAAGGTCGGCACGCTCGAAGACCGCGACACGCTCCTTCGGCGCATCGAGGAGGCGGCGAAGTTCGTGCCGCTGGAAGACCTGTGCCTGTCGCCGCAATGCGGATTCGCGAGCACGCATCACGGCAACGCGCTTTCGATCGAGGAGCAGTGGCGCAAGCTCGAGCTCGTCGTCGAGGTGGCCCGCAGGGTCTGGGGTTAGCCTGGCCGCGCCGGTCCGCATCGCGTTCACGCACGTGCATTCGATGCGCCTCGCCTCGGGGGCGGAAGCGCTCGTCGCCCGCCTGATCTCTGCCGAGGGCGTCGCCGGCTACGGCTTTTCGTTCGCGATCGAGCCCGCGGTCGCGCGCGACATGGCCGGCTGGGACGCGTACGCGCGCGCGCGCGGCGCGCCGCTCTGGCGGGTGCTCGCGCGCCGGCGCACGGCCGAGGTGCCGCTCGAGCGCGACGAGACGCCGGCGCTTCGACCCGACTGGGAAGCGGCGCGCCGGGCGATCGCCGAACGGCGCGATCGCATCCTGCGCGTGGACCCGTTCGCGTGGGGCTCGCTCGAGATCGTTCAGACGCTCGCCGCCTCGGCGGCCGCGTACGGAACGCCGATGGCGCTCCTTGCGCCGAACGCGCACCCGTGGGAAATCGCCTGGTGCGCGGCGCTCGCCGGCGACGGCGATCGCGTGATCGTGCGCGTCGCGCCGCCGGCGCCGTTCGTCGAATCGCCGGAAGAGCCCGGCATCGGCATCAACTGGGCGCTCGAGCCGGCGTTCGCGCGCCTTTCCTGGCTCGACGAGTCGGCGCTTCGCGCATGAGCACGAAGTCGTAGTGCGCGCGCCAGACGCCGTCGCGCCCTTTCCGGAAGTCCACCACCAGCTCGGGTTTGACGCCGAACACCGCGTCCGAGTCGAGGTACGCGCCGCCCTTCACGAAGAGGTGCGTGACGAGCGGCTTGAAGCCCGGCGCAGTGATCCAGAAGTGAAGGTGCGGCGGGCGCATCGGGTGGCGCCCGGTCGCCTTGAGGAGCCTTCCCGCCGGCCCGTCGTGCGGCACCGGATACGCGGTCGGCTTGACGCACCGGAAGTGAAACCGCCCCTCGGTGTCGGTGCGGAAGATGCCGCGTAGATTCATCGCCTCGCCTTTCTGCGAGTCGTAGAGGCCGTCGGCGCCCGCCTCCCAGACGTCGAGCTTCGCGTCGGCGATCGGCCGGCCGCGCGTGTCGCGCACCGTGCCGGTGACGAGACACGGTTCGCCGTCGTCGGGATTCTTCGCGATGTTCGCACCGAGCGAATACTCCGGCGCGCCCGCCCGGTGGAAAGGCCCGAGCACGGTCGACTCGGTCGCCCCGGCGCGAGCGCGGTAGTTGAGCGCATCGACCAGCATCGAGACGCCCTGCGTGTCGGAAAGCAGGATGAACTCGTTGCGCTTTGCGTCGCAGAACCGCCCGGTCTCGACCAGGAACTCGATTCCCTTCATCCACTCTTCCGGCGTCGGCTTCACCTCGCGCACGAACGCGTGCAAGTGCCGGACGAAGCTCGTCACGATCTTCTTCAGGCGCCGGTCGCGGCAGCCGCGGAGCCGCCGCAGCACCTCGGTCGTCAGGTTCCGCTCGCTGAATTTGCGAATCGCCATGTCGCGCTCTCCCCGGGCGCGATGCTACCATCGCGCCCGGGGAGGACTCCCGGCCGTGATGCGTATCGCCGCGCTGCTCGTCGCGTTTGTGCTCGCCGCTCCGGCGGCGGCGCAGGAAAAGACGCTCCGCTTCATCCTCGGCTTTCCGCCGGGGGCGACGAGCGACCTGCTGACGCGGCTTCTTGCCGAGCGCATGCGGCCGCTCGTCGGGATGAACACGATCGTCGAGAACCGCACCGGCGCCGCCGGCATCGTCGGCACCGAGGCGGTCGCGAAGGCCGCGCCCGACGGCCTGACGCTGCTCATGTCGCCGCTCGCGCCGATGGTGGCGTATCCGCATTCGCACGGGGCGGCGCTGCGCTACGATCCCTTCAAGGACTTCGAGCCGGTCGCGCATCTCGCGAACTTTCAGCTCGCGATGGTGGTCGCCGCGGAGCTTCCGGCGAAGACGCTCGCCGAATACGCCGCGCTCGTCAGGAAGGATCCGAAGGCGGGCGACTACGCGTCCGCCGGCGCCGGGAGCCTTCCGCACTACCTCGGCGTGATGTTCGCGCGCGCGGCCGGCATCGAGATGACCCACATCCCTTTCCGCGGAACCGCACCGGCGCTCCAGGCGCTCGCCGCAGGCGAAGTCAAGGCCGGCATGTTCGTGCTCTCGGATGCGCTCGCGACCGTGCGCGCCGGAAAAGCGCGCATGCTCGCGGTCGCCGGCGGCCAGCGCTCGCCGATCGTTCCGGAGGTGCCGACCTTCCGCGAGCAGGGCTACGATCTCGAAGCCTCGGGCTGGTTCGCGCTCTATGCGCCCGCTCGCACGCCGAAGGACATCGTCGAGCGCTATGCCAAGGCGGCGATCGAGGCCGTGCGCGCGCCCGATCTCAGGCAGCGGCTCGAACAGATGGGGCTCGAGCCGACCGGGCTCGGCCCGGCGGAACTCGCGCGCATTCACCGCGCCGACTACGACCGCTGGGGCCCGGCGATCCGCGCCTCCGGCTTCAAGCCCGAAAATTGAACATCCTCTTCGCCGCCGCGAAGGAGCCGCCCGAGTTCTGGCTGCCGCTGCTCGCGCGCGCGCTGCCCGAGGACCGGTTCTTCGCGTGGCCGGACACGAACGGCGGCGACATCGACGTCGCGATCGTCGCCACTCACCCGCCGGAGACCTTCGCCGGCCTCCCGAAGCTGAAGCTCGTGCAGTCGCTCTGGATGGGGGTCGAAAACATCGTCGCCGATCCGCTGCTGCCGAAGGGCGTGCCGGTCGCCCGGCTGGTCGATCCCGGAATGGTCGCCGCGATGGTCGAGACGGTCACGGTACACGTCCTCGACTGGCACCGACACCTCTACCTTTACCGCCGCTGGCAGCGCGAGCGGCTCTGGAAGCGGCGCAGGCAATTCCTCGCCTCGGACCGCACGATCGGAATCCTCGGCCTCGGCGAGCTCGGTCGGCCCGCCGCCGAGCGGCTCGTCTCGATGGGGTTTCGCGTCGTCGGGTTCTCGCGTACGCCGAAGGCGATCGCCGGCGTTCGCACGTCCACGAGCCTCGAGGAGGTGCTCGCGGCAAGCGACGCGGTCGTGTGCCTGCTGCCCCTCACGCCGGCGACGCGCGGCATCCTCGATGCGGCGGCGCTCGCGAAGATCCGCAAGGGCGGCTGCGTCATCAACCTCGCCCGCGGCGCGCACGTCGTCCTGCCCGATCTGCTCGCTGCGCTGGACGCGGGGCACCTGGAGCACGCCTACCTCGACGTGTTCGAGACCGAGCCGCTTCCGGCCGATAGCCCCCTCTGGACGCACCCGAAGGTGACGGTGACGCCGCACGTCGCGGCGCTCACCGAGCCCCGCACCGCGGTGCCCAGAATCGCCGAAAACCTCGAGCGCCTGCGCCGCGGCGAGCTGCCTGCGAACCTCGTGGATTTTTCGCGCGGCTATTGAGCCCGCTGTCCGCTGTCGCCGCGCGCGAGAAAGCTGACCGGCCCGTGCTGCGCGACGCAGCGTCCTTGCGCCATCCACCTTTGCGGACATCGGTGCGCGCCGGCGCGACTCAGGCGGCCACCTGCTCGTACGAAAACTGCGGAATCCCTGCTCGCTCCGATGCGTGCTCGACGGTGATCGCGACAATATTGCCCTCGGCATCCAGGTCGAGCACCGTGTTCTCGTCCAGATCGCGCGTCTCTGCGACCAGGGCGTCCCTGAACTCGATGAGCAGCGTATCGGTGTCCTTGAAATAGCGGATCCTCATGGCGCAAACCGTCGGTCGAAGAATGCATTGTGTACCGTTTCGCCGTCGGCGAGAAGAACCACCCTGAGATAGCGGTTCCCGGCCTCGGGGACCTGCGTCCACCTTTGAATGCGGCCGTCGGACTGGATCTTCTCCTTGAGCGGCGCGCGAATCGCCCGCTCGATCCATTCGTCGCGAATCGCCGCTCTGTCCGGACGCGTTCGAAGCGCATCGAAATAGCGCGTGGTCTTCACGCGCTAGTTCTGGTTCACGACCCGGTGCAGCGTGTGCCGCCGGTTGCGGGTGTACGGGCGGACTTCCGTCGGCCAGCGGCCGCGCTCGACCGCGGCGGCCCACTCAGGACTCGCGAGTACCTCGGCGCTCGCGAGCTCGTAGATCGCCGCGTACTTCGGCTCGCCCTCGGCGGCGATCGTCTTCACCTCGCCGCCGATCGCGAGCCTTGCCGGCTCGCGCACCGTGCGCGTCACCGCGAGCACGCCCGGAACCTTGAGCAGTTCCGGCACGTGCTCGCGGTCGTACACCTCGTTGAAGAGCGCCTCCTTGTCCGGGTCCACGTCCATCGCGGCGATGAACACGTAGCGCGTCTGCGGATGCATGCGCGTCCTCCTACCTCGCGAGAAAACCGGAGTCCACCGGCAGCGTCGCGCCGGTGATGCAGCGTGCGGCAGGCCCGGCGAGAAACACCACCGCCGCCGCAATGTCCTCGGGCTCGGGCAGCCGACCGAGCGGCGTATGGCGCATCACCTCGCGCAGCACCTCGGGATTCGCGAACACCGGCGCGGTGAGGTCGGTGCGCACGAACGTCGGGGCGACCGCGTTCACGCGGATGTCGTACGGCGCGAGCTCGAGCGCAAGGGCCCGCGTGAGGTTGACCACCCCGCCTTTGGAGGCCTGATACGCCGGGTTCGGAAAGAGGCCGCCGGAGAACCCCATGATGGATGCGAGGTTGACGATCGAGCCGCCGCCCGTCTTTCGCATCTCGCGCGCGGCCACCCGCGAGCACAGGAACACGCCGCGCAGGTTCACCGCGAGCACCCTGTCCCATTCGGCGGCGGAAATCTCGAACGCGGTCTTTCGCACCGCGATGCCGGCGTTGTTGACGAGGATGTCGAGCCGCCCGAGCCGCGCGAGCGCCTCGGCGAACGCGCGCTCGACCTGCGCCTCGTCGGCGACGTCGCAGGCGATCGCGCCCTCGCCCGGCTCGAGGTCGAGCCGGGCGACCTGCGCCCCGCAGCGCTCAAGGAGCGCCGCGGTCGCCGCGCCGATGCCGCGCGCAGCGCCGGTCACGACCGCGCATTTGCCTGAAAGGTCGTCGAGTTTCACGGCGCGGGTAGTATAGGCGGATGCACGATCTCGTCATTCGAAACGCGCGGGTCCTGGACGGCACGGGCGCTGCGCCCGTGTACGCCGACGTCGCGGTGGCCGGCGGCCGCATCGCCGCGATCGGTCGCGCGCTCGGCGAAGCGCGCGAAACGGTCGAGGCCGAGGGCCTTGCGCTCATGCCCGGCATCGTGGACAACCACACGCATTACGACGCGCAGATCACCTGGGACCCGTGGTGTACGCCTTCGCCCGCGCTCGGCGTCACCACCGCGGTGATCGGCAACTGCGGCTTTGCGATCGCGCCCTGCCGCGCGTCCGACCGCGAGCGCGTGATGCGCAACCTCACGCAGGTCGAGGGGATGTCCCTCGAGGTGCTCGCCGCCGGCATCCGCTGGGAGTTCGAGACCATCCCCGACTACCTCGACATGCTCGCGCGCCGGGGCGTCGGCATCAACGTCGCCTGCTTCGCCGGGCACTCGTCGATTCGCACGTTCGCGATGGGCGAGGCGGCGACCGAGCGCGCCGCGACCGACGAGGAGATCGCGCGCATGCGCGCGATCGTGCGCGAAGCGCTCGCCGCGGGCGCGGTCGGTTTCTCGACGAGCACGTCCCCGGCGCACAACGGCGAGGGCGGCCGCCCGATGCCCTCGCGCCTTGCCGAGGAGCGCGAAATCGCCGCGCTCGTCGGCGAGCTGGGCGCAGCGCGCCGCGGCGTCTTCATGCTCACCAAGGGCGGGCACACGCGGCTCGAGTTTCTCGAGCGGCTCGCGGCCGAAAGCGGCCGGCCGGTCGTGGTCGCGGCGCTCCTTCACAACAGCACCAATCCCGGCATCGTGTTCGAGGAGCTGGATGCGATCGCGGCCGCACGCGCGCGCGGACGTCGCATGGCGGGCGCGGTGTCCTGCTGCCCGCTGAGCTTCGACTTCACGCTGCGCTCGCCGTACCCGGTCGAGGGGCTCGAGGCGTGGCGGCCGGCGCTCGGGCTTTCGGGCGAGGCGCTCAAGGCGAGGCTCGCCGATCCGGCGTTTCGCCGCGCGGTGCGCGAGGAACTCGCGCGCCCGGCGCGCTTTCGCCTGTTCAACGGCGAGTGGGACAAGGTGCAGGTGGTCGAGACGCGCCTGCCGCAGCACGCGGCTTTCGAGCAGCGCACGATCGCCGAACTCGCGCACGCCGCAGGCAAGGACCCGCTCGATTTCTGGCTCGACCTCGCGCTCGCCGAGGACCTGGAGACCGTGTTCGTCGCGCTCACCCTCAATTCGGACGAGGAGGCGGTCGGCCGCATCCTCCGGCATCCGGCGAGCCTCGTGTCGCTCTCGGACGCGGGCGCGCACCTCACGTTCTTCAACGACGCAGGCTTCGGATTGCACCTGCTCGGCCACTGGGTGCGCGAGCGGCAGGTCCTGTCGCTTCCCGAGGCGGTGCGCCGTCTCACGTCCGAGCCTGCGCGCCTTTTCGGCATCCGCGACCGCGGGCGGCTTGCGCCGGGCTTCGCCGCCGACCTCCTCCTTTTCGATCCGGCGACCGTCGGCCGCGGGCCGAAGCGGCGCGTGCGCGACCTGCCCGCGGGCGGCGCGCGGCTGGTGACGCCGGCGCTCGGCGTGCACGGCGTATGGGTGAACGGGGTGCGCGTCGCCGGCCCCGAGGGATGCACGCCGCCCGGACGGCTCCCGGGGCGGGTGCTTCGCGAATTCGACGCCTGAGCCGCTGGGGAGCGGCTACTTCTTCTTTTGCCGCGTCTGCGCCCTGCGCCGCAGTGCGAACCAGGCGGCGCCCGCGACGACGAGCGGCGCGAGGATCATCGCCAGGTGGTCCGGCTCGGTGAGAAGGTGAAGCAGATCGGCCGCAAGCGGCCCGCCGCCCGCATGCTGCGGGTGGGCGAGCGCCCGCGCGCCGATGACGAGAAAGGTCAACGCGGCAAGGCGCATAGCAGTCCCTCGGTCTCGATGAAGCGGATCACGGCATCCAGTCCCTCGCCGGTCTTGAGGTTCGTGAACACGAACGGCCGCTCGCCGCGCATCCTTTTCGCGTCTCGCGCCATCACGTCGAGCGAGGCGCCGACCATCGGGGCAAGATCGATCTTGTTGATCACCAGAAGGTCCGACTTGGTGATGCCGGGCCCGCCCTTCCTCGGGATCTTGTCGCCCGCGGCGACATCGATCACGTAGAGCGTCAGGTCGGAAAGCTCGGGGCTGAAGGTCGCGGCGAGATTGTCGCCGCCCGACTCGATGAGGATCAGCTCGAGCCCCGGAAAACGCCGCGTCAGGCGCGCGACCGCCTCGAGGTTGATCGAGGCGTCCTCGCGGATCGCGGTGTGCGGACAGCCGCCGGTCTCGACGCCGAGGATGCGCTCGGGCGGCAGGGCTTCGTGCCGCACGAGGAACTGGGCGTCCTCCTCGGTGTAGATGTCGTTCGTGACCACCGCCATGTCGTAGCGGTCGCGCAGCGCGCGGCAGAGCGCGAGCGCGAGCGCCGTCTTTCCCGATCCGACCGGTCCGCCGATGCCGACCCGCAGCGTCACGAGCGGAACAGCCTCGAATACTGCGTCTCGTGCCGCGCCGAAAGGAGCGCAAGCCGCGGCGCGAAATTGGCGATCTCGTCCTCGCGGCAGCCGATCGCCGCCTCGGCGAGCGCGTCGAGCCGCTCGCCGAGCGAAAGGAGGAGCTTCTGCCCGTCGGTCTGGCCGAGCGGCACCGCCTTCACCGCGGCGGTCACCTGGTTCTCGACCCACGCCCAGAGGTAGGCGACGAGCGCCTCGCGCGGGGCGAGCCTCCAGGCGCGCGCCGCCTGCGCGAACGCCGCGGCGAACGACGGCTCCTCGAGCGCGAGCGGCGCGATACCGAGCGCGGGCAGCAGCCGCGCGAGCGAATAGCCCATCTGCACGGTCTCGGCGCGCAGTTCCGCGGTCTCGCGCGCCGCGAGCAGGAACGCGTTCCAGCGCGCGATATCGGCGTCCTCCTCGAGCATGCGCGCGAGCACCGGCGCCTCCAGCCGCGCGACCGAGAACTCGAGCACGTCGCCGATCCATCGGCCGGCGCTTTCCGCGTCCTTCACGATGCCCGCTTCGATCGCGGCTTCCAGCCCTCCGGAGTAGCTGTAGGCGCCCACCGGAAGCGCGGGGCTCGCGAGCTGCAGCAGCCGCGCGAGCCGATCAGTGCCCGTGCCCATGGCGGTGCTCCGGATGGTCGCAGCGCGCCTGATCGTGCGGGTGCGCGCGATCGTGCGCGTGCCCGCGATCGCCGTGCGGCTCGCCGAAGTGGTCGTGGATCTTTCCGCCGTGACCCATCTCGTCGTGCCGGTGGCCGGCGGCGTAGGCGCCCGGCTCCGGCTCGAACGGCGCCTCGACCTCCTCGACGCGGGCGCCGAGCTTTTTCAGCATCTCGGCGAGCACGTGGTCGGCGGCAAGGCGAAGGTAGCCCTCG
>JAOAFL010000126.1 GCA_026416295.1 Burkholderiales bacterium | reverse complement strand
GGCGCTCAGCCGGCCGCTGCGGCTCGGTCGCACCGAAGCGCGGATCGATCTGCATCGGTGGGGCGGTGGCCGGCGCCGTCCGCGCAATGCGCTCGGCCGCCGCTGCGCGGCAGGCGGCGAGGTCTTCGCGCGCCTCCTCTGTCGAGGCGCCGGGCCGCTGCCACTGCGGCGCGGCGCAGCCGCAGGCGAGAAGCGGCAAGAGCGCGAGATGAAGACGGCGTCCCGGCACGGGCGGTCGCCTCGGTTGCGGCCATTCTACCTTCGAGCCGCCCGGCGCCCGCGGTAAGATTCGCGGCGATGTACCGGATCCTCGGGCTCTCGCTCGCTCTCTGGGCGTCGGGTGCGGCGGCGTTCGACGCGGGCGGCGTCGCGCTCGGCGCTGGCGAAGCCGACGTCAAGCGCGCCTATCCCGCCGCCTACTGCAAGCCGCTCGAATGGAAATCGGACGCCGCCGACCGGCGCTGCGACGATTCGCGCATCTCCTTCGGCGGTGCGAAGGCGCGCATCACCTTCTACCTCAAGGGCGGCTCGGTCGAGGCCTTCAGCGTGCGCTTCGACGCGAAAGACCTCGAATTGGTGAAGAAACACCTGGGCGCGAGCTGGGGCTCGCCGCTTGCGGAGCGGACCGAGGTGATCGCGCGTTCCGGCGTCGAAGACCGCCGCATCTTCAAGATGCGCTGGCAGAAGGGCGTGGCGCAGGCGGTGCTCACCGCGCCCGAAAAAGGAAAGCGCGCCGAGGTCGAGGCCTGGCGCGGCAACTTCGACGTGGAGATCTATCGCGTACGATAGCATCGGCGTATGGCGCGACACCCCTCGGTGCAGCGAACCGCTTTCGTAGTCGAGGACGACGAGCAGATCGTCGCCCTCCTGCGCCATATCCTTGAGCGCGAGGGGCTTTCGGTGCGGGTTGCCGGCGATGGCCGCAGCGCCGAACAGTTGATCGACACCGCGCCACCGCCGGCGCTCGTCACGCTTGACGTGATGCTGCCGCACTTGGACGGATTCGCGCTGCTCTCGCGGATACGCGCGCGAGCGGATTGGGAGCAGGTTCCGGTGGTGATGATTACCGGCCGCGGGGAGGAGGAGGATATCGTGCGAGGACTCGACGCTGGGGCGAGCGACTACGTCGTCAAGCCTTTCAAGCCCGAGGAGCTTCGGGCGCGCGTGCGGCGCTTGTTGAAACGATGACGGTGCGCGCCGCGCTCATCGTCGCGCTCCTTCTTCCTGCGGCGGCGTTTGCCGAGCCGACGGCGGTCGAGGTCGAATTGAGCGCCTCCCGAGAGCAGGTGACCGGCGGGCGAGGAGATTGGCGAAGCGCCGCGCTGGAGGCCGTTCGCCGCCTCGGTCCGCGCGAGTCGCTCTACGGTGGGGTACGGCGCACCGAACGCTTTCGCCTGCAGGATGCCGAGCTGTTCGGCGGCTATGCGTGGCCGATCGGGCCTGGATGGAACGCGTTGCTCGAGGCGAGCGCAAGCGGCTCCCACCGTGTGTTGCCGAAGCATTCGATCTACGGACAGCTCGGTCGGGAACTCGAAGGCGGCTGGGTCCTAAGCGCCGGCCTGCGGCACAGCTCGTTTACCTTGACCGACGTGCGCGTTCTGGTGCTCGGCGCCGAACGGTACTTCGCCGACTGGCGAGCAGGGCTTACGATTTTCGCCGGGCGCCCGCAAGGCGCCTCCACCGGCGTCTCGGCGCGCCTAGCGCTCGCGCATTCGTATAGCGACGGCAGCAGCGTCGGGGTCGCTGCGGTCGTCGGGCGGCAAGTTGAAAACGCCGGCCCTCCGGTGGGGGTGATCGCGAACCGCGTATACGGCCTGAGCATTGGGGGGCGGCACTGGGTGAACCAGAATTGGGCGCTTTCGTGGGAGCTGGCGACCCACGAGCAGGGCGACCTCTATCGGCGCCGAGGCCTGCACCTTGGGCTTCGCCACCGCTTCTGATGCGCTGATCGCGGCCGCCTTCTGGACAGGTTCTGCAGCGCTCGCGCTCGCGGCGCTGCTGATCGCCGGCGCGCTTTTTCTGAGGTTGCGCCTCGCAGCGCGGCGAGAGCACGAGCAGCGTTTCTCCGCGCGCTGGCTGCCGATATTCGCCGCGTGCACCGAAGCGATTCCGGACCGACTTCCGGCGCTTGCGCCGCAGGACGGCGCGCTCTTTCTCTCGCTCTGGGTGCGCGCGCTCGAATCCGTCCAGGGCGCAACGCGCGGGCGGCTGGTCGAACTCGCGGCGAGGACGGGTGCCGACCGGCTCGCCGTCACGCTGCTCGCCTCGGGCGACGAACGCAAGGAGCTGATCGCCCTCGCCGCGCTCGGCTATCTGCGCCTGAGGAGCGCAGAACCGCTTGCTGCCGCACTGATCGACCTGCCTTTCCCACTCGTGTCGCTCGCCGCAGGGCAGATGCTCCTGAGGCTGGATGCGTCGCGCCACCTTCCGCAGGTGATCGAGCGGGCGGCAGAGCGCGAGGACTGGCCGGTCGCGAGAATCGCGGCGATGCTGCGCGAGTGCGACCGGGACGCGGTCGCTGAAGCGCTCGCGCAGGCGCTCGCAGCGCGGCTCGAGCGTGCGTCGCAGGCCGAGTCCGAGATCGTGCGGCTGCTGCAGCTTGCGAGAGTCGCGAACTCTGCGCTCCTGCGGCCGGCGGTATGCCGGCTGCTCGAGCGACCCGCGCCGGCGCCGGTGGTCGCAGCCGCGCTCGCTGCGCTCTGGCACCCGGAGGACGCCGAGCACGCGCGTCGTGCGCTCGGTCACCCGGAATGGTTCGTGCGCGTCGCCGCCGTGCGTGCGCTCGACCGCGTCGGCGGGCCCGAGGATCGCGAGCGTCTGGTTGCGTTGTTGTCGGACTCGAGCTGGTGGGTGCGCTACCGGACCGCGCAGACGCTCGCCCGTCTTCCAGGCATCACGCGCCAAGCGCTCGAGAAGATGTTGTCAGAAAGCAGCGATCGCTTCGCGGCGGACATCCTCGCTCAGGTGCTCTCCGAGCGCGACGCACGGTGATTCTGGAACAGGCAATCGTGGTCGCCCAGTGGGTGTTCTTCGCCTACCTGGTGGGCCTGAACACCGGCTTTTTGCTGCTCAACGTATCCGCGTTTTTCGCCGTGCGGCGTTACCTCACGGACCGGGTGCTGGAGGATCTCCTGCCGATCGTTTCGGGAATGGAGCCGCCGGTGAGCGTGATCGTGCCGGCGTACAACGAGGAGAACACCATCGCCACTTCGGTGCGCTCGATGCTGCAGCTCGAATACCCGGAGTTCGAGATCGTCGTGGTGAACGACGGTTCGCGCGACGGAACGCTCGAGGCGCTGCGACGCGAGTTCGCGCTGATACCGTTTCCCGAGGCCTACCGACGGCGGCTGCCGGTACGCCCGGTGCGCGGCATCTACCGCTCCTTGCGCCATGCCAACCTGCGGGTCATCGACAAGGAAAACGGGGGCAAGGCGGACGCCTTGAACGCCGGTATCAACGCCGCGCGGTACCCGCTGGTGTGCGCGGTGGATGCCGACTCGATCCTCGAGCGTCGCAGTCTGCGCCGCGTCGTCGCGCCGTTTCTGCACGATCCCCGCATGATCGCGACCGGCGGCACCGTGCGCGTCGCGAACGGCTGCGTGGTGCGCGGCGGGTTCCTCGAGGAAGTCGCGCTACCGCGTCGGCTGCTACCGCTTTTCCAGGTCGTCGAGTACCTGCGCGCGTTTCTCTTCGGGCGCGCCGGCTGGTCGCCCCTAAACGCGGTACTCATCGTCTCCGGCGCGTTCGGCGTCTTTCGCCGGGAAGCCGTCGTCGCGGCGGGCGGCTACCGTACCGACACCGTGGGCGAGGACATGGAACTCGTCGTGCGCCTGCACCGCCTTCACCGGCTCGCTGGTCGACCGTACCGGATCGCATTCGTACCGGAACCGATCTGCTGGACCGAGGCGCCGGAGTCGCTCAGGGTGTTGCGCGCCCAGCGCGCTCGCTGGCAGCGCGGCCTCGCCGAGAGCCTGACGATGAACCTCGCGCTCGCTCTGCACCCGAGCGGCGGCGCGCCCGGCTGGCTCGCGATCCCTTTCGCGGTGCTGTTCGAGTGGCTCGGCCCGCTGGTCGAAGTGTGCGGTTACGGGCTGCTCGTCGCAGGCTTCGCGGTCGGACTGATCTCGGTCGAGGCCTTTGCCGGCTTCATGATCCTCGCCGTCGGGCTCGGCGTCGCGCTATCCGCAAGCGCGCTGCTCCTCGAGGAAATGTCGTTCCACGTGTACAAACGGCCGCGCGAGCTCGCCGTTCTCGCGATCTTCGCGGTGTTGGAGAACCTCGGCTATCGCCAGCTGTTGACACTTTGGCGTCTCGAAGGGCTCGCACACTGGGCGTTCGGCGTGCGCGTTCGCTGGGGCGAGATGCGTCGCACCGCGAGCTGGCAGAAGGCGTTCTGAGAGAAATTCCGTCGAAGGCCTTTGCACCGAATAGGGGCGCTGGGGGTCACGCCGCACCGCTTGAGGGCGAAGCTGCGGACACTCTCTTCGTTCCAGGGTCGTAAATCCACGGCCGGCGCGCGCGGTCGGCAGCCTGGAACGCGGCGATGCGCTCTTCGTACGCGAGCGCAAGCCCGATCGCATCGAGCCCTTCGAGAAGCATGCGGCGCGCGAGCGGCTCGACCTCGAAGGAAATCTTCTCGCCCGCGGCGGTGCGGATCGACTGCCGCTCGAGGTCCACGGTCAGGGTCGCGGTCGCCGCCCGGGCGGCGAGCGCGTGCAGCCGCGCGACGGTGGACGCGGGGAGCCGGATCGCGAGCAGGCCGTTCTGCAGGCAGTTGCCGA
>JAOAFL010000095.1 GCA_026416295.1 Burkholderiales bacterium | reverse complement strand
TGCTTGAGGCGCCCGCCGCGCGTTGAGGACGGTCGCGCACGCGACCCCGAAGGGCGAGAGTGCGAGCGCTTGGGTCGCGGCGCCCTGGCGCTCCGCGTTTTGGCACGCCGCCGGCGTGCCGCCCTAAGCGCTCGCGGGGGGCCTGAGCGGCGCTGCGGTCAGCTGCTGAAGCTGCGCGAACGAAAGCCCTTCGGCGACGATCTCCACGACGTGCAGGCCGTCCGGTCGCACGTCGATCACCGCGAGGTCGGTGTAGATGCGCGAGACGCACCGCAGGCCGGTGAGCGGATAGGTGCAGCGGCGCACGATCTTCGGCTCGCCCTTCTTCGTCACGTGTTCCATCATGACGAAGACCTGCTTTGCGCCCGAGACGAGATCCATCGCGCCGCCCACCGCCGGGATCGCGTCAGGCTCTCCGGTGTGCCAGTTGGCGATGTCGCCCGCTTCCGAGACCTGGAACGCCCCGAGCACGCAGATGTCGATGTGCCCCCCGCGGATCATCGCAAAAGAATCGGCGTGGTGAAAGAACGCGCCGCCGGGGACGAGGGTGACCGGGTTCTTTCCGGCGTCGATGAGGTCCGGGTCTTCGGCGCCTTGCGCCGGCCGCGGGCCGAGGCCGAGCACGCCGTTCTCGCTGTGCAGGATCACTTCGCGATCCTTCGGCAGGTAATTTGCGACGCGCGTCGGCAGGCCGATGCCGAGGTTGACGTAGGCGCCCTCCGGGATGTCGCGCGCGACGCGCGCGGCGATCCGGTCGCGATCGAGCGGCTTCATGCGGCGAACCTCCTTTCGACGCGCACGACGCGCTTGACGAAGATGCCCGGCGTCACCACGTGCTCCGGGTCGATCGCGCCGAGCGGCACCACTTCGCGCACCTGCGCGACCGTCACACGCGCGGCGGTCGCCATGATCGGGCCGAAGTTGCGCGCGGTCTTGCGGTAGGTGAGGTTGCCCCAGCGGTCGGCGCGGTCTGCGGCGACGAGCGCGTAGTCGCCGCGGATCGGATATTCGAGGACGTAGTCGCGATCGCCGATGCGGCGCGTCTCCTTGCCTTCGGCAAGCCGCGTGCCGTACGCGGTCGGCGTGTAGAACGCGCCGATCCCGGCGCCCCCGGCGCGGATGCGCTCGGCGAGCGTGCCCTGCGGCACGAGCTCCAGTTCGATTTCGCCCGCGCGGTACGCCCGGTCGAAATGCCACGAATCGACCTGCCGAGGGTACGAGCAGACGATCCTTTTCACGCGCCGCGCGGCGATCAGCGCGGCGATGCCGACGTCGCCGTTGCCGGCGTTGTTCGCGACCACCGTCAGGTCTTTGGCGCCCTGCGCGATCAGGGCGTCGATCAGCGCGAAGGGCACGCCGACGTTGCCGAATCCGCCGACGAGGATGGTCGCCCCGTCGGCGACGTCGGCGAGCGCCGCAGCCGGCGATTCGACGACCTTGTCGATCATCCAGCGAAGCCCCGGCCGCGCAAGGCGGATCCTGCGACAGATTGCGTTGACGCCGCGAGCGGATGCTCGCGAAGGTGGAAGAGGTCGCTCATCTCACAAGAAACCTTCAATCGGGATGATAAGGCATTGATTAATCGCGCTGTTCGGTTATTTCAAACGATCTGCCGATGATTCGCTAAGTCGTTGTCGCTTCTGGAAAAACCAGCAAATTCCGCTTGACCGCGGACAAAGCCTCAAATAAAGTGGGAAAACGTAGAGAAAAGTGGCATAGCGGGGGAGGAAGGTGCGATCTGCCCCGGAGCCACTCGACCGGGGGCAAGTTGGATGGGCAGTTCGCTTCACGGCGCGGCGCTGGTTACCCTCGACGCAAAGGGGCGTTTCGCGATTCCGACGCGCCATAGGGACGCGCTCTTCGAGAACGGGCGCGCGCTCGTTCTCACCGCGCACCCGGAAGGCTGTCTGCTGATTTACCCGGAGCACGCCTGGGAGAGCGTGCGCGCACAGGTCGAGAAGTTTCCGAGCTTTCACGCGCAGGCGAGCTGGTGGAAGCGGCTGCTGCTCGGGTTCGAGGAGCATGTCGTGCCGGACGGCGCCGCGCGCATACTCGTCTCGCCCGGACTTCGCCTTCACGCGAAGCTCGCGCGCGAGGCGATGCTCGTCGGCCAGGGCCACTACCTCGAGCTCTGGGATCCGGGCGTCTGGAGCGCGAAGCTCGCCGCGGCCAACCTCACCGGCAACGGTGCACCGCCCCAGGGCATGGAGGACTTCTCGCTGTGAGCGCGGAAACGGCCGATGCCGCAGGACGCGCCCGCGCACCGACCGGTGCTCCTTGCCGAGGCGATCGAGGCGCTCGCGATCGAGCCGGCCGGCATCTACCTCGACCTCACCTTCGGCCGCGGCGGCCACAGCAGGGAGATCCTCGCGCGCCTCGGGCCTGCGGGCAGGCTGATCGCCCTCGATCGGGATCCGGCGGCGGTCGCGGCGGCGCGCGCGCTCGAGGATCCGCGCTTCTCGATCCATCGGGCCCGCTTCAGCGCGCTCGAGCGCGTGCTCGATGCGTCGGGTGTCGAGCGGGTGCACGGCGTGCTCGCCGACCTCGGCGTCTCCTCGCCGCAGCTGGAAGACCCGGCGCGGGGTTTCTCGTTCCGCGCCGACGGGCCGCTCGACATGCGCATGGATCCGGGCGAAGGACCGAGCGCGGCCCAGTGGCTCGCCGAGGCGTCGCAACGACAGATCCGGGAGGCGATCGCCCGCTATGGCGAAGAACGGTTTGCTGAACAGATTGCAAAGGCGATTGTGGCTGCTCGCGCGCGAGCGCCCATCGAGCGTACCGGGCAACTTGCCGCGATCGTGGCTCGCGCGGTCGGCGCACGGCAGGCCGGTCAGGATCCGGCGACGCGCACCTTTCAAGCTCTACGGATTCTCGTCAATCGGGAGCTTGAGGAGGTCGCGCTGATGCTGCCGGCGGCGCTCGCGCGCCTCGCCCCGGGCGGGCGGCTCGCGGTGATCAGCTTTCACTCGCTCGAGGACCGGATCGTAAAGCGCGTGCTCGCGGCGGCTGCGGCAAATGCGCTGCCCCGGGATCTGCCGCTCACCGCCCGCGAAATGCCACAACCTGCGGTGAGACTTCTCGGCCGGGCGCGCCGTCCGTCGGCGGCCGAAGTCGCCGCGAATCCGCGCGCGCGCAGCGCCCGCCTGCGCGCGGCCGAGCGCACCGAGGCACCGCTCGATCGCGCGCGCCTCGAAGACATCGGACGCCGAGCGTGGCAAAGCTGAATCTTCTGCTGCTTGCGGTGCTCGTCGCCTGCGCGCTCGGGCTGGTTACCTCGCAGCACCAGGCGCGCAAGCGCTTCGCCGAACTCGAGCTCGAGCAGCAGCGCGCGCGCGAACTCGAGGTCGAGTACGGGCGGCTGCAACTCGAGGCGAGCACCTGGGGGCAGCATGCGCGGGTTGCCCGCGTCGCCGGCGCGATGCTCGGGCTCGCGGCGCCGGATGCGCGCCGGGTGCGCGAGGTGGCGGGCGCCGCCGGTCCGCAGGAGGCGCCGTGACCGCCGCCGGCGCGATCCTTCCGCCGCGCTTTGCATCCTGGCGCGCCTTCGGCGTGCTCGGTCTGCTGCTCGCGGGCTTTGCGGTGCTCGCGGCGCGCTCGGTCTGGCTGCAGTGGGTCGAAAGCGACTTCCTGCGCCGCAAAGGCGAGGCGCGGCATGCACGCGTGCTCGAAGTGCCGGCCACGCGCGGCCGCATCCTCGACCGCAACGGCGAGGTGCTCGCGGTGTCCACCCCGGTGCAGTCGGTGTGGGCGATCCCGGAGGACGTGAAGGCGAGCGCGGCGCAGCTGAAGGCGCTCGCCGGCCTGCTTTCGCTCGCGCCGGCCGAGCTCGAGCGGCGCCTCGCCGACGCCGGCCGCGACTTCGTCTACCTCAAGCGGCAGATCCCGCCGGAAGTCGCCGAACAGGTCGCCGCGCTCGGCATCCCGGGCATCTATCAGCACCGCGAGTACCGGCGCTACTACCCGGCGGGCGAGACCGCGGCGCACGTCGTCGGCTTCACCGGCGTGGACGACAAGGGACAGGAGGGGATCGAGCTCGCCTACGAGGCGCTGCTCGCGGGCGTGCCCGGAAGCCGCCGCGTGATCCGCGACCGCCTCGGGCGCATCGTCGAGGACATCGCGTCGATCCGCGCCGCGCGCGACGGGCGCGACCTCGCGCTCGCGCTCGACGCGAAGATCCAGAGCCTCGCGTTTGCGGCGCTCAAGAGCGCGGTCGAGACGCACCGCGCAAAAGCCGGCGCGATCGTCGTGGTGGACGTTCGTACCGGCGAAGTGCTCGCGCTCGCGAACCTGCCGGCCTACAACCCGAACAACCGTGCGCGGCTCTCCGGCGCGCAGATCCGCAACCGCGTCGTCACCGACATGTTCGAGCCCGGCTCGACGCTGAAGCCCTTCACCGTCGCGCTCGCGCTCTCGCTCGGCCGCGTCGGCGCACAGACCCGTATCGTCACCGCGCCCGGATCGCTCACGCTCGGCAAGTACACGATCCGCGACGTGCATCCGGCCGCCGCGATGAGCGTCGCCGACGTGATCCGCAAGTCCTCGAACGTCGGCGCGGCGAAGATCGCGCTTGCCCTGCCGCGCGAGGAGATGCACGCGTTTTTCGCGCGGCTCGGCTTCGGCGCACCGCCCGAGCTGGGGTTTCCCGGCGAAGCGGCCGGAAAGCTGCGGCCGGTGGCGAGCTGGCAGCCGGTCGAGCAGGCGACGATGGCCTACGGCCACGGCATCGCGGTGAGCCTCGCGCAGCTTGCGCGCGCCTACACCGTGTTCGCGCGCGACGGCGAGCTCGTGCCGCTCACGCTCGTGCGCACCGGCATGCCCGCGGCCGGCCGCCAGGTGCTCTCGCCCGAGGTCGCGCGCACGGTGCGCGCGATGCTCGAGGCGGCGGTGCAGCCGGGCGGCACCGCCCCCCGCGCGCGCGTGATGGGCTGGCGCGTCGCGGGCAAGACCGGCACCTCGCGCAAGCAGGAAAACGGCGGCTACGCGACGAACCGCTACATCGCGTCGTTCGTCGGATTCGCGCCGGTGTCGGAACCGCGGCTCGTCGTCGCGGTCATGCTCGACGAGCCCTCGGCAGGCCAGTACTACGGCGGTCAGGTCGCGGCGCCGGTGTTCGCGCAGGTCACCGAAGGCGCGCTGCGCCTGCTCGGTGTGCCCTACGACGCGCCGCTCGTGCCGATCGGGCTGCCGGGCGAGGGCGAGGAAGCGAAGGAGAGCACCTGATGGCCGAACGCGGCACGGAGGACGCATGGCCGAGGACGTGCTTGCACGGCTTGCGCGCGAGGGGGCGATGATCGAACGGCTGGTCGCCGACAGCCGTGCGGCCGGGCCCGGTGCGGCGTTCTTCGCCTGGCCCGGGATGCGCACCGACGGCCGCCGCCACATTCCGGAGGCGATCGGCCGCGGCTGCGCCGCGGTGCTCTGGGAACCCGAGGGCTTCGCCTGGGACCCGGCCTGGCGCGTGCCGAACGCACCGGTGCGGGGGCTGCGCGAGCGCGCCGGCGACCTCGCGCACGCGTTCTACGGCCGGCCGTCGGAGGCGCTCTGGGTGTGCGGCGTGACCGGCACGAACGGCAAGACGACCTGCTCGCAGTGGCTCGCGGCGGCGCTCGCGGCGGCGGGCGAACGCGCGGGCGTGATCGGCACGCTCGGGGCGGGATTTCCGGGGTCGCTTGCGCCGCTTGCGCACACGACGCCCGATGCGCTCGAGGTCCACGCGCTGCTCGCAGAGCTCCGGCGCGCGGGCGCGCGTGCGGTCGCGATGGAAGTCTCCTCGCACGCCCTCGACCAGGGGCGGGTGAACGGCGTTCGCTTCGCCTGCGCGCTGTTCACCAACCTCACGCACGATCACCTCGACTACCACGGCAGCCTGCGCGCCTACGCCCAGGCGAAGGCGCGCCTGTTCGAGACGCCGGGGCTCGGCTGCGCGGTGCTCAACCTCGACGACGCGTTCGGCGTCGAGCTCGCGGCGCGGCTCGGCGCGCGCGGCCTGCGCACCGTCGGCTACGCGCTCGAGCGAGGCGCGCTCGTACCCGGCTCGGTGCGCGAATGGATACTCGGCGCGCCGGCGGACGAGGCGACGATCGCGATCGAGTCGAGCTGGGGGAACGCGCGCGTCGCCTTCGCGCACCTCGGGCGCCACAACGTCGCGAATGCCCTCGGCGTGCTCGGGTGCCTGCTTGCGCGCGGGCTGCCGTTTGCCGACGCCGTGCGGCTCATCGAGCGGCTGCCGCCGGTGCCCGGGCGGCTCGA
Source organism: Burkholderiales bacterium (assembly GCA_026416295.1). Classification (GTDB taxonomy): domain Bacteria; phylum Pseudomonadota; class Gammaproteobacteria; order Burkholderiales; family SG8-39; genus RBG-16-66-20. The sequence goes on along the minus strand of JAOAFL010000095.1, from coordinate 6,990 downwards.
GCGCGTCGGCGCCGGCGCCGGGCCGCTCGTCTTCGTCGACTACGCGCACACGCCCGATGCGCTCGACAAGGTCCTTGCGGCGCTTCGGCCGCTCGCGCAGGCGCGCGGCGGCCGGCTCGTCGCGGTCTTCGGCGCCGGCGGCGAGCGCGATGCCGCGAAGCGCCCGGCGATGGGCGCGGCGGCCGCGCGCCACGCCGACCGGATCCTTCTCACCTCGGACAACCCGCGCGGCGAGGATCCGCGCGCGATCATCGCGGCGATCGCGCGCGGCATCGAGCGCGCGCACGAGGTCGAGCCCGACCGCGCGCGCGCGATCCGGCGCGCGATCGCCGAGGCGGCCGCAACCGACGTGGTGCTGATCGCCGGAAAGGGCCACGAGCGCACGCAGGAGATCGGCGGCCGCCGCCTGCCGTTTTCCGACGTCGCCGAGGCCGAGGCCGCGCTCGCTGCGCGGGGCGAACGATGATGGATCTCGCCGAAGCCGCCCGCGCGATCGGCGCGCGCGCCGAGGGCGCGGCGCGCTTTGCCGGAGTCTCGACCGACAGCCGCACGGTGCGCGCAGGCGAGCTTTTCGTCGCGATCCGCGGCGAGCGTCACGACGGGCACGCGTTCGTCGCCGCGGCCGCGGCGCGCGGCGCCGCGGCCGCGATGGTCGATGAGCGCGCGCTCGCCCGCGGCGCCGGCCCGGCGCCGCTTCCGCGCCTCGTCGTCGAGGACACCCGCGCGGCGCTCGGGCGGCTTGCGGCCCACTGGCGCCGGCGCTTTTCGCCGACGCTCGTCGCGATCGCCGGCTCGAACGGAAAGACGACCACGAAGGAGATGCTCGCCGCGATCCTGCGCGCGCATGCGGGCGAGGCCGCGGTGCTCGCGACCGCGGGCAACCTCAACACCGACATCGGCGTCGCGCTCACGCTGCTGCGCCTGCGTCCGGAACACCGCTACGGCGCGATCGAGATCGGCATGAACCACCCGGGCGAGGTCGCGCCGCTTGCGGCGATCGTCGCGCCGGCGATCGCGCTCGTCACCAACGCGCAGCGCGAGCACATGGAGTTCATGAAGTCGGTCGAGGCCTGCGCGCGCGAGAACGCGGCGGTGTACGCGGCGCTCGCCGCCGACGGGATCGCGGTGGTGAACGCCGACGATGCGCACGCGGCGGTCTTTTTCGCCGCCGCCGCCGGACGCCGCATCGTGCGTTTCGGCCTTGCGGCGCCGGCGGAGGTGCGCGCCGAATTCTCGCTCGGGGCGCTCGCGAGCGAGATCGCGCTTCGCACGCCGGCGGGCGAAGCGCGCGCAACGCTCGCGATCCCGGGCCTGCACAACGTGCGGAACGCGCTCGCCGCCGCCGCCTGCGCGTTCGCCGCCGGCGTCGCGCCGGCCGCGATCGCCGCCGGGCTCGCCGCGTTCCGACCGGCGCCGGGCCGGCTCGCGATCCGGCGTCTCGCCTCGGGGGCGATTCTCGTCGACGACAGCTACAACGCGAACCCCGACTCGGTGCGCGCGGCGATCGACGTGCTCGCGGCCTTGCCTTCTCCGCAGCTGCTCGTGCTCGGCGACATGGGCGAGACGGGCGAGTTCGCGCCCGCCTTCCATCGCGAGGTGGGCGCGTACGCGAAGCGGCGCGGAATCGCGCGGCTTGCCGCCCTCGGGACCGCCTCGCGCGCGGCGGTCGAAGCGTTCGGCGCGGGCGGCGCGCATTTCGAGGACCTCGAGGCGCTCGCGCGCTCGGCCGAGGGCGCCGCCGCGGTGCTCGTCAAGGGCTCGCGCTTCATGCGCATGGAGCGGGTGGTCGCGCTCCTTGCCGGCGAGCCGGCGACCGAGGGGGCGCACTGATGCTGCTCGAACTCGCGCAATGGCTGGCGAAGGACGTACGCGCCTTCAACGTGTTTCAGTACATCACGCTGCGCGCGGTGCTCGCCTGCCTGACGGCGCTCGCGATCTCGCTCGTCCTCGGCCCGTTCGTCATCCGCAAGCTCACCGCCTACCGCATCGGCCAGGCGGTGCGCGACGACGGCCCGGCGTCGCACCTCGGCAAGGCGGGCACACCGACGATGGGCGGGGCGCTGATTCTCGTCGCGATCGCGATCACCGTGCTCGCCTGGGGCGACCTCGGCAACCGCTTCGTGTGGGTGGTGCTGCTCGTCACCGTCGCCTTCGGCGCGATCGGCTGGGTCGACGACTACCGCAAGGTGGTGCAGGGCAACCCGAAGGGCCTGTCGGCGAAGGCGAAATTCTTCTGGCAGTCGGTCGCGGGCCTCGCCGCCGCCGGCTACCTCGCGTACGTCGCGCAGAGCATTCCGGCGCTCAACGAACTGATCGTGCCGTTCTTCAAGTTCGTCGCCTACCCGCTCGGCACCGTCGGCTTCATCCTGCTCACCTACTTCGTGATCGTCGGCACCTCGAACGCGGTCAACCTCACCGACGGGCTGGATGGCCTCGCGATCATGCCGACGGTGCTGGTCGCCGGCGCGCTCGGCATCTTCGCGTACGTGGCCGGGCACGCGGTGTTCTCCAAGTACCTCGGCCTGCCCTACATCGCGGGCGCCGGCGAACTCGCGGTCGTCTGCGGCGCGATGGTCGGCGCCGGGCTCGGCTTTCTCTGGTTCAACGCGTACCCCGCCGAGGTGTTCATGGGCGACGTCGGGGCGCTCGCGCTCGGGGCGGCGCTCGGCACGATCGCGGTGATCGTGCGCCAGGAGATCGTCCTCTTCATCATGGGCGGCGTCTTCGTCGCCGAGACGCTGTCGGTGATGATTCAGGTGATCTACTACAAGCTGAGCGGCGGCAAGCGGATCTTTCGCATGGCGCCGCTTCACCACCACTACGAGCTCGAAGGGTGGAAGGAATCCCAGGTCGTCGTGCGGTTCTGGATCATCACGATGATGCTGGTGCTGTTCGGGCTCTCGACCCTCAAGCTGCGATGAGACGGGCGCTTGCGAACCGCACGACGGACGGGATGGGCGAGGCTCACGTTTGCGCCGCAGGCGCCAACGTGACGCCGAGACCAATCCCTTCGGTGCGGTTCTGGATCGTCACGATGGTGCGGGTGCTCTCCGGGCTCTCGACCCTGAAGCTGCGATGACCGCGAAGATGCGCGAACCGCTTTTCGCCGTGCTCCCTGCGCCGCAGCCGGTGCCGCTCGCGGGGCGGCGCGTGCTCGTCCTCGGGCTCGGCGACACCGGCCTGTCGGTCGCGCGCTGGGCGGCGTCCGAGGGCGCGCGCGTGCGGGTGGCCGACACGCGCGCAGCGCCCCCCCGCGCGCGCGACCTCGATGCGGGCGAGCTCGCCGCCGGCCCGCTCGATGCCTCGCTCCTCGATGGCGTGGACCTCGTCTGCAAGAGCCCGGGGCTTTCGCTCGCCGAGCCGCTCGTGCTGGAAGCGATCGCGCGCGGCATTCCGGTGGTGGGCGACATCGAACTGTTCGCCTGGGCGGTGCGCGGCCGCGGCGCCGCGCGGGTGCTCGCGGTGACCGGAACGAACGGAAAGAGCACCGTCACCGCGCTTACCGGGCACCTGCTTCGCGCGGCCGGCGTCGACTGCGAGGTCGCTGGAAACATCGGCCCGGCGGCGCTCGCGGCGCTCGCGCGCCGGCGCGACCGGCCGCCCGCGGTCTGGGTGCTCGAGCTCTCGAGCTTTCAGCTGGAGACGACCTGGTCGCTCGCGCCGGAGGCGGCGGCGATGCTCAACCTTTCCGAGGACCACCTCGACCGCTACGCCGATCTCGCCGAGTACGCCGCCGCAAAAGCGCGCATCTTCGCCGGCTGCCGCGTACAGGTGCTCAACCGCTCGGACCCCGCCTCGATGGCGATGGCGCGCGCCGGCTGCGCGCAGGTGACCTTCGGCCTGGATGCGCCGCCGCGGCCGGAGGATTTCGGGCTCGCGACGCAAGACGGCCGCGAGTGGCTCTCGCGCGGGATCGAGCGGTTTTTCGACACGGGCGCGCTTCCGCTCGCCGGCCGGCACAACGTCGCGAACGCCCTCGCTGCCTGCGCGCTCGCCCACGCGGCAGGAGTGCCGCTAGCGGCGCTCGCGGCGGGCCTCGGCTCCTTCCGCGGGCTTCCCCATCGGGCGACGCCGGTCGCCGAGCGTGGGGGCGTTCTGTGGGTGGACGATTCGAAGGGCACGAACGTCGGCGCGGCGGTCGCCGCGCTCGCGGGTCTCGGGCGGCCGGCGGTGCTGATCGCCGGCGGCGAGGGCAAGGGGCAGGACTTTGCGCCGCTCGCCGCGGCAGCGCGCGCACACGCGCGCGCGGTGCTCTTGATCGGCCGCGACGCGCCCCGGATCGAGGCGGCGCTTGCGGCCGCCGGCGTCGCCTGCGAGCGCTGCGCGACGCTCGAGGAAGCGGTCGCGCGCGCCGCCGCGATCGCGCGCCCGGGCGAGGCGGTGCTGCTTTCGCCCGCGTGCGCGAGCTTCGACATGTTCCGCGACTACGCGCACCGCGGCCGGGCGTTCGCCGAGGCGGTGCGAAGGCTCGACGATGGCTGAGGCGCGCGCGCTGCCGCTCGACCTGCGGCCAGGGCGCGAGGCGCCCGGCGCCGAGTACGACCGCTCGCTCGCGTGGGCGGCGCTGCTCCTTGCCGCGCTCGGCCTCGTGATGGTGTACTCGGCCTCGATCGCCACCGCCGAGGCGAGCCGCGCGACCGGCGGCAATCCCGCCTGGTACCTCGTTCGCCACGCGGCGTATCTCGGCGTCGCGCTCGCCGCCGCGATCGCGGTGTTCCTCGTTCCCTCGCGCGCCTGGCAGCGCGCCGCGCCGTGGCTGTTCCTTGCCGGCGTCGCGCTGCTCGCGCTCGTGCTCGTGCCCGGCATCGGGCGCGAGGTGAACGGCGCGCGCCGCTGGCTCAACCTCGGTTTCGGGTCGGTGCAGCCCTCGGAGCTGATGAAGCTCGCGGTGGTGCTCTACGGCGCCGACTACACCGTGCGCAAGCACGCGGTGCTCCGGAACTTCCGCCGCGGGTTGCTGCCGCTGCTCGCGGTGATGCTCGCGGTCGCCTGGCTGCTGCTGCGCGAGCCGGATTTCGGCGCGCTCGTCGTGATCGCGGCGATCGCCTTCGGCATCCTCTTTCTCGGCGGCATGAGCATGCGCCATTTCGCCGCGCTCGCGGCGATGCTCGCTGTCGGCTTTGCCGCGCTCGTCGTCGCCTCGCCCTATCGCATGCAGCGCATCTTCGGCTTCATGGATCCGTGGGCCGATCCCTTCGGTCGCGGCTACCAGCTCTCGCACGCGCTGATCGCGTTCGGCCGCGGCGAATGGTTCGGCGTCGGCCTCGGCGCGAGCGTCGAGAAACTGCACTACCTGCCCGAGGCGCACACGGATTTCCTGCTCGCGGTGATCGCCGAGGAACTCGGGCTCGCGGGCGTGATCGTCGTCGTCGCGCTGTTCGCCTGGATCGTCGTGCGCGCGTTCGCGATCGGGCGGCGCGCGCACGGCCACGGGCGGCACTTCGCCGCGCTCGTCGCGCAGGGAATCGGCATCCTCGTCGGCGTGCAGGCGCTCATCAACATGGGCGTCAACATGGGGCTGCTGCCGACCAAGGGCCTGACGCTGCCGTTCATGAGCTTCGGCGGCACCGGCCTCGTCGTGAACTGCGTCGCGGTCGCGATCCTCATCCGCATCGACTGGGAACTGCGCCAGCTCGACCGGGGACTTGCGGCATGAGGACGCGCCTCATCATGGCGGGCGGGGAAACGTTTTGGCGCAGGCACGCGCGCCCGGGCGCGCTTGACCATCGCCGAGGGATGGTCAGCCTGCGCCGAAAACGGTCCCGCATGGCGCCCGCCAGGAGGCGTGCCGCATGACCCGAACCCTGCTCATCATGGCGGGGGGCACGGGCGGGCACGTTTTTCCCGGGCTTGCGGTCGCCGACGAGATGCGTGCGCGCGGCTGGCGCGTGGTGTGGATGGGCGCGCGCAGCGGCATGGAGGCGCGCCTCGTGCCCGCGCGCGGCTACGCGATCGCCTGGGTGCACGCGGCCGCGGCGCGCGGCCGAGGGCTCGCTGCGGCCGCGTTTCTGCCGCTTCGGCTCCTCGTCGGCTTCTGGCAGAGCGCGCGCGCGATCCGTCGCATCCGGCCCGACGTCGTGCTCGGCATGGGCGGCTACGTCGCGTTTCCCGGCGGCATGATGGCGTCGCTCCTTGCCCGGCCGCTCGCGATCCACGAGCAGAACGCGATCGCCGGGCTCGCGAACCGCGTGCTCGCCCGCCTTGCCGACCGCGTGATGGTGGCCTTTCCCGGCGCGCTGCCGGGCGCCGAATGGACCGGCAATCCGGTGCGCGCCGAGATCGCGGCGATTTCCCCGCCCGAGGCGCGCTACGGGGCGCGCCGCGGCCCGCTGCGGCTCCTCGTTCTGGGCGGAAGCCAAGGCGCGCAGGCGCTGAACGAGGTGCTCCCGCAGGCGCTCGCGCGCCTTGCCCCCGAGTCGCGCCCGCGCCTCGTGCACCAGACCGGCGAGCGGCATCTCGCGGCGACGCGCGCGGCGTACGCCGCCGTCGGCGTCGAGGCCGACCTCGTCGCCTTCGTCGAGGACATGGCGGCGGCCTACGCGGGCGCGGACCTCGTGATCTGCCGCGCCGGAGCGATGACGGTCGCCGAGCTGTCGGTCGCGGGCGTCGCGAGCGTGCTGGTGCCGTACCCGCATGCGGTGGACGATCACCAGACGGCGAACGCGCGCTGGCTCGCCGAGCGCGGCGCTGCGATCCTGCTGCCGCAGCGCGAGCTTTCGGCCGAGCGGCTCGCCTCGCTCCTTGCCTCGCTCGACAGGGCGCGGCTTTCCGAGATGGCGCGGCGCGCGCGGGCGCTCGGCCGACCGGACGCCGCGCGCGCCGTCGCCGACGGCTGCGCTTCGCTCGTTCCGGAGGCGGCGTGAAGCACAAGGTCCGCCGCATCCACTTCGTCGGTATCGGCGGCGCCGGCATGAGCGGCATCGCCGAAGTGCTCGCCACCCTCGGCTACGAGGTGAGCGGCTCGGACCTCGCGGAAAACGCGGCGACGCG
>JAOAFL010000059.1 GCA_026416295.1 Burkholderiales bacterium | reverse complement strand
CGACAAGGTCGTGATCTCGCGCTCGGGCGAGGTCGTGATCGTGGACGACGCGCACCGCGAGCGCGAGCGGCACAAGGTGCCGTACGGGGCGCTCCTTGCGGTGACCGACGGCAAGGCGGTGAAGGCGGGCACGACGCTCGCGTCCTGGGATCCGCACCACCGGCCGATCATCACCGAATACGCCGGGACGGTGCGCTTCGAGAACGTCGAGGAGGGCGTCACCGTCGCCAAGCAGATCGACGAGGTGACGGGCCTTGCGACGCTGGTCGTCATTGACCCCAAGCGCCGCGGGGTGGCCGCGCCGAAGGGCGTTCGGCCCTCTGTGAAGCTCGTGAACGAAGCGGGCGAGGAAGTGCGCATCGCCGGCACCGACCATGCGGTGAACATCAGCTTTCCGGTGGGCGCCGTGATCGCGGTGCGCGACGGTCAGCCGGTCTCGGTCGGCGACGTGCTCGCGCGCATTCCGCAGGAAACCTCGAAGACGCGCGACATCACCGGAGGTCTGCCGCGGGTGGCCGAGCTGTTCGAAGCGCGCTCGCCGAAGGACGCCGGCATCCTCGCCGAAGTGACCGGAACGGTCAGTTTCGGCAAGGACACCAAGGGCAAGCAGCGGCTGGTGATCACCGAGCCGGAGGGCACGCAGCACGAGTACCTCATCCCGAAGGACAAGCACGTGCTGGTGCACGACGGGCAGGTGGTCAACAAGGGCGAGCTGATCGTCGACGGCTCGACCGATCCGCACGACCTGCTGCGCCTGCTCGGGGTGGAAGCGCTCGCGCGCTACATCATCGACGAGGTGCAGGACGTCTACCGCCTGCAGGGCGTCAAGATCAACGACAAGCACATCGAGGTGATCGTGCGGCAGATGCTGCGCCGCGTGGAGATCGAGGATCCGGGCGAGACCTCGTTCATCCAGGGCGAGCAGGTCGAGCGCGCCGAGGTGCTGGAGGAAAACGAAAAGGCGGTGCGCGAAGGCAGAAAGCCGGCGACCTTCCGCAACATCCTGCTCGGCATCACCAAGGCGTCGCTCTCGACCGATTCGTTCATCTCGGCGGCGTCGTTCCAGGAGACGACCCGCGTGCTCACCGAGGCGGCGATCATGGGCAAGCGCGACGAGCTGCGCGGCCTCAAGGAAAACGTCATCGTCGGGCGGCTGATCCCGGCCGGTACCGGGCTTGCGTACCACCACGTGCGCAAGGCGCAGGCGGCCGAGGCGCCGCTCGCGGAGCTGGCGGGCGCCGAGGAGCCGAGCGCGGCGGAGGCGACCGCAGGCGGCGGATAGGTCGCCGCGATCGGGGGCGCCGGCCGCGCGACGGCGGGCGGGGCGCTACACGGTCAGGACGACCTTGCCTTTCACCTGGCGCGCGGCCATGAGCGCGAGCGCCTCGGCCGCGCGCTCGAGCGGAAACGTCCGCGACACGTGGGGCCTCAGCTTCCCTTCGCGCCACCAGGCGCCGAGCTGCGCGATGCTGCGGGCGAATTCCCGCGGCTCGCGGCGCGCGAACTCGCCCCAGAACACCCCGACGATCGCGCAACCCTTGAGGAGCGGCAGGGTGAGCGGGATCCTCGGGATTTCTCCGGCGGCGAAGCCGACGACGAGCAGCCGTCCGCGCCAGGCGGTCGCGCGAAGCGCAGGCTCGGTGTACGGGCCGCCCACGGCGTCGTAGACGACGTCGGCGCCCCGCCCGCCGGTGAGCTCCCGGATCCTTTCGCGCAGGTCCTCGGCCGCATAGTTGACGAGGGCATCGGCCCCGTGCTCGCGACAGACGGCGAGCTTTTCCGCGGTCGATGCGCACGCGATCACCTCGGCGCCGAGCGCCTTGCCGATGTCGACGGCTGCAAGCCCGACGCCGCCTGCGGCGCCGAGCACGGCGAGCGTCTCGCCCCGAGCGAGCGCTCCCCGATCCCGCAGCGCATGCTCGGCGGTGCCGTAGGTGAGCAGGAACGCCGACGCGGTGACGAAGTCCATGCCGTCCGGGATCGGCACGAGACGGCCCGCGTCCACCTTCACCTCCTCGGCGAACGCGCCGTAGGTGGTGAAGGCGATCACGCGGTCGCCGGGTCTGACGTTTTTCACCCCCTCGCCGACCTCCTTCACCACGCCGGCCATTTCGCTGCCGGGCGAAAACGGCAGCGGCGGCTTGAACTGGTACTTGTTCTGGATGATGAGCACATCCGGAAAGTTGACGCTCGCCGCGCGCACCGCGACGACCGCCTCGCCCGCGGCCGGCCGGGGCGAGGGCAACTCCTCGATCACGAGGGTTTCCGGGGGGCCGTACTGCTTGCAAAGGATCGCTTTCATCGCTGCGCTCGCGCCGCTCGGATGCTAGTCTAGCAACATGCCGTTCCTTACCACCGACGACGGCGTACGGCTGTACTACGAAGAAGCCGGCAGCGGCACGCCGGTCGTGTTCGTGCACGAGTTCGCGGGGGATGCGCGCAGCTGGGAGGCGCAGATGCGCTATTTTGCGCGCCGCTACCGCACGATCGCGTACAACGCCCGCGGCTATCCGCCCTCGGACGTGCCCGAGGATCCCGAACGCTATTCGCAGGCGCGCGCCCGAGACGACATCCGCGCGGTGCTCGATGCGCTCGGCATCGCGCGCGCGCATGTGGTGGGGCTCTCGATGGGGGCGTTCGCGACGCTGCATTTCGGCATGACCTACGGCTACCGCGCGCTCTCGCTCGTCGTCGCCGGCTGCGGCTACGGCGCGCATCCGGCGCATTACGCGCAATTTCAGGCCGAGTCGCGCGCGAACGCCGAATTCATTCGGCGCGAGGGCATGGCGCGCTTTGCGGCCGCGTACGGCTACGGGCCGACGCGCGTGCAACTGCTCGCGAAGGATCCGCGCGGGTTCGAGGAGTTCATCCGCCGGCTCGCGGAGCACTCGCCGCTCGGCTCGGCGAACACGATGCTCGGCTACCAGGCGCGCCGACCGTCGCTCTACGACCTTAGCGCCGAGATGCAGGCGATCGACGTGCCGGTGCTGATCGTCGCGGGCGACGAGGAAGAACCGTGTCTCGAGGCCTGCCTCCTGATGAAGCGCTGCATCGCCACCGCCGGGCTCGCGGTTCTGCCGAGAAGCGGCCATGCGATCAACCTGGAGGAGCCGGCGCTCTTCAACCAGCTCGTCGCCGATTTTTTTCATCAGGTCGAGGCGGGGCGCTGGACTCGGCGCGATCCGCGCGCGACGCCGCCCTCCGTCTGGGGACCCGGGGGCCGGCCCGGGGCCGCTACGGCCTGACCTCGGGCGCGAGTTCGCGGCCCGCGGCCTGCTTCGCGCGGATCTCCTCGACGGTCTTCTCGAGCCCGAGAAACCGCTCGGGCGTCGAGGGGTGGGACGCGGCGAAGCCCTGGCGGCCGATCGCGCCGGGCGAGGCGGCCGCCATGCGTCGCCAGAAATTGGGCGCGCGCGAGACGTCAAAGCCCGCGCGCGCGACGAAGTACAGGCCGACGTAGTCGGCCTCGGCCTCGAACTCCTTCGAGAACACGAGCCCCGCCAGGTTGCCGAACGCGCCCTGGGTGTTCACGCCGCGCGCGGCGGCGAGGATGTCGAGTATCGTGCCGAGAAGCACGTTGCCGGTCTGTTTTTCGATGTGCTTCATGCTGTTGTGCGCCAGCTCGTGGCCGATGACGACCGCGAGTTCCAGGTCATCGCGCGCAAAGCGCAGCATCCCGCGCATGACGGCGACCTGCCGGCCGTCGGCGAACGCGTTGATCGCGTCGGCCGGGTGCAGCACCACGGGGTAGTCGCAGACCGGCTCGGCCGGGATCGCGACGGTGGATTCGACACCCGCGCGACGCACGTGCAGCACGGGCGCTCGGCCCTCTTTTGCGACCTTGGCGATCGCCTCGACGAGCTTGCGGCCCGCCCCCTCGCCGCGCGGCGCGGGGCGACCGTCGAGCGCGACGACGACGTCGCGCGCGCGCAGCCCGGCGCGCTGCGCCGGCGAGCCCTCGGCCACCTGAACGACGCTCGGCTCCTCGCCGACCCCGAGCAGCTTTTCGGCCGCCTCGCGGAACTCCTTGGCGAAGTCGGCGCGCGAAGCGAAACGCGCGCCGAGCGCCGGCCGCACCCGCTCGCCGCAAAGCGGCGCACCGCGCGCAAGGATCGGCCAGGCCACGCGAAAGAGCCGCGCTTGGTCCTCGAGTAGCTCTTGGAGCGCGAGTTCCCGCTGCTTGCGCGTCTCTTCGGCGAGCGCGCGCTCGTCCACGGGCGGGCGCTGCGTGACCGGTGCGCAACCGCCGAGCAGCGTCGCTGCGAGGGCGAGCGCGGCGGCGGGACGTTTCGACATCGCGCCGGACAGTGTACTCTGCGCCCCGAGCGCTCGAAAGGCGGGCACATGAAGCTTGCACAGACGAGGGTCCGGGGCCTCATCGCGCGCGCGGTCGGCGTGCCGCTTCGCCGGCCGCTCGCGACGAGCAACGGCACGATTGCCGCGGCGCCGCTGCTGCTTCTCGACCTGGCGACGGACGAAGGGATCACCGGCCGGGCCTACCTGTTCGCGATCCAGCCGGCGCACCTCGCGCCGATCGCGAAGCTCGTCGAGGCGATGGGCGAGGCGATCGCGGGCGATGCGTTGGCGCCGTTCGAAATCGAGAGAAAGCTGCGCGCGCGCTACGCGCTGCTCGGCGTGCACAACATCGTGCTGTTCGCGATGTCCGGCGTGGACCTCTGCGCCTGGGACGCGCTCGGGCAGGCGCTCGGCGAGCCGTTCGCGCGGCTCGCAGGCGGCGCGCCGCGACCGGTTCGAGCGTACAACTCCAACGGGCTCGGTCTGATGCCGCCGAGGGCGCTCGCACGAGAAGCCGAGGCGCTGGTGAACGACGGGTTTTCGGCGGTGAAGCTGAGACTCGGCCGGCCGCGGGCCGAAGACGATCTCGCCGCGCTGCGGGCGGTCAAGAAGGCGATCGGGCCGGAAGTTGGGCTGATGGTGGATTTCAACCAGGCGCTCACAGTCGCCGAGGCGATCCGGCGCGGTCGCATGATCGACGACGAGGGCGGCGTCGCCTGGATCGAGGAGCCGGTGCGGGCCGACGATTTTGCCGGCTGCGCGAAAGTGGCGCGCGAGGTCGCGACGCCGATCCAGATCGGGGAGAACTTCATGGGCCCGGAGCAGATGGCGCAGGCGCTTGCCGCGGGGGCTGCCGATTACGTGATGCCCGACGTGCAACGGATCGGCGGCGCGACCGGCTGGATGCGCGCGGCGGCGCTCGCGCAGGCCGCGGGCGTCGAGATGTCGAGCCACCTTTTCCCCGAGGCGAGCGCGCAGCTGCTCGCGGTGACGCCGACCTGCCACTGGCTGGAGTACATGGACTGGGCCGAGCCGGTGCTCGCCGAGCCGGCGACCGTGAAGAACAGCCGCGTGCTCGGGCCTTCGGGCCCCGGCTTCGGCATGCGCTGGAACGAAAAGGCGGTGCGCAAGTACGCGCTCTAGAAGGCTGTGTTTACCCGCCATTACCCCCACTGGCCGCCGGGACTGCCGAAGTCGCTCTCGGTCCCGCAAACGCCTCTCTGGTACAACCTCGAGGTGAGCGCGCGCCGCTATCCGACGAAGGCGGCGATCCACTATTACGGCACCGCGATCTCCTACGCGGAACTTGCGCGCGAGGTCGAGGCGCTCGCCGGGTTCCTGCAGGCGCGCTGCGGCGTCGCGCGCGGCGACCGGGTGCTCCTTTACGCGCAGAACAGCCCGCAGTTCGTCGTCGGCTACTACGCGATCCTGCGGGCCGACGCGGTCGTCGTGCCGGTCAACCCGATGAACAAGAGCGAGGAACTCGCGCACTTCATCGCCGATTCCGACGCCCGGGTGGCGATCGCCGGACAGGAACTCTACGACGAACTGAAGGCGCACCTCGGTGCGGGCGGGATCGAGCGCTGCATCCTCGCCGCGTATTCGGACTACGTGCGTGCGCCGACCGATCTCGCGTTGCCGGAGCCGGTGCGCGCCCCGCCCATCGATCCCGGCCATCCGGACGTCGTGTCGTGGCGCGAAGCGCTTTCAGCAGGCTGCTCGCCGGCGCCGTCGGTCGCGGGCCCCGACGATCTCGCGGTGCTGCCCTATACCTCGGGCACCACCGGGCGGCCCAAGGGCTGCATGCTCACGCACGCGAACCTGCTCGCCACGAGCACCGGCGCCTGCCTCTGGACCGCGGGCTCGAGCGAAACCGTGGTGCTCGGCGTGCTGCCGCTCTTTCATCTCACCGGCATGCAGGCGAACATGAACGTGCCGATCCAGCTCGGCGCCTCGTCGGTGCTGATGACGCGCTGGGACCGCGACGCGGCCGCCCGCCTCATCGAGCGCCACCGCGTCACTGCGGTCACCGGGATCACCACCTTGATCGTCGATTTCCTCGCCCATCCGGACCTCGGCAAGTACGATCTGTCGTCGATCGTTCGCATCGGCGGCGGCGGCGCGGCGATGCCGGAGGCGCTCGCCGCGCGCATCGAGCGCACCTTCGGCATCGCGTTCGTCGAGGGCTACGGCCTCACCGAGACGGCGGCGCCGACGCACGTCAACCCGCCGCACCGGCCGAAGCGTCAGTGCGCGGGCATCCCGTACTTCGGAACCGACGCGCGCATCCTCGACCCGACGACCCTCGCGGAGCTCGGGCCGAACGAGGTGGGCGAGATCGTCGTCTGCGGGCCGCAGGTGTTCCGCGGCTACTGGAAGCAGCCGCAGGCGACGCGCGAGGCGTTCATCGAGCACGACGGCAAGCGCTTTTTCCGCACCGGCGACCTCGGCTACTACGACGAGGAGGGGTACTTTTACGTCACCGATCGCCTGAAGCGCATGATCAACTGCGCCGGCTTCAAGGTCTGGCCGGCGGAGGTCGAGGCGATGCTCTACGCCCATCCGGCGGTCGAGGAGGCATGCGTGATCGGCGCGCGCGATCCGCACCGCGGCGAGACGGTGAAGGCGGTGATCGTGCTCAAGGCCGAGGCCCGAGGCCGCACGGCGCCCGAAGACATCGTCGCCTGGGCGCGCGAGCGGATGGCCGCCTACAAGGCGCCGCGCATCGTCGAGTTCGTGAACGCGCTGCCGAAAACCGCGACCGGCAAGATCTTCTGGCGAAAGCTTCAGGAGGCGGAATACGCAAAATGAGACGCTTGCCGCGACCGGTTCGATCGGTCGCGGGTGCGTCGCTGGCGCGCGGGTCGACCTTCGTTCCTCTCGCCTGTCTCCCTTGTGCGCGGCGTCGATACGCGACCGAAATGTGATCGCGAGGCGCCCTGCGTGCTCCGGAGGATCGGCTATGATGGCGCATTGCTCACGGCCTCGAGGAGGCGCAGATGGGGGCGTTGCGGAAACTCGGCCGCTATGAACTGCGCCGCATCCTCGGCCGGGGCGCGATGGGCGTCGTCTACGAGGGTTTCGACCCGAACCTCGGTCGGCGCGTCGCGGTCAAGACGATCCTGAGGAACGCCGCCGTCGACGAGGCGACGGCACAGGCGTACGCCGCGCAATTCGTGCGCGAAGCGAAGGCGGTGGCGCGGCTCAACCACCCGGGCATCGTGCAGGTGCACGATTTCGGGCAGGAGGGCGACGTCGCGTTTCTCGTCATGGAGTTCATCGAGGGACGCGAGCTGCGCACCGTTCTCGAGGCGAAAGAGCGCCTCGAGCCGGACGAGGCGGTCCGGCTGATGACCGAACTCCTCGACGCGCTGCACTTCGCGCACGAAGCGGGCGTCATCCACCGCGACGTCAAGCCCGCGAACATCATGCTCGACCGCCAGGGGCGGGTGAAGCTCGCCGATTTCGGCGTGGCGCGAATCCAGGACAGCGAGCGCTCCGCAGCGGGCACCATGGTCGGCACGCCGGCGTTCATGTCTCCCGAGCAGATCCAGGGCGGCAAGATCGACCGTCGCACCGACATTTTCTCGGCGGGCGTCGTCTTCTATCAGATGCTGACGGGCGAGCAGCCGTTCACGGGCGCCGGCGCCTGGACCGTGGCGAAGAAGATCATGCAGGACGATCCGGCGCCGCCGTCGGCGGTGGTGAAGAACGTTTCGCCGGCGTTCGACTCGATCGTGGCGCGAGCGCTTGCCAAGGATCCGGCGCAGCGGTTTCAGACCGCGGCGGAGTTCGCCGCGGCTTTGCGCGCGACCCGGGAGTCGGCGCCGGTCGCGCGGAGCAAGGCCGAGCCGAAGGCGAGCGAGGCGGAGATCGAGTTCTGGAGGGCGATACAGGACAGCAACGACCCGGCGGAGTTCGAGCTGTATCTGGAGCAGTTTCCCGAGGGCACCTACGCACCGCTCGCGAGGCACAAGATCGCGCAGGCGAAGGCTCGTCGGGACGCCGAGGAGAAGGCGCGGCGCGAAGCCGAGGCAGAAGCGAGACGCGAGGCCGAGGAGAGGGCGCGCCGAGAGGCAGAACAACGGGCCCGGCGCGAAGCGGAAGAAGCGTCGCGGCGCGAGGCGGAGCAAAAAGCGGCGCGCGAAGTCGAGGAGCGCAGGCGTCGCGCGGAGGCGCTCGCGCGCCTCAGGGCGCAGGAAGAGGCCGCGAGCGAGGCGAAGGGAGAGATCGACGGAGATGCGACGGTCGCCATCGGCCGGGCACAAGGCGTCTCGGCGACGTCTGTGGATGGCGTCGCCCCCCGGCGGTCGTACGCCATCCCCGGCATCGCCGCGGCCGCCATGGTCGCGCTGGTAGTCGGGGGCTATCTGCTCTCGGCACGCAAACCCGCCGGGGAACAGTCCGCACGAGTAGTATCGGCAGCGCCGGCCCCTGCGACTGAGGCGAAAGGCGAGCTTTCGGCGGCCGAAATCGAGCGGATCCGCAAGGAGACGGAGGAGAGAATCCGCAAGGAGTACGCGGACAAGTCGGCCGCGGAACAGGCTGCGGCGATGAGGGCAGCGCAGGAGAAAGCGATCGCGGAGAAGCAGGCGGCCGCGAAATCGGCAGCCGAGAAGGCGGCGGCAGAGAAAGCGGCGCAGGAAAAAGCGCTCGCAGCGGCGAAGTCGGCGGCGGAGCGGGCGGCGCTGGAGCGGCAGGCAGCCGAGCGCGCAGCAGCGGAGAAAGCGGCGGCCGAACGAGCCGCGGCGGAAAAGGCGGCTGCGGAACGGCTGGCGGCCGAGAAGGCTGCCGCAGAGAGGGCAGCGGCGGAAAAAGCGGCGGCAGAGAAGGCAGCGGCGGAGAGGGCGGCGGCGGAAAGGGCAGCGGCGGAGAGGGCGGCCGCAGAGCGCGCTGCCGCCGAGAAGGCGGCAGCCGAAAAAGCCGCCGCGGAGAGGGCCGCAGCGGAGAAGGCCGCGTCAGCGAAGCAGGCGATGGCTGCGGCGCCGGACCACGAAGCGCTGCTTCAGGCGTTCGTGCAGAAGAAAGGGGCGGGCAAGGTCCTGCGCACCGAGCCGCCGGACCCACAGAGCGCCGGGAATCCACTCGGGCTGTACGAGGTGGTGTACGTGAACGACGGCAGCTGCCCGCGCGGCCAGATCCGCCAGGTCACGGGCGGCAATTTCTTTCGCAACATCCCGCGCACTTCGGTGTGCATCTCGCTCGCGGACGAGCGGCCGACAGGAGACCGACCGGCCGCGCCGCGGCCCGCAGCCGCCGCGCCGGTCGCTGCGACCAGCGCGAATCCGATTCCCCAGGACGATCCCCAGCTTCAGGCGTTCATCCGGCGTCACGGGCGGGACCGGGTGCTCGACAGCGAGCCGCCGCGCGTCGCAGGGGCGCTCGCGTTCGGCCATGCCGTCTACGTGAACGACGGCAGTTGCCCGCGGGGCCAGATTCAGCGCGTGATCGGCGGCGATCAGGTGCGCCCGCGCGCGTATCGCTGCGTTCCGCTGACCGACTGAGACGACCCGCGCCGGCGCCTGTCGCCGGGGCCTGCTACCTGGGCTGAGCGTCGTCGCCAAAGCGGGGATCGGAGGCGATGCGCTCGCGCAGGCGCCTCATGCCGCGCAGCCAGCGCTCCCGGTCGGCGGCGCGGCGCCGCTCGTACTCCGCGACCTCGGGGTGCGGCAGGACGAGAAACCGCTCCTCGCGCATCGCCTCGACCACGCACTGCGCGACGTAGTCGGGGCTGACCGCGCCTTCGAGAAGAAACGAGCGCCGGTCGCCGCGCGGCCCGAGAAGCATCGGCGTCCTTACGCCTTGCGGACAGACGCACGAGACGCGAATCCCCCGGTCGTGGTAGTTGACCGAAAGCCATTCGGCGAAAGCGACCGCGCCGTGCTTCGAGACCGTGTAGGTGGCCGAATCCGGCTGCATCAGGAGGCCCGCCGCGGAGGCGGTGGCGACGATGTACCCGCCGCCTTGCGCGAGCATCGCCGGAACGACGAGCTGCGCGGCGACGACGTGCGCAAGAAGATTCACCTCGAGCGTGCGCCGCCAGGCCGCGAGCGGCGCCTCGAGCCCCGCGCGCTCGATGATGCCGGCGTTCGAGCAGAAGACATCCAGCCGTCCGTAGCGCGCAAGGGTTGCCTCCACCACCGCCTTCAGGTCCTCTTCCCGCGCGACATCGCAGCGCAGGCCGAATCCGCCCGTCTTCTCCGCGACCGCGTGCGCGCCCTGCTCGTCGAGGTCTGCGCACACGACGCCCGCGGCGCCCTCGGCAGCGAAGCGCGCGGCGAGCGCCGCGCCGATTCCGCTCGCTGCGCCGGTGACGACGCAGACCTTGCCGGCGATTTCCACGCAGCGATTGTTCCATACAATCGCGGCCGATGGCGGAAATCCTGCTCGTTCGGCACGCGCAGGCCTCGTTCGGCGCCGAGGATTACGACCGGCTCTCGGGCCTCGGCTGGCAGCAGGCGCGCTGGCTCGGCGAATATTTCGCCGAGCGCGCGGCGCGCTTCGACCTCGTCGTGCGCGGCTCGCTCCGGCGCCACGCGGAGACGCTCGCCGGCATCGCCGAGGGCTACGGCGAGGCGCTCGAAGCGCGCGAGGACCCGCGCCTCGACGAGTACGACAGCCACGCGCTCCTTGCCGCGTGGACGCGCGGTGCGGGGCTCGCGACCGCCGACCGGCGCGCGCATTTTCGCGCGCTTCGCGAGGCGATGTACGCCTGGACCGAGGGCAGGCTCGAGGGCGCGGCGCACGAACCGTTCGCCGATTTCCGTGCCCGCGTCCTCGCCGCGCTCGAGGACCTGCGTCGAAGCGGCGCGACGCGGATCCTGGTGGTCACCTCCGGCGGCCCGATCGCCACGATGCTCGCCGAAGTGCTTTCGATGCCCGCGCGCGGCATGGTGGACCTGAATCTGCAGACCCGCAACACCGGCGTGAGCGAACTGCGTGCCGGAGCGCGCGCCGTGCGGTGCGTGAGCTTCAACACCATTCCGCACCTCGATCGGCCCGACCGGGCCGGGGCGCTCACCTACGCGTAGGCGGGAAGAGAGCGGCCGACCGCCTCACTCTCGCGCGCCGAGGCCGCAGGCGCGCAGCCGCGCGATCTCCTGCGCGCTGAACCCCCAGTCGGCGAGCGCCGCGCCGCCGCCCTCGCCGCGCTCAGGCGGCGGCCTGCGGATCGCGCCGGGCGTGCGCGAAAAGCGCGGTGCCGGCGCCGGCTGCGGGACGCCGCCCACGCCGACGAAAGTCTCGCGCGCGACGTTGTGCGGGTGTGCGCGCGCCTCGGAGAAGCTGAGCACCGGAGCGAAGCACGCGTCCGACCCCTCGAACCGGGCGCACCATTCGTCGCGGGTCTTCGCGCGGAACACCTCGGCGAAACGCGCGCGAAGGCGCGGCCAGCCGGCGCGGTCATGCTGCGCCGGAAGCGGCTCGTCGGAGAGCCCCAGCCGCTCGAGGAGCTCGGCGTAAAATTTCGGTTCGATCGCGCCGATCGCGACGTGCTTTCCGTCGCGCGTCTCGTAGACGTCGTACCAGGGGGCGCCGGAATCGAGCGCGTTCTCGCCGCGCACCTCGCGCCAGCGGCCGGCGGCCGTCATGCCGAAGAACATCGTGGCAAGGAGCGCTGCGCCCTCCACCATCGCGGCATCGACCACCTGACCGCGTCCCGAGCGCTGGGCCTCGAGGAGCGCGCAGACGATGCCGAAGGCTAGGAGCATGCCGCCGCCGCCGAAGTCGCCGACGAGGTTGAGCGGCGGCACCGGCGCCTCGCCGCGCCGGCCGATCGCATGAAGCACGCCCGCGAGCGCGATGTAGTCGATATCGTGGCCCGCGCGCGGCGCAAGCGGCCCCGTCTGCCCCCAACCGGTCATGCGGCCGTAGACGAGCCGCGGATTGCGCCCAAGGAGCACCTGCGGCCCGAGCCCCAGTCGCTCCATCACGCCGGGGCGAAAGCCCTCGATGAGCGCGTCGGCCCTTTCGGCGAGCGCGATCGCCGCCTCTACGCCGCCGGGCGATTTCAGGTCGAGCGTCACCGAACGCCGGCCGCGCAGCATCGTATCGAACCGGCGCTCGCGCCCGAGTCCGATGCCCGGATCCTCCGGCCGATCCACGAGCAGCACGTCCGCGCCCATGTCGGCGAGCATCATGCCGCAGAAGGGCCCGGGCCCGATCGCCTCGAATTCGAGGACGCGGATGCCGGCGAGCGGTCCGGCGCTCATCGCGCGCGCCGTCGGCCGGTCAGTTGTCGAGCTTGACGCCGACTTCGCGGATCACCTCGCCCCATTTCTCGTAAAGCTCGCGCGCGACCCGCGCCATCTCGGCGGGCGGCATGCCGGAGGCTTCCGAGCCGCCGTCGGCGAAAAGCTTCACGATGTCGGGATCGCGGATCGCGCGCACGAGGCGCTGATAGACCGCGTCCACCGTGGCCGGCGCCATGCCGGGCGGTCCCCAGAACCAGAGGTACCCCCAGTAGCCGACCTCGTAGCCCGCCTCGCGCATCGTCGGAAGCTCCGGAAGCGCCGCCATCCTGGTTTCGGCCGCGTGCGCGAGCATCTTCACTTTTCCGCTTCTCGCGTTCTGGATCGCCGTGGTCGGCCCGTCGAAGAAAAGCTGCACCACGCCCGAGAGGTGATCCTTCATCGCGTCTGCGCTGCCCTTGTAAGGGACATGCACGATGTCGATCCCCGCAAGGCGCTTCAGCCGCTCGCCGTTCAGGTGCGAGGTGGAACCGGGGCTGAAGGAAGCGAAGTTGAGCTTGCCGGGATTCGCCTTCGCGTAAGCCACGAGACCAGCCACGTCGTTGAACGGCAGCGAGGCGTGCGCGGTGAGCACCGTCGCCGAGCGCGCGCCCGCGGTGATCGGCGTGAAGTCGCGCAGCGGATCCCACGGCGGCGTGCGGTACAGGTGCGGTACCTGGACGTGGGTGGCGATCGTGTAGAGCAGCGTATGCCCGTCGGGCGGCGCCTTCTGCACCTCGCGCGCGCCGATGATCGTGGACGCGCCCGGCTTGTTCTCGACGATGACGTTCACGCCGCCCGCCTCGGTCATCTTCTGGGCGATCGCGCGCGCCTGGATGTCGGTCTGACCCCCGGGCGGAAACGGCACCACGATGCGCACCGGTTTGCCGGGAATCGGGAACTGTTGGGCATAGGCGGCACAGGCGAGCGCGGCCGCCGACAGCGCAACGGCGAATCGGATCATGCGTCCCCCCTCCTCGGATGCGAGGGCGCCTAGACTACCAGAGCGCGGCTACCTGTGAAACGATGCCTTGCGCTTTTCGAGAAACGCCGAGAGCCCCTCGGCACCCTCGGGGCCGAAGAATCCCTCGGCGAAAAACTCGCGCTCGCGCTCGAGGTGTCGCGAGAGGTCTTGCGTGCGCGCCTCCGCCAGAAGCCGCTTCGTGCGCCCGATCGCGGCGGTCGCGCCGGCAGCGATGTCGGCCGCCCAGGCGAGCGCCTCCTCGCGCGCGCGGCCGGCGGGAACGACGCGGTTGACGACGCCGAAGCGGGCAAGGAGCGCCGCTTCGAGCGGTCGCGCAGTGAGCGCCGCCTCCGCGGCGAGCTGCGGCGGCAGCGCCTGCGCGAGATGCCAGGTGCCGCCTGCGTCCGGGTTGACGCCGATACGCACGTACGCCATCGTGAAAACGGCGTTTTCGGCGGCGACGACGAGGTCGCAGCCGAGCGCGATCGAAAAACCGGCGCCCGCCGCATGCCCCTCGACCGCGGCGATCACCGGCCGGGGGGTGGCGCGCAGCGCGCGCGCGAGCTCGTTCACCGCCGCGATGCGTTCGATGAGCGCCGGCTTCGAGCCGGTCTCGCGCAGTTCGGCGAGCGACTTGAGGTTCCCGCCGGCGCAGAAGTGCTCGCCCTCGCCGCGCAGCACGATCGCGCCGATGCCGTCGTCTTCTGCGGCGCGCCGCAGCGCGGCGGTGAGTCCCGCGGAAATCTCCGGCGTGAGCGCGTTGCGCAGCGCCGGATTGCACATCGCGAGTTCCAGCACCCGCCCGTGGCGGGCCTCGAGCACCGCGCTCAATGGATCCCCACTGCGGCTTCGATGTTTCGCACCATCGCGACCAGCCGGGGCCCGATGTCTTCCTCGAGCTGACCCTTCTTCAGCATGAAGGCAGGCACCCCGCAGTTGAAGGTGACGATTTCGCCGTCGACGCTGCGGCGCATCGGGACCCCGACCGCATGAACCTCGCGGCGCAGATCCCCGTTCGAGACGCAGAAGCCGCGCGCGCGGATGTCCTCCAGGCTTTTCGCGATCGCGGCCTGATTGCGGCGCAGCATTTCCGGCTGTTTGACCTTCATCTGGTTGAGGATCGCCTCGCGCTCGGCGGGCGTACAGGCGTAGAGGAACGCGCGGCCGATCACCGACTGCGCGATCGGCACCGAGGTGCCGATATCGGGCAGCGTGGCGACGTTTCCGCTGCGGCAGGACTCGACGTAGACCATGTTCAGCCGGTCGCGGATGCCCATGTTGACCGAGCCGCCGGCGTGGTCGGCGAGTTCCTTCATGAACGGGCGAGCGATCTGGCGTATGCTCATCGAAGCGAGCAGCGGATAACCGATCGAGAGTACCGCCGAGCCGAGCTGATATTTTCCGAGGCGAATGTTGTGCCGCAGGTACCCCAGTCGCGTCAGCGTATAGGTGAGGCGCGACACCGTCGGTTTCGGAAGCCCGGTGCGCTGCGAGATCTCCTTGTTGCCGAGAAGCGGCTCGCCCGGCGTGAAGCAGCGCAGGATCTCGAGCCCGCGCGCGAGCGTGGTGGCGAATTGCCGGTCGCCGGCGTAGTCGTCTTCGAGCGCGGCGCTCGAAGCGAGCGAATCGAGGGGTTCGGAAGCGCCCATGGATCGGTTCCTCGTCACGGCGTGCGGATGAAAAGCGCGGCTGGCGATCGCCGCGCAGGATGTTTCGCGTTTCGATATTCGATCCGGACGGCCCGGATGTCAATTTAGTCGCACATGATTTCGCATAGCGGAACGCCATGACAACCGCGTTGTTCGACCTGACAGGAAAGGTGGCGCTCGTCACCGGCTCGACCCGCGGCATCGGAAAGTCGATCGCGCAGGAGCTCGCGCGCGCGGGCGCCCGCGTGATGGTCTCCAGCCGCAAGGCGGACGCGTGCGAGGCGGTGCGGCGCGAATTCGAGGCCGAGGGGTTGGAAGTACGCGCGCAGCCCTGCAACGTGTCGCGGCGCGAGGAGCTGGCGGCGCTCGTTCGCGCGACCGAGGACGCCTGGGGCCGGGTGGACATCGCGGTGGCGAACGCGGCGGCGAACCCCTACTACGGGCCGCTCGCGTCGATCCCGGAAGAAGCGCTCGACAAGGTCTGGCTGAACAACGTGAAAAGCGTGCTCTGGCTCGCCAACCTGACGATTCCGGCGATGGCGGAACGCGGCGGCGGGGCCTTCATCGTGGTGGGATCGATCGCGGGGCTGCTCGCCAACACCGTGATCGGCGCCTACGGCATCTCGAAAGCCGCCGACCACCAGCTCGTTCGCAACCTCGCTGCCGAATGGGGGCCGAAGGGCGTACGCGTGAACGCGATCGCACCGGGGCTGGTGAAGACCGATTTCGCGCGCGCGCTGTGGGAGGACCCGAAGCGGCGCGCCGAGCGCGAAGCGACGACGCCGCTCCGAAGGCTCGGCGAGCCGCGCGACATCGGCGGCATCGCGGTGTTTCTCGCCTCCGAGGCCGCCGCCTTCGTCACCGGGCAGGTGATCGTCGCAGACGGCGGCGTCTCGATCGTTTAGCGCGGGCAAACGCACGTTGCGATGGCCGAGATCCGCGCGGCGCGTCCCGAGGACTGCGACGCGCTCTATGCCCTGGTGCGAGCGCTCGCCGAATACGAGCGGCTCGCGCACGCGGTGACCGGAAACGCGCAGATGCTGCGCGAGGAGCTGTTTTGCGAGCGGCCGGTGATCGAGGCGGCGCTCGCCTGGGAGGACGATCGGGCGGTGGGCTTTGCGCTCTGGTACCCGACCTTCTCGACGTTCCTTGCGCGCCGGGGCCTGTGGCTCGAGGACATCTACGTCGTGCCCGAGGCGCGCGGGCGCGGGTACGGGCGGGCGCTGCTGCGGTACTGCGCGCGCCTTGCGCTCGAGCGCGGCTGCAGCCGCATGGAGTGGACCGTCCTCGACTGGAACCGTCCCTCGATCGCTTTTTACGAGGCGGCGGGCGCGGCGGTGCTTCCCGACTGGCGGATTTGTCGAATGGACCGCGCGGCGCTCGAGCGTTTCGTTTCGGGCTGACGATCCGCGCCGACGAGCGGCGCCGCGTCGCGTGTGAGGAACCGCTCACCGGAATTCCAGCGAGGAACCGCGCGTCGATCGCGTCGCTGCCGCGGGGCGGTGTCCGGGCGAACTGCGCCGGCACCTCGGGCATCGGCCGCCGTCGGCGCGAGCAGCTCGCGCGCGATGGCGCGCGGCTCCGCGCGGAGGACCTCCGGGCGAGCGGCTCGAGCTGCCGATGCTCGCGCGACGGCGATCGGTTCCGCGTACGCAGGCGGCATGCTGCTCGAAGGTGAGGGCGCGAAGGCGGTTCTGATACGTCCTGCCAAGGGATCGAAGCGCGCCCCCGGTCATCGAGCGGCGGCTGGCCGGAAGGCAGCCGCGGCCGTTCGCCTGCGCTAAACTCGGCGCCGGAGGACCCCCCGATGGATCTCAACTACTCGAAAGAGGAACTCGCCTTCCGCGACGAGGTGCGCGGCTGGATCGCCGAAAACCTCCCGCAGGACCTGCGCGACAAGGTCGCCAACTACGAGGAGCTGTCGAAGGAGGATCTTCTGCGCTGGCACCGGATCCTCGCGAAAAAGGGCTGGGTGGCGCCGCACTGGCCGGTCGAGTGGGGCGGCACCGGCTGGGGCGTGGTCGAGCGCTACATCTTCGAGGAGGAATGCGGCTATGCGGGCGCGCCGCCGCTCGTACCCTTCGGGCTCATGATGTGCGGGCCGGTGCTGCTTCGCTTCGGCACCGAGGCGCAGAAAAAGCGCTTTCTTCCGCGCATCTATAACGGCGACGACTTCTGGTGTCAGGGGTACTCGGAGCCGGGCTCGGGCTCCGACCTCGCTTCGCTCAAGACGCGCGCCGAACGGCGCGGCGACCGCTACATCGTCAACGGCCAGAAGATCTGGACGACGCTCGGGCACTACGCCGACTGGATCTTCTGCCTGGTGCGCACCGATGCGAACGCGGCGAAGAAGCAGGAGGGGATTTCGTTTCTGCTCATCGACATGAAGTCGCCCGGGATCACCGTGCGGCCGCTCATCCTGATGGACGGCGGACACGAGGTGAACGAGGTGTTCTTCGACGACGTCGAGGTGCCGGTCGAGAACCTGGTGTACGAGGAGGGCAAGGGCTGGACGGTGGCGAAGTACCTGCTCGGCTACGAGCGGCTGAACACCGGCCGCATCGGCGCATCGAAACGGGAGCTCGCCAGGCTCAAGGAGTTCGCGGCGCGCCAGCCGGGCGACGACGGCCGGCCGATCCTCGAGGACCCGCGGTTCCGCGACAAGCTGACGCGGGTAGAGGTGGAACTCGCGGCGCTCGAGATCACGAATCTGCGATTCCTCGACCGGATGCGCCGCACCGGGCAGCCGCCCGGCGCGGAGGTCTCGCTTCTCAAGATCAAGGGCACCGAGATCCAGCAGGCGATCACGGAGCTCTTCATGCAGGCGGCGGGGCCGCTTGCGCGCGCGGTGCGCCCCGCGGACGGCGCCGCGGGCTTCGACCGCTTCACCGGGGTGCTCGCGCCGCGCTATTGCAACTTCCGCAAGACGACGATCTACGCCGGCTCGAACGAGATCCAGAGAAACATCATCGCCAAGATGACGCTCGGGCTCTGAGGAGGCGCGATGAATTTCGACTACAGCGAAGAGCAGCAGCTTCTCGCCGACGCGGTCCGTCGCTACCTCGCGAAAGACTACGGCTTCGAAGCGCGCAAGAAGATCGTCGCCTCCCCCGAGGGCTGGAGCGAGGCCGTCTGGCGGCAACTCGCCGAGCTGGGACTCACCGGCCTTCCGATTCCGGCGGAGTACGGAGGGTTCGGCGGGGGCGCCGTGGACATGATCGGCCCGATGGAGGCGGCGGGCGAGGCGCTCCTCGTCGAACCCTACGCGGCGACGATGGTCGCCGCGCGGCTCCTTGCGCGCGCAGGCAGCGAAGCGCAGAAAAGGGCCATCCTGCCGCAGGTGGTCGAAGGGCGCCTGCGGCTTGCGTTCGCCTGCCTCGAGCGGGGCGCGCGCCACGACCTTTCGCGGATCGGAACGCGCGCGCGCCGGGCAGGCGACGGCTGGCGGCTTTCCGGCGAGAAAGTCGCGGTCGTAGGCGCCCCGGCCGCCGCCCGCCTCGTCGTCTCGGCGAGAACCGAAAAGGGCGCAAGCCTCTTTCTCGTCGAGGCCGGCGAGACGAAGCAAAGGCCCTGCGTGACGCTCGACGAGATGCGCGCGGCCGATGTGCTGCTCGAAGACACGCGCGCGGAGCTGCTCGGCGCCGAGGGCGAAGCGATGCCGTGGATCGAGGAAGCGGCCGATTTCGCCACCGCGCTCGTCTGCGCCGAAGCGGTCGGCGCGATGAAGTACGCCTGCGACGCGACGCTCGAATATCTGAAGACCCGCAAGCAGTTCGGCGTTCCGATCGGCAGCTTCCAGGCGCTTCAGCACCGCATGGTGGACATGGTGATCGCGACCGAACAGGCGCGTTCGATGGCCTGCCTTGCCGCGAGCAAGGTGGACGGCGCGGCGGACGCGTGCGAGCGCGCGCGCGCGGTGTCGGCGGCGAAGATCAAGATCTCGGACGCCGCGCGCCACGTGAGCCAGGAGTCGGTGCAGCTTCACGGCGGCATGGGCATGAGCGAGGAGATGAAGGTGAGCCACACGTTCCGGCGGCTGACGGTGATCGCGGGCGAGTGGGGCGACGCCGAGCATCACCTTGCGCGGTTTGCCGCGCTCGAGGCGGCGCGATGACCGCGAACAAGGCCTGGACGCTCGCGAGCCACCCGACCGGCTGGGTGACCGAGGAGAACTTCCGGCTGGTCGAGTCGCCGCTGCCTTCGCCGAAGGAAGGCGAAATCCTCGTGAGGAACCTCTGGCTTTCGCTCGATCCGTACATGCGCGGTCGCATGAGCCAGCAAAAAAGCTACGTGCGCGGCGTCGAAGTCGGCGAAGTGATGACCGGCGAGACGGCGGGCGAGGTGCTCGAGTCGCGCCATCCGGCGTTTCGCCGCGGCGACAAGGTGACGGTGCACGCCGGCTGGCAGCTTTACTGGTGCGGCAAGGGGGAACTGGCGACCAAGGTGGACGATCGCGCAGCGCCGCTTTCCTACTACCTCGGCTGCCTCGGCATGCCGGGGCGCACCGCGTACTTCGGGCTAAAGGAGATCGGCCAGCCGAAACCGGGCGAAACCGTGGTGGTGTCGGCCGCCTCCGGCGCGGTGGGCAGCGTCGTCGGGCAGCTTGCGAAGCACTGGGGCGCGCGCGTGGTCGGCATCGCGGGCGGCGCGCGCAAGTGCGCGTACGTGAAGGACGAACTCGGCTTCGACGCCTGCGTGGACTACAAGGCGGGCAATCTCTACCGCGATCTCAAGGAAGCCGCGCCGAAGGGCGTGGATGTGTATTTCGAGAACGTCGGCGGAGAGGTGCTCGATACGCTCCTGCGGCTCATGAACCCGTTCTCGCGCATCGTCGTCTGCGGCCTGATCTCCGACTATAACGCCGTCGAGCCCTACGGCGTACGCAACTTCCGCGCGATCCTCGTCAACCGCATCCGCGTGCAGGGCATGATCGTGTTCGACTGGCGCGACCGCTACGGCGAGGCGAACGCGGCGCTCATGGACCTTTACCGCAGCGGAAAGCTGAAGTACCGCGAGTCGGTGCTCGAGGGGATCGAAGCCGCCCCGCGCGGTCTGATCGGGCTCCTGCGCGGCGAGAATTTCGGCAAGCAGCTCGTCAAGCTCGCATAGGAGGCGCCGCGTGATCGAGCTTTACACGTGGCCGACCCCGAACGGCCACAAGGTCCATATCATGCTGGAGGAGACGGGGCTCCCCTACCGCGTGATCCCGGTCGACATCGGCGCAGGCGAGCAGTTCCGTCCGGAGTTTCTGAGGATCTCGCCCAACAACAAGATCCCGGCGATCGTGGACCCCGAGGGGCCGAAGGGAAGGCCCTTTGCGCTCGCCGAATCCGGCGCGATCCTTTTCTACCTCGCCTCGAAGACCGGCCGCTATTTGCCCGAGGACCTCGAGAAGCGCTGGCAGGTGATGCAGTGGGTGATGTTCCAGATGGGCCACATCGGCCCGATGCTCGGGCAGGCGCATCACTTCCGCGACTACGCGCCGCAGAAGATCCCCTACGCGATCGAGCGTTACACCAACGAGGCGAAGCGCCTCTATGGCGTGCTCGAGCGGCGGCTCGCCGAATCCGAATACGTCGCCTGCGACGAGTACACGATCGCCGACATGGCGATCCTGCCCTGGCTGCGCACGCCCGAGCGCCAGGGCGTGAGCATAGACGAGTATCCGAACGTCAAGCGCTGGCGCGAGCGGCTGCTCGCCCGCCCGGCGGTGCAAAAAGCTTTCACCGTGCTCGCCGAGCGGCGCAGGCAAAGGCCGATCTCGGATAAGGAGCGCGAGGTGCTCTTCGGCGCAACGCAATATGCCCGGCGCTGAACTCGCCGGCCGCGTCGCCTGGATCACGGGGGGGGCGAGCGGCATCGGCCTTGCCGGGGCGAAGGAACTCGCGCGCGCGGGCGCCCATGTGGTGATCTCGGGGCGAACGGCGCGCACGAACGAGGCGGCGCTCGCGGAGCTGAAGGGGCTCGGCAGCGCCGAGGCGCTCCTGCTCGACGTCTCTGACCGGCGCGCTGTCGCAGCGGCCGCCGCGGACATCGAGCGGCGTCACGGCCGCATCGACATCCTCGTGAACAGCGCCGGCACGAACATCGGCCGGCGAAGCTTTCGCGACATGAGCGCCGAAGGCTGGGACGAGGTGGTCCGGATCAACCTCGACGGCGTCTTCTACTGCTGCCATGCGGTGCTCGCGGGCATGCGCGCGCGAGGCGACGGCCTCATCATCAACATCTCCTCCTGGGCGGGGCGCTACGCCTCGGCGCTCACCGGACCGGCGTACAACGCGACCAAGCGGGCGGTGATCGCGCTCACCGAGACGATCAACATCGAGGAGGGCGCGAACGGCATCCGCGCGACCTGCATCCTGCCGGGCGAGGTCGCGACCCCGATCCTCGATAAGCGCCCGATACCGCCCTCGCCCGAGGAGCGCGCGCGCATGGCGCAGCCCGAGGACCTCGGTCGCGCGATCCTCTTCGCGGCGCTCATGCCCGCCCGCACCTGCGTGAACGAGATCGTGATTTCGCCCACCTGGAACCGCTTCTACCTCGGCGGACTGGAAACCGCAAAGCGCTGAGTGACGCCGCCCTCGGACCGCGCCGATCCGCGAGCCGGCGCAGCGCTCGTCCTTCGCGTCTGCCTGCCGTTTCTCGCGGGCTACTTCGTCTCCTACGTCTATCGGTCGGCGAACGCGATCATCGGCCCGGAACTCGCGCGCGAGTTCGGACTGGATGCCGCAGCGCTCGGCCTGCTCACCGGAATCTATTTTTTCGCGTTCGCCGCGATGCAGCTGCCGGTCGGGCTGCTCCTCGATCGCTACGGTCCGCGGCGGGTGAACGCGACGCTCTTTCTCGTCGCCGCGGCGGGCGCCACCTGGTTCGCGCTCGCGGGCTCGGCGATGGAACTCACCGCCGCGCGCGCGCTGATCGGGGCGGGGGTATCGGCCGGGCTCATGGCCTCGATGGCGGCCTTCGCGCTGTGGTTCCCGCCGGGGCAGCTTGCGACGCTGAACGGCATCGCCTTCTCGACCGGGATGGTGGGGGCGATCGCGGCGAGCGTGCCGCTCGAGGGGGCGCTGCGGTTTTTCGGCTGGCGCGAGGTGTTCGGAGGGCTCGTCGCACTCAACCTCGCGGTGTGCGCGCTGCTCGCGTTCGTCGTGCCGGAGCGACCGGGCGAGCGGCGGCCGGCGCCGCTTTCGGTGCAGCTTCGGGAATTCGCGAGCATCGGGCGCGATCCGGCGTTCTGGCGGGTCGCGCTCGCGGTCGGCGCGAGCCAGATGGCGGCGGTCTCGCTGGGTACCCTCTGGGTCGCGACCTGGCTGCGCGATGTCGCCGGCTACAGCCGCGCGCAAATCGCGCAAGCGCTGCTCGTCTTCGGCCTAGCGATGATCGCCGGCTACCTCGGCTTCGGACGCGCCGCCGACCTGCTCGGCCGCCGCGGCGTGAGTTCCATATCGCTGCTCGCGGGCGGGGTGGCGATCGCCTCGGTATGCCTGCTGTTGCTCGCCCTCGGCGTCCGGTTCGCACCGGTCGCGCTCTGGAGCCTCTACTTCGGCTGCGCCACTTCGGTCGTGCTCGCCTACGCGCTCTATTCGCGCCGCTTTCCGAAGGAAATGGCCGGGCGCGCGAACACCGCGCTCAACGTCTTCGTCTTCGCCGGGATGTTCACCGGCCAGTGGGCGGTGGGACTGGTGCTCGACCGCTGGCCGCAGACGTCGCGCGGCTACGCGCCAGAGGCCTACGGCTGGGCGCTCGCCGGCCTCTGGGCCGTCCAGACAGCGGGCCTTGCCTGGCTCTGGAGCGGACGGCGGCTCTTTGCAAAGTAGACAGTCCCGGAAGCGTGAGGCGAAGCAGCCCGCTCAACGACGTCGCGGGGGATACCAGAGCGTCACTGTTCCCGGCGCTTGCGGGTTCCGTGCAAGCTCTTTTTCCGTCGGGCGGTAAACCTTCGCGATCCACGGCGCCTTGTGCGCCGCGATGAATGCCCGGATTCTGTTGGCGGTGGCCACGAAGTGCCTCGCCAGCTCCGGAAACGGCGCCTTGCCGACGACGATCAGAAGCCTTACCCGATGGCGGATGACCGCATCCCTCTCGTTCGGCTTGTAACGGATGCGCGCGTCGTGGCTGACGGCAATCCAGCCCTTTTCAGCGACCGCTCTCAGCCACAGGTCGTCGGGGCTTTCGGGCGCGAAATGGTCGCGGTGTCGCTCGACCCTGAGCCCCGCTTCCACGAGAATTTCAGGGAAGCGCGTACCGAGGTCGCGATCCGTGAAGAAAACAGGCTCGTCAGGCGGCGCGCTCAAACAGCACGGCCTGTTCGATCTCGGTGACGCTCAGTCCGTAGTCCGCAGCGAGGTCCTCGACGGTCTCCCGGGCGTCGATGCGTTCCACGATGGTCGCGGTGGCGACGCCGGCACGGATCAGGACTGGCCGACCGAACGCGATCCTCGGATCGATGACAATGGGTTTTTGGGACGCGGCAAGTTCCACGGTCACAAACGGGTACAGGCGAACCGGAAACTTCCAGGCGTCCCACTCGATGCGCTTGAGGTGCTGTTCGAAAAGTTCGCGCATCGCGAGCTGCCCGGAGGCCGACAGATCGATCAGCTTTCCGTAATGGTCGAGAAACATCCGGCCGGCGCCGGTACAGAGCTCCTTGCGGAGCAACAGACGCTCGATACCGAGCTTGCGCTCGGCGTAGTGCAGGGCAGCACGAACCGCCTTTAAGGATATGCCGTGTTCGGTGCGCAGAGACCGCAGAACATGGGCCTCGACGAGGTTCCAGAAGGAAAGCAGCAGCGGCTGACGGCGCGGCGGATGGATCAGAGGCTCGAAGCGGCCAACACCCTGCGCCTTGGGATAGGCGCGGCCGACGACCCACGATCGCAGCGTCGCGACAGGCAGTCTGACATACCGGGCGGCTTCCGCGAGCCCGTAGGCGGGCTGGTTGCGTGGATCTCGGTTGACGAAGGTACGGGCGGATCGCATTGGGTGTCCGGCAATTATCCCACCGGCCGAGCGAGCCACGCGGAAGAGCCGATCGTGACTGCGCTGCCCGGTTGGGCCGGTCGACCGCGATCGGCGACCGAATCTATTTCGGTGACCGCGCGCGGAAGGTGCCGACCGCCTTTGCGACGAGCGCGCCCGCCTCCGAGCGCGCCTCGCCCTCGCAGAAGATCGTCGTGTTTCCGGCGCGAAGCACGCGCCCTTCGGCGCGCAGGACCCCGGTCGCGGTGCCGATGAAGTGGGTGGAAAGGTCGATCGTCATGATCGAGCGCGGCTGATCGTAGAGCGTGCGTGCCGCCATCGAGAGCGTGACGTCGAGCAGCGCGAGCACCGCGCCACCGTGCACCGTGCCCCAGCTCGTCGTGTACTCGGGCTTTACTTCGAGCGAAAGCCGCGCGATGCCCTTCTCGAGCGACTCGACTTGGATGCCGAGGTGATCGGCGAAGCGGATTCTCTTCAGGAACGCGCCGACCTCGGGCGAGACCGCGCCGCTCATATCAGCGTCGCCCCGCCGTCCACCGCGATCGCCTGGCCGGTGATGTGACGCCCCGCCTCCGAGGCGAGCAGCACCGCGATGCCCTTCAGGTCTTCTTCGCCCCCGAGGCGCCGCGTCGGGGTGGCGCGGCGCACGAGTTCGCCTGCGGCTTCCAGCGTCGCCCGCGTCATCTTCGACGGAAAGAACCCGGGGCAGATCGCGTTCACGGTGATGCCGTGCTCGCCCCATTCGGCGGCCAGTTGCTTCGTCATGCCGACGACGCCGTGCTTCGTGGCGTTGTAGGAGACCGTTTTCACGAGCGCCGGATCGCTCGCGAAGAGCCCCGCGACCGAGGCGACGTTGACGATCCGGCCCCATCTGGCCGGGATCATCGATTTCTTCGCCGCCTGCTGCGACATGACGAAGGTGCCGATGAGGTTGAGCGCGACGAGCTTGTCCCAGGCTTCCAGCGGATGCTCTTCGGCCGGTGCGCCCCAGACGGCGCCGGCGTTGTTGACGAGGATGTCCACGCGACCGAATTTCTCGAGCACTTCATCGAACACCGGCGGGATCGTCTCGCGCCGCGACAGATCGCAGACCCAGGCATGCGCCTCGATGCCGAGCTTCGCCAGATGCGCGACGGCGGCATCGAGCTCCTCCTTCTTTCGCGCGGTGAGCGCAAGGCGCGCGCCCATTTCGCCGAGCGCCTCGGCGATCTGGAGGCCGAGTCCGCGCGAGCCGCCGGTGACGAGCGCGGTTCGCCCGCCGAGATCGAAAAGCTGCTTGACACCCATCGGTTCTCCCCGGATAAGGAAGGCCGCATGCTAGCCCGCGAAAGTCCCCCGCCGCAATGACCGGCGTCGCGCTGGTGGGCGCCGCCGCCGTTCCCTGCGGGCGCATCCAGCGGCCGCGCGAGGCACCCTTGCAGGCGCTCGAGCACGAGACGCTCGCCGGCTGCGTGCTCGCGGCGATGGCGGACGCGGGGCTTCCGAAGGAGTCGATCGGCGCGCTCGTCTTCACGCATCCTCGCCCGTATACGCCGCAGCGCTACTTCGGCACCTTCATGGCGAACTGGCTGCGCGTGGCGACAAGCGGGGTGCTCGTCGAAGTGCTCGGCGACGGCATGACCGGGGGCCTCGCGTTCGACGCCGCGGCCGAGGCGATCGCGAGCGGCCGGGCGGAAGTGGCGCTCGCGCTCGGCGCGAACTTCGAGACCGCGACGCCCTCGCCCGAGCACATGAACCTCATCATGCGCGCGACCGGCGACCTCGATTTTCACGTGCCCTTCGGCTTCACGCCGCTGTCGTGGTACGCGATGGACGCGGTGCGCTACATGCACGAGCACGGCGTCGCGCGCGAGGCGCTCGCGACGGTCGCGGTGAAGAACCGGCGCCATGCCTCGCTCAATCCGCTCGCGCAGTACCGGCGGCCGGTGACGCTCGAAGAGGTGCTCGCGCAGCGGCCGATTGTCGAGCCGCTCGGGCTCTACGAGGTCGCGCCGATGTCCGACGGCGCCGCGTGCCTCGTGCTCGCGCGCGAGGAGGTCGCGCGCTCGCTCGGGCGTCCCTACGCGCGCGTTCGCGGTCGCGGCTTCTACCACGAGGGCGCGCACCAGATCTCGGAGGTGCCGAACGACATGATCGCGTTCGACGCCGCGGCGCGCGCCGGGCGCGCCGCGTTCGCCGCAGCGGGGATCGGTCCGCAGGACGTGGACCTCGCGGAGCTCTATGCGCCGGCGACGATCGTCGAGGTGCTCGTCTCCGAAGCCCTCGGCTTTGCGCCGCGCGGGCGCGGCGCGCACGCGGCGGCTGCCGGCGAGACCGCGCTCGGCGGCCGCATTCCGATCAACACCTCGGGCGGGTTGCTCTCGCGCGGGCATCCGCCCTACATCTCGCCGCTCTACGCCTTCGTGGAACTCGCCGAGCAGCTGCGCCAGCGCGCGGGCGAGCGTCAGGTCGCCGGCGCCGAAATCGGGGTCGCCGCCTGCGAGCTCGGAAACTACAATGCGGCGCTCGTTCACGTGCTGGAGGCGCGCGCATGAGGCTCGCGATCGAGCGGGTGGCCGGACGCCGTCCCTGGCCGCCGCGGTGCTCGGAGTTCACCGAGCGCTTCTGGCGTGCGCTCGCCGAAGGCCGCCTGACCACCACCCGCTGCGCGGCCTGCGCGCGCCTAGCGTTCCCGCCGCGGCCTTTCTGCCCGCACTGCTGGCACCGTTCGGTCGAGTGGGTGGAACTCCGCCCGGGCGGCACGGTGTATTCCTCGACCGTGGTGCACGCGGCGCCTGCGGTGTTCGCCCACGAGGCGCCCTACCGGGTCGGCATCGTGGACCTGGACGACGGCCTTCGCATCGCGACGCGGCTTCTCGGCGTCGCCGAGGGCTTTGCGGTCGGCGCGCGCGCCGAGCTCGTCGTCCTCGCCTACGACGACGGTCCGCTTTTCGCCGCCCGGGTGCGCGGATGAGCGCGCGGGCGCTCTACGACGGGCAGCGGCTCGCGCCGCTCCTTGCGCCGCGCTCGGTCGCGATCGTCGGCATCTCGCCGCGGCCGAATTCCTTCGGCATGCGAACGCTCGAGAACCTCGCGCACTACCGCGGGG
>JAOAFL010000036.1 GCA_026416295.1 Burkholderiales bacterium | reverse complement strand
CGCCGCCGAGCCGCGCGCGCAGCCAGCGGACGTGCGGGGCGCCGAAGACCTCGATGCGGCGAAGGCCGGGCAGCGGTTCGTCGTCGCGGAAGGTGTGCGTGTCGCCGTGTACGAGCACGACGCGCCCGGGGCGCGCCGACGCAAGGCGCGCAAGCCGGGCGCGCAGCGCCGCATAGCCGTCGGGCGCGCCCGCCGCCGGCGGCACGAACGGGTTCGCCTGCATGAGGACGAAGAGCTTCGCGCGATCGCCCGCGATCGCCTCGGCGGCGTCGAGCCAGGCGAAGACCGCCTGCATGCGCTCGGCGGCCTCCTCGGGATCGCGCTCCAGGTTGTTGTTGCTGCCCGGCACGTTGAGCCCCACGAACACCGCGCCTTCGGCCTCCCAGCGCACATGCTCGCAGTACTTGCCCGGCTGGCGGGAGAAGCCGGCGAGCGCGACCGGCGCGCAGAAGAGACTGCGCCACTTCGCCAGCCGCTCGCGCGGCTCGAAGCCGCTGCGGTGGCAGTCGGTCCATTCGTTGTCGCCCGGAAGCAGCACGAACGGCGCGCGGATGCGGGAGAACTGCGCCTTTCGCGCCGCGAGCCACTCGTCGGTGCACGGGCCGCGGCCGGACGTGATGTCGCCCACGTGCACCGCGAACGCGAGCGGGGCGCGGTTCATGTCCTCGATCATCGTATCGAGCAACCGCGCCTGCGCTTCGGAGTAGGGCATGTCGCCCATCAGCGCGAACTGGAGCGCCTCGCCGCGCGGTGCGGGCGCCGCGCAGCCGCAGGCGAGCGCGGCGAGAAAGACCGCGGCACCGAGCCGCGCCGCGGTGGCGATGCGTTCAGACGCCGTAGGCTTTGCGCAGCAGCGAGATCGGGTGCGCGGGCTGCGCCTGCGGCGCCTCGCCCCCCATGCCCTGGCGGATGTGGCGCGCGGCGATCGGACAGTCGGAGGACACCCAGTCGGGTTCGCCCGAGGCCATCTGGCGGAACACCGGCGCGCCGATTCTCATCGCGTTGCGGAAAAACTCGACCTTCACGCCCCAGGTGCCGTCGTGCCCGGAGCAGCGCTCGACGAGGTTGACGCTCGTGCCCGGGATCATCTCGAGCAGCTCGCGCGTCTTCTGGCCGATGTTCTGCACGCGCAGATGGCAGGGCACGTGGTACGACACCTTGCCGAGCGGCGCCTTGAAGTCCTTGCGCAGCAGCCCGTCCTTTGCGCGCGCCACGAGGTATTCGAAGGGATCGACGATCGCCTCTTTTACCGCCTTGACGTCGGCGTCCTCCGGGAACATGAGCGGCAGCTCCTGCTTGAACATCAGGGTGCAGGAGGGCACCGGCGTCAGAATCGCCCACCCCTCGCGCGCAAGGCGCGCGAGCGCCGGGACGTTACGCTCCTTCAGCCGCGCGACCGACTCGAGGTCGCCGAGCTCGAGCTTCGGCATGCCGCAGCAGGCCTCGGCCTCGACGAGCGCGCACGGGATCTCGTTGTGCGCGAGCACGGCGAGCAGATCGTGGCCGATGCCCGGCTCGTTGTAGTTGACGTAGCAGGTCGAAAAGAGCGCGACTTTGCCGCGCGTGCGCTCGCCGTCGCGCACCGCGAAGCCGCCGGCCGGCTCGGCGCTCGCGCGGAACTTGCGCGGCGCATACGGCGGCAGCACCCGCTCGTGGTGCACGCCGAGCACCTTTTCCATCGCCGCGCGCGCCGCGCGGTTGCGGTTGACGGCGTTCACCGTCTGCGCGACGACCGGAATCGCCGCGAGCCGCCCGACGGCGTCGGTGGAGGAAAGCAGCCGGTCGCGCAGCTTCGCCCCGCCCTTCCTGAACTTGATCGCCTTTGCGCGCAGCATCAGGTGCGGGAAGTCCACGTTCCACGGGTGCGGCGGCACGTACGGACACTTCGTGAGGAAGCACATGTCGCAGAGGTAGCACTGGTCGACGACCTTCCAGTAGTCGCTCTTTGCGACCCCGTCCACCTCCATCGTGCTCGAGGCGTCCACCAGGTCGAACAGCGTCGGAAACGCGGTGCACAGGTTCACGCACCGACGGCAGCCGTGGCAGATGTCGAAAACGCGCTCGAGCTCCTTGAACGCCTTTTCTTCGTCGTAGAACGCCTCGCTCTTCCAGTCGAGCGGATGGCGGGTCGGGGCTTCCAGGCTTCCTTCGCGCATGGGACGCGAGCTTACCGACGAGCGCCGCGCCGATCAATCGCCGCGGGCGATAACCCGAATAGCCGCCGGCTATAGCCGGCGAACGACGCTCACCACGTCGCCGTCGCGGCCGGCCTCGACGAACCCGAGATGCGCGGCGAGCGCGAGCATGTCCAGGTTGAAGTTGAGAATGTGCCCCCAGAGCGCGCGGTAGCCGGCCGCGCGCGCGCATTCGCACAGGCGCTCGAGGAGCGCGCGCCCGATCCCGCGCCGCTGCCAGTCGTCGGCGACCGCGAGCGCGAACTCGGCGCTCTCGCCGTCGGGGTTCGGAAAGTAGCGCCCGACGGCGACGAACTCGCCGCTCGCCGGCTCGAGCGCGACGAGGGCCAGTTCCCGGTCGTAGTCGAGCTGTGTGAAGCGCGCGAGCATCTGCGGCGGAAGCTGCGCCAGCTCGTGGTGAAAGCGCTGATAGCGCGTGCGCGGCGAAAGCCGCGCGAAGAACCGCAGCTCGAGCGCGGCGTCCTCCGGACGGATCGGACGCACCGGAACGCGACTGCCGTCGCGCAGCACGATCTCGCCTTCGAGCTCCGCCGGGTACGGATGAATCGCCATGTGGCCGTAGCGCGGCGGCCGCTCGCGCCGCGCCGGATCGACCACGACGCGCGCATCGGCGATCACCGCGCCGCCCGGATGCGCGAGCACCGGGTTGAGGTCCATCTCGGCGAGCCAGGCGAGCGCGCACACCATGCGCGAGACGCCTTCGAGGATCGCGACGAGCGCCTCGAGGTCGGCCGGCGGCACGTCGCGGTAGCCCTCGAGCAGGCGCGCGACCCGCGTGCGCGAGACGAGCTCGCGCGCGAGCGCCGCGTTGAGCGGCGGCAGCGCTACCGCGGTGTCGCGCACCGCCTCGACCGCGACGCCGCCCGCGCCGAAGGTGACGACCGGCCCGAACACCGGGTCGGTGGCGACGCCGACGAGCACCTCGCGCTGGTGGGGATAGCGCAGCATCGGCTGCACCGTCGCGCCCTCGATGCGCGCCTCAGGGCGCAGCCTGCGCGCATGGCGCAACGTCGCCTCGAACGCCTCGGCGACCATGTCGGCGTTCGCAAGGCCGAGGCGCACGCCGCCCACCTCCGACTTGTGCGTGATGTCGGGCGAGTGGATCTTGAGCGCGACCGGAAAGCCGATTTCGCGCGCCGCGGCGACCGCCTGCTCGGCGCTCTGCGCGACGATCGTGCGCGGCACCGGCAGGCCGAAGGCGGCAAGGAGCCGCTTTGCCTCGTGCTCGGTGAGCACCGTTCGGCCTGCGGCGAGCGCCGCGTCGCGGATCGCGGCGCAGGCGGCGAGGTCCGGCGCGCGCTCGGCGTGCGCAGGCGCCGCGGCGGGCGGCACCTCCATGAGCTGCAACTGGTTGCGCCGGTAGGCGCACAGGAACGAGAACGCTTCGACCGCGTTTTCCGGGGTGTAGAAATTCGGCACCCCGCGCGACTCGAGCCAGGCGCGCGTTGCGCCCGGATCCACGCGCCCGAGCCAGGCGCCGAGCACCGGCTTCTTTCGGCCCGCGATCGCCTCGACGAGCGCCTGCGCCGCCGCCTCGGGCGGCGTCACCGCGACCGGACTGTACATCGCGAGCAGCGCGTCCACTCCCGGATCGTCGAGCAGCGCCGCCGCCGCCTCGCGAAAGCGCTCGGGCGGCGCATCGCCGATGATGTCCACGGGGTTCGCGCGCGACCACTGCGCCGGCAGCTTCGCATCGAGCCGCGCGATCGTCTCGGGCGCGAGCGCCGCGAGCGGCACGCCGTTTTCCGCCGCGCTGTCTGCGGCCATCACCCCGGGGCCGCCGCCGTTCGTGAGGATCGCGAGCCGCTCGCCCGGGATCTCGCGGCAGGCGGCGAGGATGCGCGCGGCGGCGAAAAGCTGCGTGTAGGTCCGAACGCGCACCGTGCCCGAGCGGCGCAGCGCCGCGTCGAACACCGCGTCGCTGCCCATGAGCGCGCCGCTGTGGCTCGAAGCGGCGCGCGTGCCGGCGGCGTAGCGCCCGACCTTGAGCACCACCACCGGCTTGGTGCGCGCCGCGGCGCGGAGCGCCGAGACGAACCGGCGCGCATCGGCGACGCCCTCGACGTACATGAGGATCGCATCGGTCTGCGGGTCGGCGACGAGAAAATCGAGCACCTCGCCGAAGTCCACGTCCGCGGCGCCGCCGAGCGAGACGACGCTCGAAAACCCGATGCCGGTCGGGTGCGCCCAGTCGAGGATCGCGGTGCAGATCGCCCCCGACTGCGACACGAGCGCGAGCGTCCCGGGCCGCGCCGTCACCGGCGAGAACGTCGCGTTCAGGCCCGCGTCGGTGCGCATCAGCCCGAGGCAATTGGGCCCGAGCAGCCGCACGCCGCCGCGGCGCGCCGCAGCGAGCATCTCGCGCTGAAGGGCACGGCCCGCCTCGCCCGCTTCCGAAAACCCGCTCGTCAGAATCGCGCAGGCGCGAACGCCCGCGGCGGCCGCTTCGGCCACCAGCGCCGGCACCGTGCGCGCCGGGGTCACCAGCACCGCGAGGTCCGGCGCGCGCGGCAGATCGGCGAGCCGCGCATGGCAGGGCGCGCCGCCGACGCTCGCGTACTTCGGGTTGATCGCGAACAAATCGCCCTTCAGGCCGCCGGCGGCGAGGTTCTCCCAGACGATGCGCCCGAGCGAGCCGGGACGGTCGCTTGCGCCGACGAGCGCGACCGAGCGCGGCGCAAGGAGCGGCGCGAGCCGATGGCGGAACATGCGCGCGAGTCTAGCCGAGCGGGCGCGCGCAGGCGGCCGGCGCGGTTTGACGCAGGTCAAGCGGCGCGCGTTCCGCCCGCTTAGCATGCGGCTTCGTTTCGGACGACGAGCCCGGAGAATCGCGCATGGCCGAACCCGCACCTGCCGCGCTTTCGGCACGCCGCATCCGCCTGCGGTCCCGGATCGGGCGCGCGGTGCGGGCGGCGGCGCTCCTTCTTACCGCGACGGCGCCGCATTCGGCCGCGCAGCCGCTTGCGTTCGCGACCGAGGGCGACGTGCGCTACGCCTGCGGCGGGGCGGGGGTCGAGGAGCGACGGGCGCTTGCGGCGCTCGAAGCCGAAGCGAACCTGAAGCTCGCGTTCGTGACGAAAAAGCGCGGCGGCTTTCTCGCCGACGCCGAAGTGACGGTCGCCGACGCCGCGGGAAAGCCGCTTCTGCGCACCGTCGCCCCCGGCCCGATGTGCGTGCTGAGGCTGCCGCAAGGCCGTTATCGCGTGAGCGCCGCGCTCGGTGGCGCGACGCGCAGCGCGAGCGTCGCGGTTCCGGCGCAGCCGGGCAAGCCGCAGAGCGTCGTGTTCGCGTTTCCCGGGGAGAAGTGGGACGGCATCTGGGCGTCCGACGAGGAGAAGGCGAGCGCCCGCTCGCCCTAGCGCTGTGCGGTGAGCGCCGCCTGCTTTCACTGCGGTCTTCCGGTCGACGCCCCGGGTCGCTGGCGCGCGCAGGTCGCGGGTGCCGTGCGCGAGTTTTGCTGCGCCGGCTGCGAGGCGGTCGCGACCGCGATCGCGGCGGGCGGCCTCGAGCGCTACTACGAGACGCGCACCGCGCCGGCGCCGGCACCGCAGCCGTGTGCCCCCGCTGCCGCCTACGACGAGCCGCAGGCGCTCGCGCAGTTCGCGGCGCCCGCGGGCGAGGGGTTGCTCGAGGCGACGCTGATCCTCGAGCGCGTGCGCTGCGCCGCCTGCCTGTGGCTCGTCGAGCAGACGCTCGCGCGCACACCGGGCGTTCGCCGCGCGAGCGTCAACTACGCCACGCACCGCGCGACCGTCGCCTGGGACCCGCGCGCGACGCGCCCCTCGGCGATCATCGCTGCGGTGCGCGCGATCGGCTACGACGCGGCGCCGTGGGACCCGCAGCGCCAGACGCTCGTCGAGCGCGACGAGCGGCGCGCGGCGCTGTGGCGACTGTTCGTCGCCGGCTTCGGCGCGATGCAGACGATGATGTACGCGTTTCCGGCCTATATCGACGAGGGCGCGGGCACGCTCGCGCCCGAGGCCGAGAACCTCATGCGCTGGGCGGCGTTCGCGCTCACGCTGCCGGTGCTCATTTTTTCCTGCGGACCGTTTTTTGCGGGCGCCGCGCGCGAGATCCGGCGCCTGCGCCCCGGCATGGACACGCCGATCGCGATCGGCATCGCCGCCGGGTTTTCCGCGAGCGCCTGGGCGACGTTCACCGGCGCGGGCGCGGTGTACTTCGATTCGATCGCGATGCTCGTGTTCCTGCTGCTTGCGGCGCGCTATCTGGAGCTCGCGGTGCGCCAGCGCGCGGCGCGCGCGCTCGACCGGCTCGCGCGCTGGGTGCCGGAGTCCGCGCTGCGCCTGCGCGATCCGACCGACCCCGGCTCCGTCGAGCGCGTCGCGGCGCACGCGCTCGTCGCGGGCGACCGGGTGCTCGTTCCGGCGGGCGAGCGCGTCCCGGCCGACGGCACCGTCGAGGCCGGCAGTTCCACGGTGGACGAGTCGCTGCTCACCGGCGAGCCGGCTCCGATCGCAAAATCCGCGGGCGCGCGCGTCGCCGCCGGCACGCTCAATCTCGAGCAGCCGATCGTCGTGCGCGCCGAGCGCGCCGGAAGCGGCACGCGCGCCGCGGCGATCGCGCGGCTTGCCGAACGCGCGGCGGCGGAAAAACCGCGCCTTGTCGCGCTCGCCGACCGAATCGCGCACGCGACCACCTGGGCGGTGCTCGCGACCGCCGCGTTCGCGTGGTGGCACTCGGCGGACCCGTGGATCGCGATCGCGGTGCTGGTCGCCACCTGCCCGTGCGCGCTCGCGCTCGGGGCGCCGCTCGCGCTTTCGGCGGCGGCCGGCCGCCTGATGCAGGCGGGTGTGGCGCTCAAGCGCGCAAGCGCCTTGGAGACGCTCGCCGCGACGACCGACGTCGTGCTCGACAAGACCGGAACGCTGACCCGCGGGCGCTTCAGCCTGCGCGGGCTGCGCACGTTCGGCACCGCCGACGAGGCGGCGTGCCTTGCGCTCGCGCGCGCGCTCGAGGCCGGTGCGACGCATCCGCTTGCGCGCGCATTCGACGGGCCGGGTCCGCGCGCGCCGCTGAGCGGGCTCGAAAACCATCCCGGGCGAGGCATCGCCGCGCGCGGCGACGCCGGGCGCGTGCGCATCGGCACCGCCGCGTTCTGCGCGGAGCTCGCCGGTGCGCCGGCGCCCGAAGCGGCGCCGCCGGATCGGGCGGCGACCCCGGTGTGGCTCGCCGACGAGCGCGGCTGGCTCGCGGTGTTCTGGCTGGAGGACGCGCTGCGCGCCGACGCCGCGCAGACGGTGCGCGCGCTCGCGCAGTCGGGCCTGCGGCTGCACCTCGTGAGCGGCGACCGCGCGGAGGCGGTCGGCGCGCTCGCTTCGCGGCTTGAGATCGCGCGCTTCGTCGGCGGCGCGACGCCCGAGGAAAAGATCGCGTACGTCGAGCGGCTGCAGCGCGAGGGCCGCATCGTCGCGATGGTCGGCGACGGGCTGAACGACGCGCCGGTGCTCGCGCGCGCGCACGCCGCGATCGCGATCGGCTCGGGCGCCGACGCCGCGCAGGCGCGCGCCGATTTCGTGCTGCTTGCCGAGCGCACCGAAGCGCGCCTTGCGGCCGCGGCCGAGTGCTTCGCGGTCGCGCGGCGCGCGATGCGCATCGTGCGGCAGAACTTCGCCTGGGCGAGCGCCTACAATCTCGTTGCGTTGCCGCTCGCCGCGGGCGGCTTCGTCGGACCGTGGGAGGCGGCGCTCGGCATGGCGGCGAGCTCCTTCATCGTGGTACTGAACGCCGCGCGCGCCGCCGGCGGCGCGGCGACCGGAGACGGGCCATGGAAAGCCTCATCGTCCTCGTTCCTCTGTCGGTCGCGCTCGTACTGCTGACGGGCTGGATCTTCTGGCGCGCGCTCGCGGGCGGGCAGTTCGACGACCTCGAGCGCCCGGGCACCGACGTGCTCTCGGACGATCGCTGATGCGCGCGATGCGCCTGCACGCGGCCGGACGGCCGCTCGCGCTGGACGAGGTCGCGGTCCCCGAACCGGGGCCGGGCGAAGTGCTCGTGCGCGTGCGCGCCTGCGGCGTCTGTCGCACCGACCTGCACATCGCCGACGGCGAGCTCGCGCCGCCGCGGCTGCCGCTCGTGCCCGGCCACGAGATCGTCGGCGAGGTCCTCGCCTGCGGCGCCGGCGCGGAGCGCTTTCGCGCCGGCGACCGCGTCGGCATCCCCTGGCTCGGCGCAAGCTGCGGCGGCTGCGAGTACTGCCGCATCGGGCGCGAAAACCTCTGCGAGCGCGCGCGCTTCACCGGGTTTCACATCGACGGCGGCTACGCCGAATACGCGCTCGCCGACGAACGGTTCTGTTTTTCGATCCCTGAGCGCTACAGCGACGTCGCGGCAGCGCCGCTTCTTTGCGCCGGCCTGATCGGCCAGCGCGCCTACGCCTTCGCCGGCGACGCGCCAGCGCTCGGTCTCTACGGGTTCGGTGCCGCGGCGCACCTGGTTGCGCAGGTCGCGCGCGCCGACGGGCGGCGCGTCTACGCGTTCACGCGCCCGGGCGATTCGGACGCCCAGGCGTTCGCGCGCGCCTGCGGCGCGCACTGGGCGGGCGGCTCGGACGAGTCGCCGCCCGAGCCGCTCGATGCGGCGATTCTGTTCGCGCCGGTCGGCGCGCTCGTTCCGCAGGCGCTGCGCGCGGTGAAAAAGGGCGGCCGCGTCGTCTGCGCCGGCATCCACATGAGCGACATCCCGTCGTTTCCGTACGCGATCCTCTGGGGCGAGCGCTGCGTGCGCTCGGTCGCGAACCTCACGCGCGCCGACGGCGAGGCGTTCATGCGGGTCGCCGCGCGCGTGCCGCTCGAGGTCGCGACGACGACGTTTTCGCTCGCGCAGGCGAACGAGGCGCTCGCGCGGCTGCGCGCCGGGCGCCTTTCGGGCGCGGCGGTCCTCGTTCCCTGACGCAGCACCTTTGACGCAGGTCAAACGCTGCGGCGCAGCGGCGCCTAGCATGCGCCGCGGGGAGACAGCGCCATGAACCACCGGGAAGAAACGTACAACTACACCGTCGTGCGCCAGTTCGCGATCGCGACCGTCGTCTGGGGCGTGGTCGGCATGGCGGTCGGCGTGCTGATCGCCGCGCAGCTGCTCTGGCCCGAGCTCAACTTCGGGGTGCCGTGGCTGTCCTACGGCAGGCTGCGGCCGCTGCACACGAACGCCGTCATCTTCGCCTTCGGCGGCTCGGCGCTCTTTGCGACGAGCTACTACGTCGTGCAGCGCACCTGCCACGCGCGGCTGTTCTCGGATGCGCTCGCGGCGTTCACCTTCTGGGGCTGGCAGGCGGTGATCGTCGCCGCGGCGGTGACGCTGCCGCTCGGCTACACGCAGGGCAAGGAATACGCCGAGCTCGAGTGGCCGATCGACCTGCTGATCGCGCTC
Source organism: Burkholderiales bacterium (assembly GCA_026416295.1). GTDB lineage: Bacteria > Pseudomonadota > Gammaproteobacteria > Burkholderiales > SG8-39 > RBG-16-66-20. The sequence goes on along the minus strand of JAOAFL010000036.1, from coordinate 22,002 downwards.
GTCTGGGTCGCCTACGCGATCGTGTTCTTCGGCACCATCTTCAAGCGCAAGGTGCCGCACATCTACGTCGCCAACTGGTTCTTCGGCGCGTTCATCCTCACGGTCGCGATCCTGCACATCGTGAACAGCGCCGCGATCCCGGCGACGCTCTGGAAGTCGTACTCGGTGTACGCCGGCGCGCAGGACGCGATGGTGCAGTGGTGGTACGGGCACAACGCGGTCGGCTTTTTCCTCACCGCCGGCTTCCTCGGCATGATGTACTACTTCGTGCCGAAGCAGGCGGGGCGGCCGGTCTACAGCTACCCGCTGTCGGTGGTGCACTTCTGGGCGCTCATCTTCACCTACATGTGGGCGGGGCCGCACCACCTGCACTACACCGCGCTCCCCGACTGGGCGCAGTCGCTCGGCATGATCTTCTCGCTCATGCTCCTTGCGCCCTCCTGGGGCGGGATGATCAACGGCATCATGACGCTGTCGGGCGCCTGGCACAAGCTGCGCACCGATCCGATCCTCAAGTTCCTCATCGTGTCGCTCTCGTTCTACGGCATGTCCACGTTCGAGGGGCCGATGATGTCGATCAAGACGGTGAACGCGCTCTCGCACTACACCGACTGGACGATCGGCCACGTGCACTCGGGCGCGCTCGGCTGGGTCGGGCTCGTCTCGATGGGCTCGCTCTACTTCCTGATTCCGCGCCTCTACGGCCGCACCGAGATGGCGAGCGTGCGCGCGATCAACCTGCACTTCTGGGTCGCCACCATCGGCATCGTGCTCTACATCGCCGCGATGTGGATCGCCGGCGTGATGCAGGGGCTGATGTGGCGCGCGGTCGGCGCCGACGGCACGCTCACCTACAGCTTCGTCGAGAGCGTGAAGGCGACGTATCCGTTCTACGCCATCCGCCTCGTCGGCGGGCTGCTGTATCTCGCCGGAATCCTCATCATGGCCTGGAACGTGTGGAAGACGGTCGCCGGCGCGCGGCCGGTCGAGGCGCGCATCCCGGCCCCTGCGTACGCCTGACGCCATGAAGCTCACGCACGACCTGATCGAACGCAACCTTCCGCTGATGATCGTGCTCATCGTCGCCGTGGTGGCGGTGGGCGGGCTGGTCGAGATCGTTCCGCTGTCGTTTTCGCGGCCGGTCACCGAGCCGGTCGCGGGGCTGAAGCCCTACAGCCCGCTCGCGCTCGTCGGCCGCGACATCTACATCCGCGAGGGCTGCTACAACTGCCACTCGCAGATGGTGCGGCCGTTCCGCGCCGAGGTCGAGCGCTACGGCCACTACTCGGTCGCCGGCGAATTCGTCTACGACCACCCGTTCCAGTGGGGCTCGAAGCGCACCGGCCCCGATCTGGCGCGCGCCGGCGGCCGGTACTCCGACGACTGGCACCGCATCCCCCTGCGCGACCCGCGCGCGCTCGTGCCGGAATCGAACATGCCGGCGTACCCGTGGCTCGAGTTCGCGAGCGCCGACCACGGCGACATCGAAGCGAAGATGCGCGCGCTGCGCGCGATCGGCGTGCCTTACACCGACGCCGACATCGCCGGGGCGCGCGCGCAGCTGAAGGACAAGACCGAGATGGACGCGCTGATCGCCTACCTGCAGGGGCTCGGCACGGTGCTGAAGAGCAAGGCGAACTGACGCGAGGACCGCGACCATGGACATCGAAACGCTTCGTTCGCTCGTCACGGTGGCCGCGTTCGCCGCCTTCGTCGGCGTGCTCGCCTGGGCGTACGCGCCGGCGCGCCGCGACCGTTTCGAGCGCGCCGCGCGTCTTCCGTTCGAGGGAGAGGAGCCGTGAGCGAATTCACTTCCGGGTTCTGGGACGTCTACATCGCGCTCGCGACGATCGTCTCGATCGTCGCCTGCGGCGTGTTCCTCAAGCACCAGAGCGTGCACCGCGTGCCGATGGTGGGCGGCGAGCCGCAGACCTCGGGGCACGTCTGGGACGAGGACCTGCGCGAATATCACAACCCGCTGCCGCGCTGGTGGGCGTGGCTCTTTTACCTCACGCTCGCCTTCAGTCTGGTGTACGTCGCGCTCTATCCGGCGCTCGGCAGCTACCCCGGGCTGCTCGGCTGGACGCAGGCGAAGCAGCTCGAGGAGGAAAACGCGCGCGCGCAGGCGCTCTACGGGCCGATCTACGAGAAGTTCGCGGCGCAGGAAGTCGCGGCGCTCGCAAAAGACCCGCAGGCGCTCGCGATCGGCCAGAAGCTCTTCCTCAACCATTGCGCCCAGTGCCACGCCTCCGACGGCGCCGGAAGCCGGGGGTTTCCGAACCTGACCGACCGCGACTGGCTCTGGGGCGGCACGCCCGAGGCGATCCGCACCTCGATCGCCGAGGGTCGCACCGGCGTGATGCCGCCGTTCGGACCCGCGCTAGGCGACGACGGCGTGAAAGACGTCGCGCATTACGTGCTGTCGCTCTCGGGCGCGGCGCACGACTCGATCCGCGCCGCGCGCGGAAAGGAAAAGTACGCGCAGCTGTGCGTCGCCTGCCACGGGCCCGAGGGCAAGGGCAACATCCAGCTCGGCGCGCCCGACCTCACCGACCGGGTGTGGCTGCACGGCGCGGGCGAGGCGGCGATCGCGGAAACGATCGCCAAGGGGCGCACGAACCAGATGCCGGCGCACAAGGAGCTGCTCGCGCCGGCGAAGATCCACCTGCTCACCGCCTACGTGCTGTCGCTCTCGGCGCAGGCGCGGTAGCCCGGCCGCGATGCGATGCGCGATCTACTCGACCAGGTCCTTGTAGGCGTGCCAGCTCGCGTGACCGAGCCAGGGCAGGATCACGACGAGCGCGGCGAACCAGGTGGCGAAGCCGATCGCGGTGAGCACCACGATGATCGCCGCCCAGAGCGCGAGCGGTCCCGGGTTCGCGCGCACCGCCGCGAAGCTCGCGAGCACCGCGCTCGGCACGTCGGCGCGCCGGTCGAGCAGCATCGGCACCGAGACGACGCTCGCGCAGTAGACGAGCGCCGCGAGCAGCGCGCCGAGGCCGAGCCAGGCGACGGCGAGCGGCAGGTTCGCACCGCGCAGGACGTCGGCGACGAGCGTCTCGACCGAGGCGACGTCGCCGGTGAGCAGCAGCGCGAACAGGATCGCCGACAGCCGCTCCCAGGAGATCAGCACGAACGCGAGCAGAAAGCCGTACAGGCCGATCGAATCGGCGTTCGCGCGCCAGGCGCGAAGCGAGCTGCCGAGGTCCGGGCGCTCGCCGGCCGCGAGCTGGCGGCTCAGATCGTAGACGCCGATCAGCAGGAACGGCGCGACGAGGAAAAAGCCGGAATAGAGCGCGGTGACAAGGTGCGGCCGGCCCCACACGAACCAGGTGATCCAGCCGCCCGCGAACGCGAGCACCAACCCGTAGAACAGACTCGCCGCCGCCGCGCGCCGCAGGTCCTGCCAGCCGCGCGCGAGCCAGGCGAACGGGCGCGAAAGTTCGACGCGGCGCACCGCGCCGAGCGCGGGCCCGCCGGTGTCCTGCCTGAGCGCTTCGACCATGTCGGTTCCTCCTCGCGAAGACCGCGGGTATCTTACGCCGGGCGGGCGACGGCGCAATACCCCCGCGCGCGGCCATGAAGGCGGACGTGCAGCCGCGGCCGCAGGCGACGGCGGCGCGCGAGCTCGAGGTCGCGCTCTACGAGGTCAAGCGCAAGATCTATCCGCGCGCGGTGAGCGGCTGGTTCGCCGGCTGGCGCTGGGCGCTCGTGTGGGCGACGCAGCTCGTGTTCTACGGCGGGCCGTGGCTCACCTGGAACGGGCGCCAGGCGGTGCTGTTCGACATCGCCGAACGCAAGTTCTACCTCTTCGGCCTGGTGTTCTGGCCGCAGGACATCGTCTACCTCACGCTGCTCCTCATCGTCTCGGCGCTCTCGCTTTTCCTCTTTACCGCGGTCGCCGGACGGCTGTGGTGCGGCTACGCCTGCCCGCAGACGGTCTACACCGAGATCTTTCTCTGGATCGAGCGCACAATCGAGGGCGACCGCAACGCGCGCATGCGCCTCGATCGCGAACCGTGGACCGCGCGCAAGGTGCGCCTCAAGGCCGCAAAGCACGGCGCCTGGATCGCGGTCGCGCTCTGGACCGGTTTCACCTTCGTCGGTTACTTTTCGCCGATCCGCGAGCTGGGGCAGGCGGTGCTCGCGCTCTCCACCGGGCCGTGGGAGACGTTCTGGATCCTGTTCTACGCGTTCGCGACCTACGGCAACGCCGGCTTCATGCGCGAGCAGGTGTGCATCTACATGTGTCCGTACGCGCGCTTTCAGAGCGCGATGTTCGACCGCGACACGCTCATCATCACCTACGACCGCGCGCGCGGCGAGCCGCGCGGGCCGCGCTCGCGTCATACCGACCGCAAGGCGGCCGGCCTCGGCGACTGCGTCGACTGCGGCGTGTGCGTGCAGGTGTGCCCGACCGGCATCGACATCCGCGACGGGCTCCAGTACCAGTGCATCGGCTGCGCGGCGTGCGTCGACGGCTGCAACCAGGTGATGGACCGCATGGGCTATCCGCGCGGGCTGATCCGCTACTCGACCCAGAACGCGATGGACCTCGGGCTCACGCGCGCGCAGATGCTCGCGCGCGTGCTGCGCCCGCGCGTGCTCGTCTACACCGCTCTCCTCGCGGCGATCGTCGTCGCGGCGGCGCTCGGCATCGCGCTGCGCGTGCCGCTCAAGGTCGACGTCATCCGCGACCGGGCGGCGCTCGCGCGCGAGACCGAGGACGGGCGCATCGAAAACGTCTATCGCCTGCAGATCATGAACACCGCCGAGCGCCCGCGCACGTTCGAGATCGCGGTCGCCGGCCAGCCCACGCTCGAGCTCGCCTCGCCGGCGCGCGTAGCGCTCGGGCCGACGGAAGTGCGCGCGGTCGCGGTGCGGGTGCGCGCCGACGGCGGCCTGCTCGGCGCAGGCACGCACCGGATCGAATTTCACGTGCGCGCGACCGACGACGCGTCGGTCGCGGTCCTCGAAAAGAGCGTCTTTCTCGTGAGGTGAGCGATGACCCCGTGGTACCGGGAACCCTGGCCCTGGGCGCTCATGGCGGCGCCGGCGGCGGCCGTGCTCGGCGGCGCGGTGACGATCTGGCTTGCGTTCGCGACCGCAGACGGGCTGGTGGCCGACGACTACTACCGCAGGGGCCTCGCGATCAACCGCGTGCTCGCGCGCGAGGAGGCGGCGCGCCGCCTCGGCATCCGCGCCGAGGTCGAGCGCGCGGGCGGCCGGCTGCGCGTGCGCCTTGCGGGCGATGCGCCGGAGGCGCTGTTTGCGCACCTTGCGCACGCGACGCGCGCCGGCCACGACGCGCGGCTGCGGCTTGCGCGCGCGGCCGAGGGCGTGTACGAAGCGCCGCTTGCGGACCTCGCGCCGGGGCGCTGGCGGCTCGTGCTCGAGGATCCGCAGGGGCGCTGGCGCATCGCGATCGAGGAGGGGCTGTGAGGCGAGCGATCCTGATCCTGTGGCCCTCGTTCGTCGTCGGCGGCGCGGGCGAGATCCTCTTTTTCACCGTGTTCGATCCGCAGGAGCTGTACCTCTTCGGCGAGCCGACGGATCTGCCGCGCATCGCGGTCTACACCATCGGGTTCTTCCTGTGCTGGGCGTTCGCAGCGGCCTCAAGCGCGTTCACCTGCTTTCTCGCCCGCAGCGCCGCCGAGGTCAACCGGTGAAGCGCGCGGCGCGCCGGCTCCTTGGCGCGGCGCTCGCCGCGCTGCTGCCGGCGGCGTTCGGCCAGGACGCCGAGCGCGGGCGGCTCCTCTACGAGACGCATTGCCTTTCGTGCCACTACGAGCGCATCCACCGGCGCGCGAGCGAGCGCTCGCTCGTCAAATCGCTCGCGGCGCTGCGCGTCGAGGTCGCGCGCCGCGCGGCGCTCGTGCCGCGGCGCTTCTCGGTCGAGGAACTGGACGATCTCGCCGAATACCTGAACCGCTCGCACTACCGGTTCGAGAACTAGCGTGCGGCTGCGCTTTCTCGGCGCCGCGGGCGAAGTCACCGGCGCCTGCTTTCTCCTCGAGCTTCGCGGCGCGCGCGGCGAGACGGTGTCGGCGCTCCTCGACTGCGGCCTGTTCCAGGGCGGCCGGCTGGCCGGCGAGCGCAACCGGCGCTTCGCGTTCGATCCGCGCGCGATCGCGTTCGTGCTGCTGTCGCACGCGCACATCGACCACTCGGGGCTGATCCCGCGGCTCGCGGCGCGCGGCTTCGCGGGCCCGGTCTACTGCACGCCGGCGACCGAGGAGCTGCTCGGCGTGATGCTGCCCGACGCCGGGCACCTGCAGGAGCGCGAGGCCGAGCGCGAGGGCGAGGAGCCGCTCTACACCGCCGAGCAGGCGCGCGCCTGCCTGCGCCTTGCGCGCGCGGTGCCCTACCGGCGACCGTTTCGCCCCCATCCGCTCGTCGAATGCACGTTCCGCGACGCCGGCCACATCCTCGGCTCGGCGATCGTCGAGCTGCGCGCCGCCGGCCGCACGCTCGTCTACTCGGGCGACCTCGGCCAGCCCGGCCGCCCGATCGTCGACGACCCGGAGACGGTGGCCGGCGCCGAGGCGCTGCTCGTCGAATCCACCTACGGCGACCGCAACCACAAGAGCCTCGCGCAGTCGCTCGAGGAGCTCGCCGACGCGATCACCGACACGATCGCCGTGCGGCGCGGCAACGTCGTCATCCCGGCGTTCGCCGTCGGGCGCACGCAGGAGCTGCTCACCTACCTCGCCGAGCTGCGCGCGCAAAAGCGCGTGCCCCCGGCCGAGATCTACGTCGATTCGCCGATGGCGACCGAGGCGACGCGCATCACGCTGCGCCATGCCCGCCTGCCGATCCTCGAGAGCGTGCGCTTTACCGAATCGGCCGAGGAGTCGCGGCGGCTTGCCGAGCTGCGCTCGGGCGCGATCATCCTTTCGGCGAGCGGCATGTGCGAGGGCGGGCGCATCCGCCACCACTTGCGCGCGGCGCTGCCGCGCCCGGAGTGCGCGATCGTGTTCGTCGGCTTTCAGGCCGCGGGCACGCTCGGACGGCGCATCGTCGAGGGCGAGCCGACGGTGCGCATCCAGGGCGAGGAGGTGCCGGTGCGCGCGCGCGTCTACACGATCGGCGGGCTTTCGGCGCACGCCGGGCGCGACGCGCTCCTCGACTGGATGGCGGCGTTTGCCCGCGCGCCGCGCCAGACCTTCGTGGTGCACGGCGAGCCGCTCGCCGCGCACGCGCTGCGCGCGGCGATCGAGGAGCGCCTCGGCTGGCCGGCGCGCGTGCCGGCGAACGGGGAGGCGGTGGAGATCTGAGCGGCGCGCGGGCACAGCCGGGTTTGAGATAGGTCAATCCCGCCGCGCCGGGCCCGCCCTAAGCTCCTGCCTTGGCCACGACGGGAGGAACGGACATGTACAAAACACTGCTGGTACCGGTGGACGGACGCCCGCGCAGCCTGCGAAGCCTCGCGGTCGCGAGCGCGCTCGCCGAGCGCTGGGACGCGCACCTCGTCGGACTGTTCGTGCAGCCGAACGTGCAGATCCCGAGCTACGTGCGCGCCGAAGGCAGCGCCGTGATGATCGACGAGCTGCAGCGCAAGATGCTCGAAGACCTCACCGCGCAGGCGAAAGCGCGATTCGACGAGGGCATCCGCGCCTCGGGCGCCCCGCGCACCGAGTGGCGCGTCGACCGCGGCGAGGCGGCGGTGGTGGTCGCACGCCATGCGCGCTATGCCGACCTCGTGATCGTCAACCAGACCGACCCGGACGACGACATGGGCAGCGGCTTCGCCGACGCGATCCTGCTCTCGGTCGGCCGGCCGGTGCTCATCGTGCCCTACGTCGGCGACGCGGCGGTGAAGGGCGAGCACGTGCTCGTCTGCTGGGACGGCGGACGCGAGGCGGCGCGCGCGGTGACCGACGCGCTGCCGATCCTGCGCGCGGCGAGAAAGGTGACCGTGCTCACCGTGAACACCGGCGCCGGCCCGAGCGAAGTGCCGGGCGCCGACATCGCGCTCTATCTCGCGCGCCACGGCGTCAAGGCCGAGGCGGCGCGCACGCCCGCCGGCGGCATCGATCCGGGCAACGTGATCCTTTCGCGCGCGTTCGACTACGGCGTCGACCTCATCGTGATGGGCGCCTACGGCCATTCGCGCGTGCGCGAAGTGCTGCTCGGCGGCGCAACGCGCGCGATCCTGCGGCAGATGACGGTGCCGGTGCTGATGTCGCACTGAGCGGGCGGTCGCGGCCGCCCGGCGTCCTGCGCGCGCGGCGCGAGCGCGTTCATTCGCCGCGCAGCGCTTCCAGCGGATCGGCGCGCGCGGCGCGCCGCGCCGGCGCGACCGCCGCCGCGAGCCCGATCGCCACCGCGGTCGCCTCGGCGGCGATCGTCCAGCCCCAGGAAAATTCGGCCGGCAGCGCGGGCAGCGCGAACGCCGCCGCGCCGACGATTCCCCAGCCGAGCGCAAGGCCGGCCAGCCCGCCGACGGCGGCGAGCGCCGCGCCTTCGACGAGAAAAAGGGCGAGCACCGTGCGCCGCGCCGCCCCGAGCGCGCGCAGCAGCCCGATCTCGGCGGTGCGCTCGGCCACGCCGATCGTGAGGATGGTGAGGATGCCGACCCCGCCGACGACGAGCGACACTGCGCCGATCGCCGCGACCGCGAACGTGATCGCGTCGAGCACCGTGCCGAACACCTCCAGCATCTTCTGCTGCGGCGTGATCGTGAAGTCCTCGGCGCCGTGGCGCGCCACGAGGATCCGGCGCACGCCCGCCTCGACCGCCGCGACCGGGGCGCGCGGGTCGTAGGCGACGTGGATCTCCATGAGGCTTTCGCGGTTGAACATCTCGAGCGCGCGCGCGACCGGCACGAACACGGTGTCGTCCAGATCGAAGCCGAGCACCTGTCCTTTCGATTCCATCACGCCGACGACGCGGTAGCGCTCGCCGCCGACGCGGATGCGCTGGCCGAGCGGATTGCCTTCGCCGAACAGCTCGCGCGCGGCGCGCGCGCCGAGCACCGCGAGGGCGCGCGCCGCGCGCGGATCGTCCGCCGGCAGGAACTCGCCGGCGGCCACCCGCATGTTGAGCGCGCGCGCAAAATCGTGGCCGACGCCGTAGATCGTGACGCGCCGGCTGCGGCCGCCGTGCTCGATTTCGCCGTTGCCCTGCACCATCGGGTCGGCGGCGAGCACGTAGGGCGCGCGCGCGAGCGCGAGCGCGTCCTCGATCGTGAGCGGCCGGACGGTGTTCACCGCGCCGAGCGCGGCGCCGTGCGTGCGGACGCGCCCGGGCGCGACGCTGATCAGGTTCGTGCCGAACTGCGTGAACTCGGCGATGACGAAGCGGTGCAGCCCCTCGCCGATCGCGGTGAGCAGCACCACCGCCGCGATGCCGACCGCGATGCCGAGCGCGGTGAGGAACGAGCGCAGCCGCTGCGCCGCGAGCGCGGCGCCGGCAAAGCGCAGGGCGTCGGCGGCGCGCATCTAGCGTCGCGAGAGCGCCTGCACCGGGTCGAGGCGCGCGGCGCGCCGCGCCGGCGCGGCGGCGAAGACGAGCGCGGTCGCGAGCGCGGTCGCCGGCGCGGCGACGAGCGCCCAGGCCGGCACGCCGAACGGAATCGCGGGGAAGAACTCCGCGGCGAGCCATACGCCGAGCCGCCCGATCGCGAGGCCGACGGCGCCGCCGGCCGCCGCCATCAGCGCCGCCTCGACGAGAAACGCGGCGCGGATCTCGGCGGCGCTCGCGCCGAGCGCCTTGAGGAGCCCGATCTCGGCGCGCCGCTGCGCGACGCCGACGAGCATCACGTTCATCACGAGGATGCCGGCGACCGCGAGACTCACCGCGGCGATCGCGCCGACCGCGAGCGTGAGCGCGCCGAGAATCCGGTCGAAGGTGGCGAGCACCGCGTCCTGCGTGATCACGGTGACGTCGCGCTTGCCCTCGTGCCGCTCGCGCAGGATCTCCTCCAGGTCGGCTTTCGCCTGCGGCACCAGGTCGCGGCTCTTCGCTTCCGCGAGGATGCGAAAGAGCGCCTCGGTGTTGAACAGCTGCTGCGCCGCCGCGACCGGCACGATCACCGCCTCGTCGGTGTTGAAGCCGAGCGAGGTGCCCTGCGGCGCGAGCACGCCGATGACGCGAAAGCGCCGGTCGCCGACACGCAGCCACTCGCCGAGCGCCGCGCGCCCGCCGAACAGCTCGGCGGCGACGGTGGCGCCGACGACGCACACCGCGCTCGCGGCGCGCGGATCGCCCGCGGGCAGAAAGCGGCCGCGCGCGAGCGTCATGCGGCGGATGTCCTGCAGCTCGGCGGTCGAGCCGAGCACCGGCGCCTCGCGCCTGAGCGCGCCGACGTGCACGTCGCCCGCGCCGACCACGAGCGGCGCGACGCGCCGCAGCGCGCGGCTTGCGCGCACCGCGAGCGCGTCCTCGAGCGTCAGATCGCGCGGCGTGCGCCCGAGCAGCACCCCGGGCATCGCGCCGGCGGTCTCGCTGCGGCCCGGAAGCACGATGACGAGGTTCGTGCCGAGGGCGCCGAACTGGGCGACGACGTAGCGACGCGCGCCTTCGCCGATCGCGGTGACCGCGACCACCGCGGCGACGCCGATCGCCATCGCGAGCAGCGTGAACGCGGTGCGCGCGCGCGCGCCCGCAGCCGCGCCCCAGGCGAATCGCACCGTGTCGGCCGCGCGCATCAGGCGCTCGTATCGGCGACGATCGCGCCGTCCCGCATGCGCAGCCGGCGGTGGGCGCGCGCGCCGATCTCGGGATCGTGGGTGACGACGACGAGCACCGCGCCCGCCTCGTGCGCGCGTTCGAGCGCCGCCATCACCTCGCGGCCGGTCTGCCGGTCGAGGTTGCCGGTCGGCTCGTCGGCGAGGATCACCGCCGGACCGAGCGCGAGCGCGCGCGCGATCGCGACGCGCTGGCACTGCCCGCCGGAGAGCTCGCTCGGACGGTGGTGCGCGCGGTCCGCGAGACCGTAGTCGGCGAGCAGCCGCGCGACGCGCCGGCGCCGCTCGGCCGGCTCGATGCCGGCGAGCATCATCGGCAGCTCGACGTTTTCGGCGGCGCTCAGGCGCGGCACGAGGTGAAAGAACTGGAACACGAAGCCGAGCTTTTCGCGCCGCAGGCGCGCGCGCTCGTCGTCGCCGAGCGCGGTGACGTCGCGCCCGTCGAGCAGGTAGCGCCCCGCGTCCGGCCGGTCGAGAAGGCCGAGGATGTTGAGCAGCGTGCTCTTTCCCGAGCCCGAGGGGCCCATGATCGAGAGGTATTCGCCCGCGCGCACCGTCAGATCGACGCCGCGCAGCGCGCGCACCGTCTCGCCGCCGGCGCGATAGACGCGCTCGATCCCCGAGAGCGCGATCACGGCGCGCGCGCGTTCTCCTCGGCGATCGCGCGCGCGCCGGGCGCGACGCCGGTGCGCTCGAGCGAGGTGACGATGCGCTCGCCGGCCGAGAGTCCGGCGCGCACCTCGGTGTACTCCCAGTTGGCGAGCCCGGTCTCGACGCGCCGCTCTTCCAGCCGGCCGCCTGCGCCGAGCACGAGCACCCGGTTGCCCGGCATCAGCGCCGGCGTCGGCACGCGCAGCGCCTTCTCGCGCGCCTCGACCACGATCTCGATGTCGGCGCTGTAGCCGACGAGCAGGTGGCGCGCCTCGCCGGGGGCGACGAACTCGACCTCGACTTCGACGGTGCGCGCCTGCTTCTCGATCGCGGTCACGTAGGGCGCGATGCGCCGCAGCCGTCCGGCGAAATGCCTGCCGCGGAAGGCGTCGAGCGTGATGCGCGCCGGCATGCCGACCGCAAGGCGCGCGGCGTCGACCTCGTCGATCGGCGCCGACACGTACAGGCACGAGTCGTCGATCAGGTCCACCGCGGGCAGCGTCGGGATGCCGGGCGGCGAGGGCGTGAGGAACTCGCCCACCTCGCCGTTCACCTCGGCGACGATACCGTCGAAGGGCGCGCGCAGCACCGTGCGCGCGGTGTCGGCGAGCGCGGCGCGCACGCGCGCCTCGGCCTCGCTCGCCTGGGCGCGCGCGCTGTCGCAGGCAGCGGCGCGCACGCGCGCCTCGCTCTCGGCGCGATCGAGCCGATCCTCGGAAAAGAAGCCCTGCGCGCGCAGCCGCCGCGCGCGTTCGACCTCGCGCGCGGCGTTGTCCGCGAGCGGGCAGACCTCGGCGATGCGGCTTTGCGCGGCAGCGAGCGCCTCGCGCGCGACGCGCTCGCGCGCGACCAGGTCCTCGTTCCAGAGCTGCAGCAGCAGCTGGCCGCGCCGAACGCGCTGGCCTTCGCGCACCGCGAGGACCTCGATGCGCCCGCCGACGGGAGTGGCGAGCCTCGCGCGCCGGCAGGCCGACACCGAGCCGGCGCGCGTGTTGGCGACGGTCGTCTCGACCGGGCCTTCGTCGACGGCGGCGACCGAGACGCGCACCGGCGGCTGCTGCGCAAACCGCCAGAGAAGCAGCGCGCCTGCGGCGAGCGCGAGAATCAGCGCGAGCCAGCCGAGCAGCCGGGGGCGCATCGGCGCGCCCGCGCGCTAGGCCGAAAGCGGCGGCACGTGCTCGTGCAGGAACCAGCGCCGCGTGACGATCTCGCGCGTGAACCAGTGCGTGCGCAAAAGCAGCGCGGCGAGCGCGCGCTTCGCCGGCCCGGCGAGCGCCGGCCCCGCGGCCGGCACCCGGCGCCGCGGGCCGTAGCGCGCCTCGATCGCGCGCGCGTACGGCGCGAGCTTCGCGGCCGAATAATCGCCGCCGCAGGCGCGCAGCACCCGCGCGGCAAGGAGCGCCGACTCGACCGCCGTGCGGATCCCTTCGCCGCTTTCCGGGTAGGCGAGGCCTGCGGCGTCGCCCACGAGCAGCGCGCCGTCGGCAACGAGCGGTCGCGTCGCGTCGGTATAGAGCAGGTAGGCATGGCCCTTGCGCTTCGATTCGGCGAGCCGCTCGGGGAGCATCCCTTCCTTTCGCATGCGCTCGACGAAGCGGTCGAAGTGCTCCGAGACCTTGTCCGCGCCCACCCGGCCGATGCCGACGTTCAGCCAGTCGCCCTTGCGGAAGATCCAGGCGTAGCCGGCCAGATCCGGCGCAAAGTAGAGTTGCGGCGTGTCGCCGCGCACGGGCGAGGCCGCGGCTTCGTCCGGCGTCATCTCGACCTCGAACTCCTGAGCCCCGACCGCGGGCTCGGCGCGGCCGACTTGCGCGCCGAGGTGCCGCGCGACCGGGCAGAAGTGGCCGCCCGCGCCCACCAGCAGCGGGGCGGCGAGCTCGCCGTTCACCACCCAGTCGGCGCCGCGCCGCTCGATCCGCTCGACGGCGACGCCGGTCGCGAGCTCCGCGCCCGAGCGGCGCAGAAGGTAGTCGTCGAACTCGAAGCGTCGGATGCCGTAGCTCACCGGGGCCGCGCCGTGGTCGTTCTCCACCGGCCGGTCGCCGAAGCGCGCGATACGAAAGCGCCGGATCGGCTGCAGCACCCGCGCGCGCGCGTAGTCCTCGAGGTCGAGCGCGAGGCTTTTCACCACCGCCGGCGTGATCCAGCCGGCGCAGGTCTTGTCGCGGGGAAAGCTGCGCTTGTCGAGCACCGCGACGGAAAGGCCCGCGCCGACCAGCGCGCGCGCGACGGTCGAGCCCGCCGGCCCGCCGCCCACGACGATCGCGTCGCGCCGCTGCACGCGGCTAGTCGTACAGATGCCGGCGCGAGGCCGGCAGGTCGTTGTTCTCGCCGCGCGCGAACACCACCTGGAAGAGCTGCAGCGACCCGGTCGTGAACGCCGCGATCGAGCCGGCGAGATAGAGGTCCCAGGCGCGCACGAACGCCTCGCCGCGGCTCGCGCGCACTTCGTCGGCCGCCGCCTGAAAGCGCGCGCGCCAGTGCCGCAGCGTCTCGGCGTAATGCAGCCGCAGGTTCTCCACGTCGAGCACGCTGAAGTCGTAGGGCTCGAAGATCGCCATCATCTGCGAAAGCGCCGGCGGCTGCGCCCCGGGGAAGATGCGTCGCTCGATCCAGGCGTTCATCAGGCCCGGGCGGTTGCGGCCGATCGAGTGAATGAGCCCGAAGCCGTTCGGCGCGAGCGTGCGGTCGATCACCGCGCCGAGCGCCGGGTAGTTCTCCGGCCCGACGTGCTCCAGCATCCCGACCGAGACGAACGCGTCGCACGCGCCGCGGATGTTGCGGTAGTCGTCCTCGACGTACTCGACGCGGTCGGCAAGGCCGAGGGCGCGCGCTCGCTCGGTCGCGTACTTCACCTGCTCGTGCGAGATGTTCCAGGCGCGCACCCGCACCCCGTACTCGCGCGCCATGAAAAGCGCGAACCCGCCCCAGCCGCAGCCGGCCTCGAACACCTGCTGGCCGGGCTGCAGGCGCAGCTTGCGGCAGACGTGGTGCATCTTCGCGCGCTGCGCCTGCTCGAGCGTCATGCCGGGCTCGGGAAAGTAGGCGCAGGTGTACTGCATCGCGTCGCGGTCGAGCCACAGCGCGTAGAAGTCGTTGCCGAGGTCGTAGTGCTGATGGATGTTCTCGCGCGCGGCCTCGATCGAGCGCGCGCGCGGGGCGACGTCGCGCCAGAACCGAAGGAGCGGCGAGCCGCGCGCGCGCCGGCCCGCCTCGAGCGCCCGGTAGGCGCGCTCGAGGAACGCGACCAGGTCGCCTTCGACCTCGATGCGCCCCTCGCTGTAGAGGTCGCCGAAGTGCAGCTCCGGGTTGCGCGCAAGGCGCCAGAGCGCCGCGCGGTCGCGCACGTGCACCCGCAGGCCGCCGGGCTCGCCGGCGCGCGTGCCGTCCCAGAGCACCGCCTCGAAGCCCGCGCCGGGCAGCGCGCCCATCACGGCGCGCAGCAGCCAGCGTTCGGCGGCGCTGGTGCCGCCGGCGCTCGAGGGCAGGGTACGTTGCAGGCCGTCGCTCATGGGGTCGTTCCTTTGGCTCGCCGAGGCGATTTTCGCACGGATGCCCGGGGCGCGGGGCTTTGACCGGGGTCAAATCCGCGCCGGCGGGCGCGCGCGATGATTCGCTCATGCTCTCGTTCGAGGACTGCATCGCGATGTGCGGGCTCACCGAGGAGGAGGTGCACGCGATCGCCGAACACGAGCACATCCCGGAGATCGCCGCGGCCGAATACGCGAACTACCTCATCACCCAGCCCGACGGCGAGATGTACATCAAGGCGATCATTCGCGACGACATCGCCCGGGCGGCCGCGCGCGGCGACCGCGACCGGGAACTCGCGCTCAAGCTCGTGCTGCGCAACTTCGTTCGCCAGCACCCGCGTTGCGACGAGCGCCGCCGCGCCGAGCTGCACGTGCCCGAGCGCCGCGCCCTCGACCCCTAGGGCGGGCGCTGCGGTGTCCGTGCGCTTCGCGTCGCGCGCCGACGCCGCCCGGCGGCTTGCGGCGGCGCTCGAGCACTACCGCGGCCGCCAACCGCTCGTGCTCGCCGTGCCGCGCGGCGCGGTCGAGATGGGCGCGATCCTCGCCGAGCGGCTGCAAGGCGACCTCGACGTGGTGCTCGTGCGAAAGCTCGGAGCGCCGGGCGATCCGGAATTCGCCGTCGGTGCGGTGGACGAGACCGGCTGGACGTACATCGCCGAGCACGCGGCGCAGGCGGGGGCGGGGCCCGCGTACCTCGAACGCGAGGTCGAGCGCCAGCTCGCGGAACTTCGCCGCCGGCGCGCGCGCTATACGCCTGGACGCGCGCCGCTCGATCCGGCGGGGCGCATCGCGATCGTCGTGGACGACGGCATCGCGACCGGCGCGAGCATGATCGCGGCGCTGCACGCGGTGCGCGAGAAGAACCCCGAGCGGCTCGTGTGCGCGGTGCCGGTCGCCGCGGCCGAGACGCTCGCGCGCGTTCGCCGCTACGCCGACGAGATGGTGTGCCTCGAGGTGCCGATCGGTTTTCACGCGGTGAGCCACTTCTACCGCGACTTCCGCCAGGTCGAGGACGACGAGGTCGTGCGCCTGCTCGAGGAGGCGCGGCGCAAGGCGCCTTGAGCACCGTCAAGCGGACGGGGCGCGCGCTGTGTTTTCATACGCGACGATGAGCGACGCCCCCGCCCCCCTTTCCGCCGAGGCGCTGTGCCGGCGCTGCGACCCGGCGCGACTCGGCTTTCGCACGACCGAAGAACTCGCCGACCTCGCCGAGCTGCCCGGCCAGGCGCGGGCCGAGGGCGCGATCCGCTTCGCGGTCGGCATGCGCCACGAGGGCTACAACCTCTACGTGATGGGCCCGGAAGGCTACGGCCGGCGCAGCATGGTGCGGCGGGTGCTCGAGGAGGCGGCGCGCGCGGCGCCGGTACCGCCCGACTGGTGCTACGTGTTCAACTTCCGTACGCCGCACCGGCCGCGGGCGCTGCGGCTTCCGGCCGGCCGCGCGGAGAAGTTCCGCCAGCACATGGAGCGGCTGATCGAGGATCTGCGCGCCGGGATTCCGGCCGCGTTCGAGACCGACGAGTACCGCGCGCGCGCAAAAGAGATCGAGTCCGAGTTCGAGCACCGGCAGGAGCAAGCGCTCGAAGCGGTCGGCCGGCGCGCGCGCGAGCAGGGCATCGCGCTGCTTCGTACGCCGGCCGGGTTCGGATTCGCGCCGCTGAAGGGCGACGCGGTGATGCGCCCGGACGAGTTCCAGGACCTGTCGCAGGCCGAGCAGGAGCGCATCCAGCAACGGATCGCCGAACTGCAGGAGGCGCTCGAGGCGGTGATCCACGAGGTGCCGAAGTGGCGCCGCGAGGCGCAGCGCAAACTGCGCGAGCTGAACCGGCAGGTGACCGCCGCGGCGGTGAACAGCCTGATCGAGGAACTGGAGGCCGAGTACCGCGATCTTCCGGCGGTCGCCGCCTACCTCGCCGAGGTGCGCGAGGACGTGCTCGACAACGCGGCGTACTTCCAGCAGCCGAAGGAGGCCGAGCGCGTCGGCCCGTTCGGCCTCGCGTTCGCCGAGGCGGCCGAGCAGCCGCTCAGGCGCTACCTCGTCAACGTGCTCGTCGAGCACGGCGCGAACCACGGCGCGCCGATCGTCTACGAGGAGAACCCGACCTACGACAACCTGCTCGGGCGCATCGAGCACATCGCGCAGATGGGGACGCTCGTCACCGACTTCACGCTCATCAAGGCGGGGGCGCTGCATCGCGCGAACGGCGGCTACCTCGTGCTCGACGCGCTGAAGGTGCTCGTGCAGCCCTTCGCCTGGGAGGCGCTCAAGCGCACGCTGCGCGCGCGCGAGATCCGCACCGAATCGCTCGGTCAGGCGCTCTCGCTCGTCTCGACCGTCTCGCTCGCGCCCGAGCCGATCCCGCTCGACGTCAAGGTGGTGCTCGTCGGACCGCGCACCCTTTACTACCTGCTGCACGCGTACGACCCGGAGTTCGCGGAACTGTTCAAGATCGGCGCCGACTTCGAGGAGGATCTTCCGCGCGGCGACGAGGAGGAGGCGCGCTATGCGCGGCTCGTGGCGACGCTTGCGCGCCGCGGCAATCTGCGGCCGCTCGATGCCGGGGCGGTCGCGCGCGTGATCGAGCAGGCGGCGCGCGGCGCGGGCGAGGCGGCGAAGCTCTCGGCGAACCTCGAGGCGCTCGCCGACCTTCTGCGCGAGTCCGACTACTGGGCGGCCGCCGCCGGGCGCGCGCTCGTCGAGGCGGCCGACGTCGAGCGCGCGGTCGCGGCGCAGCGCGAGCGCGCCGGGCGGCTGCGCGACCGCGTGCGCGAAGCGATCCTGAAGGGCACGCTCCTCATCGACACCGCGGGCGCGCGCATCGGGCAGGTGAACGGCCTTGCGGTGACCGAACTGGGCGGCTACGCGTTCGGCATTCCCCACCGCATCACCGCGCGCGTGCGCCTGGGCGGCGGCAAGGTGGTGGATATCGAGCGCGAGTCGCAACTGGGCGGCCCGATCCACTCGAAGGGCGTCCTCATCCTCTCGGGATTTCTTTCGGCGCGCTACGCCGCGCGCCATCCGCTCGCGCTCTCGGCCTCGCTCGTCTTCGAGCAGAGCTACGGCGGCGTGGAAGGCGACAGCGCCTCGGCCGCGGAGCTGTGCGCGCTCCTTTCGGCGCTCGCCGAGGTGCCGATCTCGCAGGCGATCGCGATCACCGGCTCGGTCAACCAGCACGGCGACATTCAGGCGGTGGGCGGGGTGAACGAGAAGATCGAGGGCTTCTTCGACCTGTGCGCCGCGCGCGGATTCGCGCCCGGCCAGGGCGTGATCGTTCCGGCCGCGAACGTGCAGAACCTGATGCTGCGCGCCGACGTCGTCGAAGCGGTCGCCGCGGGGCGCTTTGCGATCTGGCCGGTGAAGACGGTCGACGAGGCGGCGACGCTGCTCACCGGCATGCCGGCGGGCGAGCGCGACGCCCTCGGCGAATTCCCCCCCGGCACCCTCAACCGCCGCGTCGAGGAAAAGCTCGTCGAGTTCGCGGCGCTCGCGGCAAAGGCGCCCGAGCGCGCCGCCGCGCGAAAGCCGCGGCGCGGGCAGGAATCCTGAGCGTTCGTGGACGAACTGCGCGAGCTCGTCGCGCCGGACGGCGCGCGGCTCGTCTGGGCGCGCTGCAGGCCGGCTGCGGCGCAGGGCACGCTCGTTCTGCTCCACGGCCTTGCGAGCAACATGAGCCGCTGGGCGGAATTCGCCCGCGAGACCTCGCTTCGCTCGCGCTGGACGATCCTGCGGCCTGACCGGCGCGGCGAGGGGCACTCCGCCTGGCGCGGGCGCGCGGGCTTTGCCGAGTGGTGCGCGGACCTTGCGCGCATGCTCGATGCCGAAGGCGCCGCGCGAGCGGTGCTCGCCGGGCACTGCCTCGGCGCGAACCTCGCGCTCGAATTCGCTGCGCGCGAGCCGGCGCGGGTCGCAGGGCTCGTCCTCGTCGAGCCGATGCCGCGCGAGGCGCTCGCCGGTAAGTACGCACTGCTTGCGCGCGCGGCGCCCCTTCTTCGCGCCGCGGCCTCGCTCGTTCGCGCGGCGAACGCGCTCGGGCTCTACCGCCGCAGGCTCGCCGCGCTCGACCTCGAAGCGCTCGACCGCGAAACGCGCGCCGCGCTCGCGGCGGGCCCCGCGGGCGAGGCGCTCCTTCGCCGCTACGCCTCGCCGCTTGCCGACCTCGAGACGACGCCCACCGCCGGCTACCTTCAGGCGCTCGCTGCGACCGTGGCCGAAGGCCCGCCGCCCTCGGCGATCCGCGCGCCGATCCTCGCGCTCGTCGCAGCCGGCGCGCTTTTTACCGACCCGGCGCGCGTGCGCGCCCACTTATCCCGCGCCCCCGATTGCGCGGTCGTCGAAATCGCCGCGCGGCACTGGATCCCGACCGAGCGCCCGGCCGAAATGCGGGCCACGATCGAAGCGTGGATCGGACGACGGTTTCCCTGCGGGCTTTGAGCGCGCGGGGCGGCTGTCGAGATAATAAAGAAGGTCCCTCACATGCTCGCAGGGCTCCGAAGGTCTGGGCTCCTCGGTGTCGCGGTGGCGCTCGTCGCGGCGTCGTGGGGTGCGGAGCTGCGCGCGCAGCCGTCCGGCCCGAGCTCGACGCTCGCCGGGCCGGTGACCCGCATCCCCGACGGCGATTCGATCGAGGTCGCCGGCCAGCCGATCCGGCTGAAGGGCATCACGTGCGAAGAGCGCGGAACGCCGCTCGGCGAGCGAGCGGTCGCGGAGCTGCGCGCGATCGCGCGCCGGCAGACGGTTTACTGCGTGCTTTCGGGCGAGCGCAGCTATGCGCGGGCGCTTGCCTGGTGCTCGCTCCCGAACGGCCTCGACCTCGGCGAATTTCTTCTTCGGCGCGGCGTCTGCGGCCGCTGCCCACGCTACGACCCCGAAGGCAGATACCTCTCCGCCGAGCGCGAAGCAGGACCGTACGCCGGTCACGTTCCCCGGTACTGCCGGCGGTTTTGAGCGCGCCGGGCGCGGCGAACGGATTCTCCCTGCGGCGGGGCGCAAAGCACCCCGATTTCTCCTTGCGGGAAGGAGAGAAAGCGCGCGAATTCTCCGCGAGACGAGGAGAACCGCGGGGGGCCGGGGCTCGCCGAGGCGAGGCGCCGCGGCGGAGCGGGCGGTCGCGTGACAGGAAGCGCGCCGCGCAGCTGAAAAGCTCGCGAAAGTGCGCAGCCGAGTTAATCGGCATCGACGCCCGCCGACTCGCGCAGGTGCAGGGCAAGATCGGCGGCAAGGCAAAAGCGATGATCGTCACCCGCTCGCGCCTGCACGCGGTGCGTTACAAGTTGGCGTTGGACAAGTACCTCGCGGAGCGCGGTTACCCGTTCAAGGCGCCGGTCGCGTTCTCCGGGACGGTGCAAGACGGCGGGCAGAGCTACACCGAATCAGGCATGAACGGCTTGCCCGAGGCGCAAACCGCCAAGACCTTCGAGCGCCCCGAGTACCGATTCCTGGTCGTGGCCAACAAGTTCCAGACGGGCTTTGACCAGCCGCTGTTACTCACGATGTACGTGGAGAAAAAACTCGGCGGCGTGAACGCCGTGCAGACGCTGTCGCGCCTGAACCGCACGCACCCGGAGAAGAAGGACACGATGGTGCTCGACTTCGCGAACGAATCCGACGAGATCAAGGCCGCGTTCGAGCCCTATTACGAGGCGACGCTGCTCTCGGAGGCGACCGACCCGAACCTGCTCTACGAAGTCCAGACGCGCCTGGCTGCATTCGGAGTCTTCACGGACGACGACGTGCACCGGTTACGACATCGCCCCGGAGGAGCTGGAGGCGCTCTCGCGCATCATCGCGGAACTGAATGAGCGATTCGGGTTGAACCTCGGACCCGAACATCGTCTGACCCTCAGTCAGATGATCCAGAAGCTCGACGCGGATGCCGCGCTCGACGCCGCAGCGCGCGTCAACACGCGCGAGAACGTGCGCCTCACCTTCGAGCAAAAGGTCGAGGACGTGATCCAGGAGATCGTCGACTCCAATTTCGAGCTTTACAAGCGCATTACCGACGACCGCGTATTCGGTGACGCGCTCAAGGAGCTGCTGTTCGAGCATTACCTGCGCAGGCACCGCATTGCCGCAGACGTTGTCAAGTGAGGGCAATCGAAGACGCTGGCGCTCGCGGCCGCGCTGCGATCGGAAAAACGCCCCGCAGGACGAAGGCGGCGCGACCTACAGTGCCTGAGACCATCGCCGCTTCCCTGAACACCAAGGGCGATAGCCTGCGGATGGGCGTCGCTGGATACGGTTCCATAGCGGGGTTCGAGCGGGATTGTTTTGTAAGCGAAGGCGAGTTCACCCGATACGTGCTGTCGGCGCAGTGGGCCGTGGAATAACCCGAAGCGCGCGGTGAAGCGTGACGGCTCGCGCGGAGGCGCGGTGGGCGGAAGGCGGCGTCTCGTCCCGGTCGCGGCTAGGCTCGGCTTGCGCGGGCGCGTGCGCGCTCGGCGTTGCCGCGCTGACAGGCGCGGGCGCGACGCGGCCGCGGCATGACGGCCGCCGCCGATCTGCGGCGCTCCGCCCAGACCATGAAAATCGAATGTCAGATGTTCGATCTTCATGGAATACTCGGAGCGTGATCGCACGCGCCCAACGGCTCGCCGAGCCGGGCGCTCAAGGCATCACGGGATCTCCGCGCGCCTTCAGTGCGGCCTGAATGCGTGCGCGGGCGAGGCAAACGCGGTGCACGAACTGTCACCGCCCTGCGGCGAGAATCTGCCGGGCGGCGACCGCAAACACGGCCCTGACGCCTACGATCGCTCGCTGCGCATGTTGCCGCCCCAAATGGTGGACTTCATTCTCGCCACGCATCCAGAGCCACGGAGAAGGCCTGCGCAGCTTCTTGGCTGTGCCGCGCGCGTGCAGTTCCTGAGGCGCCTCGCTGCACGGATCGAACGGCCCGGCGCGCTTTGCCTGGACGTCGGGGGCGCGATTTCACGCCTTGCGCATCTGCACGCTGGCCGATTCGCGGGGCGGCACTCGCAGCCCGCGTGAGGCCGCGGCTTGCCCGAAGCGCCGCTTCGCTCGGCTGGGCGGTGGCCTGCGCGCTCGGGCTTGCGGTGCTCTGGTGGCTCTACGAGGCGTCGCACGTGATCGTTTCGCCTGCGGAAGTGCTCGCCGGTCCGGTGACGCGGGT
>JAOAFL010000007.1 GCA_026416295.1 Burkholderiales bacterium | reverse complement strand
ATTTCAACCTCGGGCGCGTGATGCTCGCGAAGGGCCGGCTCGCCGAGGCGCGCCGGCTCTTCGAGCGCGCGCTCGACTTCGACCCCGACTACGAACCCGCCCGGCGCGCGCTCGAAGCGCTCTCGGCCGCCGGCTTGCGCGATCTGTAGGCGCCTCGCGCCCCGGCCCGTTTGTTCAAGGCTCGACCGGGGTCGGCGCAGGAAGGCCGATGCCCCGCTCGGCGAGCACGCGCCGGGCGAGGTCCGGCCGGTCGGTGATCAGCCCGTCCACACCGAGATCGAGCATCGCGCGCATGTGCGCCGGCTCGTTCACCGTCCAGGGGAGCACCTTCAGGCCGAGCGCGTGCGCCTCGGCCACCGACGCGCGGTCGAGGTCGCCGAAGAAGGGCGACCACGTGCCGCAGCCGGCCGCCTTGACGAGCCGCGGGATCGAACCGTGCTCCGATAGGCGAAAGCCCGCGAGCCAGGGCGATGGCTCGTCGGCCCTTGCGCCGATGTTGTCCATCCAGCGCTGTCGCGCGGTGAGGCAGGAAGTGGCGACGCCCGGCGCAAGCCGCTGCACCGCGAGAAGCGTTCGCCAGTCGAACGACTGCACCGTCACGCGCGATTCCATTGCCCACTCGCGCACCACCGCAAGAAGCGACTCGGCGAACGCCTCCGGCCCGAGCGTTTCCTCCGGGGCGAGCGGCGAGAGCTTTGTCTCGATATTGAAGCGCACCGCAGCGTTGCCCGCCTTCCTCACCAGCGCGAAGAGGTCGGCAAGACGCGGCATGCGCACGCCGTCCATGCCCTGCTGCTCCGGGTAGCGTCGCGCGTAGTCGGTGCCGGGCCGGATGCGACCGACGTCGTAGCGGGAAAGCTCGGCGAAGGTGAGCGAGCGGATCGTCGGCGTCGGCGGCTCGAGCCAGCGCCCGTCGGGCCCGCGGGTGATGTCGGGGTTGAGTCTTCGGTCGTGCGCGACCACGACCACGCCGTCGGCGGTGACGCCGACGTCCAGTTCCAGGGTCGAGACGCCGAGCGCGAGCGCGCGGGCAAATCCCGGCAGCGTGTTCTCCGGCGCAAGCCCCCGCGCCCCGCGGTGGCCTTGAAGATCGAAGCCGTGCGCGCTCATCGCGGGGACGAGGAAAGCGGCCGCGAGCGCCTGTGCGGCCCGGGCGCGCGCGCCGCGCATTGCCACGGGCCCCGGCGCGCCGCTTGCGTCTATTGCGGCTTGATGCCCGCGGCCTCGACGATGCGCTTTGCGTCCTCGATCTCGCGGCGCACGAAATCGGTGAACTGCTCGATCGTCATGTTGCCGGGCTCCTGGCCGAGCTTTTGCAGCCGGCCGCGCAAGTCGGGGGTGGCGAGCGCGGCGTTCACGTCGCGGTTGATCTTCTGCGCGATGTCGGCCGGCATCTTCGCCGGGCCCCACAGGCCGACCCAGAGCGTGTAGTCGAAGCCGGGATAGCCCTGTTCGGCGACGGTCGGCACCTCGGGCAGCAGGCTCGAGCGGCGCAGGCTCGAGACCGCGAGCGCGACCGCCTTGCCGCTCTGAAGGTGCGGCAGCGCGGCGTTGAGCGGCGCCCAGTAGCAGCAGACGCGGTTCGCGATCGTGTCGGAGATCGCCTCGGGCGTGCCCTTGTAGGGCACGTGCTGAACGTCGATGCCCGCGGCGATCTTCAGCTTCTCCAGGTTGAAGTGCGTGCCGCTCCCCATGCCGGCGGAGGCGAAGTTGAGCCTGCCCGGGTTCGCTTTCGCGCGCGCGACGAAATCCGCGAGCGTCTTCATGCCCGAGTCGGGCGAGGTGATGAGCACGTTCGGCCCGCCGGCAAGGAGCGCCAGATTGGTGAAATCGCGCATCGTGTCGTAGGGCAGGCTCGCGTAGAGCGCCGGGTTCGCGGCGTGCGCCGAGGAGTTGGCGAGCAGCGTATAGCCGTCCGGGGCGGCATCGGCCACCGCCTTCGAGCCGATCGTGCCGCCCGCGCCGACGCGGTTTTCCGCCACCACCGGCTGGCCCCACATCTCCTGGAGCTTGGCCGCGACCGCGCGGCCGATGATGTCGGTGGAACTGCCCGGCGTGAACGAGATGATGAGCCGCACGGGCTTCGACGGATACGCCTGCGCGGCCGCCACGCCCGCGAACGCCGCGAGCGCAGCGAAAAGAATCGCCTTACGAAAGACCATCGCTCACCTCCACGTTTTCGGGTTGCAGGGTGATACCGGACGCCTGCGCCTGCTGAAGCAGCAGCGCGGCGAAATCCTGCTCGGTCCAGCCGCGACCGATCAGCGACTGAACGAGATCGCGCGTCGCCGACGCAAGGGGCATCGGCACTTCGAACGTGCGGCCCGCGTCGAGCCCGAGGTCGAGGTCCTTGCGCAGCAGATGCGGCGTGAACGTGACCCGGAAATCCAGGTTCACGAACGCGGGGGTCTTGTAGCGCGAGAACACCGAACCCATGACGCTCTGGTTGATGAAGTCGAGAAACGCATGCCGCGGCACGCCCGCCTTCTGCGCGAGCACCGTCACCTCGGCGAGCGACTGGGTGACCACCCCGAGAAAGACGTTGTGGCAGATCTTGACGATGCGGGCGAGCTCGCCCTCGCCGACCCAGCTCGCCGACGGCCCGATCATCTTGAGGTACGGCAGCGCCTCGTCGAAGGCGCGCCGCGGCCCGGAGCAGACGAAGGAGAGCTTGCCCGCCTTGATCACCTTCGCGTTACCCGACACCGGCGCCGCGAGATAGGCGATGCCGCGCGCTTCCAGCATCGCGCGCAGCTCCGCGGAGCCTTCGAGCGAAATCGAGGAGCACTCGACGACGAGCCGCGGCACCGCGCCCGCGCCTTCGAGCATCCGCGTCATCACCTCGCGCACGTCGTCCCAGGTCGAAACCATGCAGAAGACGATATCGCGCGCGGCGATCTCGGAAAGCTCGCGCGCGATCCTCGCGCCGTGGGCGGCGAGGGGCTCGGCCTTCGCGCGCGTGCGGTTCCAGACGAGGATGTCGGCGCCCGCTTTCGCGAGCCGCGCGGCCATTTCGTAGCCCATGCGGCCGGTGCCGATCCAGCCGACGGTCGCGTTACCAGGCATGGGCGACCGGCAGCTCGTTCGCCGGAAACAGCGTGATGATCTTCGCGCCTTCAGGGGTGAGCACCACTTCCTCCTCGATCCGCGCGGCGGAGACGCCGTCTTTTGCCGGGCAGAAGGTCTCCACCGCGAACACCATGCCCGCCTTCAGCTCGTACGGCTCGATGAACGAATTGAGCCGCGATATGAGCGGCCGCTCGTGCAGCCCGAGCCCGAGGCCATGGCAGAAGTTCAACCCGAAGGCGGCCATCTCGGTCTCGAAGCCGATCTCGGTGCACTCGGGAAACATCCGCGCCACCTGGTCGGTGGTGACGCCGGGTTTCAGCATCGAGATCGCGCCGTCCATCCATTCGCGCGCGCGCTTGTAGGCGTCCACCTGCGCCGGGGTCGCCCGGCCGACCGCGAACGTGCGGTAGTAGCAGGTCCGGTAGCCGACGTACGAGTGGATGACGTCGAAATACGCCTGATCGCCCGGCCGGATGAGGCGATCGGTGAAGTTGTGCGGATGCGGGCTGCAGCGCTCCCCCGCGATCGCGTTCACCGCCTCGACGCAGTCCGAGCCCATCTCGTAGAGGCGTTTTGCGGCGAGCGCGACGATGTCGCTTTCGCGCACGCCCGGCCTCAACGCCTCGGCGATCGCCTGATACGCCCCGTCCACCATCGCCGCGGCGATGTTGAGGAGCACGATCTCGTCGTGGCTCTTCACCTCGCGCGCTTCCAGCATCGTCTGCTGGCCGTCGCGTACCTCGATGCCCTCCTTCTGCAGCGCAAACAGCATCGCCGGCTCGCACACGTCGAGCCCGAGCGGCATGTCGGCCACCCCCTCCTGCACGAGGATGTCCTTGATCTCGCGCGCCGCCTGCTCGAAGAGCCCGACCTTCGGGCCGATCGCGCCGCGCATGCCGGGATTGCCCGCGCGCACGTGGTCCTCGCGCAGCCACGGGCAGTAGAGCTTGTGGTGCCGCGCGGCCGAGCCGAAATCCCACACCCACGGTTCGCCGGTGCCGGTGAGCAGGCAATAGCGGATCAGCTTGTCGCGCGCCCACTCGCCGATCACGGTCGAGGAGATGTAGCGGATGTTGTGTTGATCGAAACAGAGCATCGCGCCGAGCCCGGCGCGCGCGAGCGCCGCCCGCGTGCGCGCGAGGCGGTAGCGGTGCAGGCGCCGGAAATCGACGCGCTCCTCGAAGTCGACCTGCGTGACGCCCGGCGCCGCAAGCGGCCGATGCCAGCGGTGGCCCGGGTCGAGGTCGCGCTCGTCGACCGGAACGAACTTCGGCGGTTCGGGTTTCGCTGCCAAGGGGAATGTCCTCCGGGATGCGGAGGATAGCATCCGCGGCGGCGGCGGCGCGCGGCGGTTTCGCCGCGCGCGCGGCTCACGCCGCTTTCGCCTCCGGTTGCGCGGCGCCCTGCTCGGGCGACTGTGGCGTCAGCGCGCCGATCGCGCAGGCGACCGCGTCCTCGACGCGCTCGAGGAACACGAATTCGAGCTTTCCGCGCGCATCCGCCGGCACATCCTCGAGGTCCTTTTCGTTGCGCTTGGGCAGCATCACGGTGCGGATGCCGGCGCGCAGCGCCGCGAGCACCTTTTCCTTGATGCCGCCGACCGGCAGGACGAGGCCGCGCAGCGACACTTCGCCCGTCATCGCGACGTCGCTGCGCACCGGCCTGCCGGACAGCAGCGACACGATCGCCAGATACATCGCCACCCCCGCGCTCGGGCCGTCCTTCGGCGTCGCGCCCGAAGGCACGTGCAGGTGCAGGTCCCATTTTTCGAGCGATTCGCCGAGCGTGTTCTTCGCGAGCGTGAGCGCGATCTGCGCCGACTCCTTCATCACGTCGCCGAGGTGTCCGGTGAGGATGAGTTTGCCCGAGCCCGGCACGCGGCTCGCCTCGACGAAGAGGATGTCGCCACCGACCGGGGTCCAGGCGAGCCCGGTCGCTACCCCCGGCACCGAGGTGCGCAGCGCCACCTCGTTTTCGAACTTGCGCGGCCCGAGGATCGCGCCGAGGTCCGGCGCATCGACGACGATCGGCGCCGGCGCGCCGCCCTCGGCGATCCGCATCGCCGCCGAGCGCAGCACCGCGCCCAGCTCGCGCTCGAGATTGCGAACGCCCGCCTCGCGCGTGTAGTCGGCGACGATCGCGCGGATCGCCTCGTCGGTGACCGTGACCTGGCCGGGCGCGAGGCCGTTCGCTTCGAGCTGGCGCCGGATCAGATACTTCTTCGCGATCTCGAGCTTTTCCTCGGCGGTATAGCCCGGGATCTGGATGATCTCCATCCGGTCGCGCAGCGGCCCGGGGATCGTGTCGAGCTGGTTCGCGGTGAGGATGAACATCACGCGCGACAGGTCGAAGTCCACGCCGAGGTAGTTGTCCCGGAACTTCGCGTTCTGCTCCGGATCGAGCACCTCGAGCAGCGCGCTCGCCGGATCGCCGTGAAAGCCGCCGGCGCCGAGCTTGTCGATTTCGTCGAGCATCAGCACGCAGGCGCGCGAGCCGGCGCGCCGGATCGCCTGGATGATGTTGCCCGGCAGCGCGCCGATGTAGGTGCGCCGGTGGCCGCGGATCTCCGCCTCGTCGTGCGTGCCGCCGAGCGCGACGCGCTGGAACTTGCGCCCGAGCGCGCGCGCGATCGACTGCCCGAGCGAGGTCTTGCCCACCCCCGGCGGACCGACGAAACACAGGATCGGGCTCCTGCCTTCGGGCGCGAGCTTGCGCACCGCGAGGTATTCGAGGATGCGGCGCTTCACCTTCTCCAGACCATGGTGGTCTTCGTCGAGCACGCGCCGCGCCTCGGCGATGTCGATCGGCTTCTGCGGCTCGGCCTTCCACGGAAGCTCCGTCATCCACTCGAGCCAGGTGCGCAGCATCGAGGCTTCGCCCGAGCCCTCGCCCATGCGCTGCAGGCGCCGGAACTCCTTCTTTACGTGCCGCAGCACCTCCTCCGGGAAACCGGCCGCCTCGATCGCTTTCTTCAGTTCCTCCATCTCGGCGGCGGTGTCCTCGGTCTCGCCCAGCTCCTTCTGGATCTGGCGCAACTGCTCGCGCAGCACGTGCTCGCGCTGGCGCTCGTCGAACTCCTTCTTCGTCTTCTCGCCGATTTCGCGCGTGATGCGCAGCACCTCGACGCGCTGCGCGAGCAGCCGCAGCACCTTGTCGAGGCGCGGAACGAGCTCGACCGTCTCGAGGATGTCCTGCTTCTCCTCGTTCTTGACGTCGAGAAGATTGGCGACCATGTCGGCGAGGTGCCCGGGCGACTCCATCGCCTGCACGACGCCGACCAGCTCGTCGGGCGCGTTCGGCAGCAGCTTGATCGCCTCGATCGCGAGTTCCTTCAGCTTCAGGAACCGCGCCTCGACTTCGGGACCGGAGTCGGTCGGCTCCGGAAGCCACGCGACGTTCGCGACGAGGAAAGGCCAGCCCTCGAGGAACTCGAGCACGCGGAAGCGGCGCTCGCCCTGCACGATCAGGTGATGCACGCCCTCGGCCTGCGCGATGTGGCGCATGAGCGCCCCGGCGGTGCCGATGGAATGCACGTCGCCGGGCTTGACCTCGTTCACCGACGGGTCGCGCTGCAGGAGAAAACCGACTTTTGCGCCGCGCCGCAACGCCTCGTGCGCGGCCGCGACCGACGAAGGCCGCCCGATCGTGATCGGCGAGATCACGCCGGGAAAGAGCACCGCGTTGCGAAGCGGAATGATGATCAGCGCGTCTTCCGGGATCTCGCGCACCGCGACCGCGGTCGAGCGGCTCGCGGCCTGCGCGCGGCCGCCTGCGTCATCCGCCGTCTGCTCGAGCAGAAAACCGTTGCGTCTGCGCCAGAAATTCATGCCCTTTCTCCCGCTTGCGCGCCGCCGCGCGCGCGACAACGGCGTACATGCGGGCGAATCCGGCCGAATCAAGCCGCCGCGCCGGCGATCCGGGGCGCCGACGCGCGGCGCGGCACTCGTCGCTCAGCGCTGGGACTTGCGCTCCGGACGCTGTCCGGAACCGGAGGTCTTCGCGTCCAGATGCCGGAAGCTGATCCGGCCCCGGGTGAGGTCGTAGGGAGACATCTCGAGCGTCACGCGGTCGCCCGCGATGACGCGGATGTGGTGTTTGCGGACCTTGCCGCCGGCGTAGGCGAGCACGGTCGCGCCATTGGTGAGGCGGACGCGGAACTGGGTGCTCGGCAGCACCTCCTCCACGACGCCTTCCATTTCGAGCATTTCTTCCTTCGGCATCGAGCGCTCAAGATGGTGGCGGGGAAGCGATTTTACAACGGCGTCTGCGGCCG
Organism: Burkholderiales bacterium; assembly: GCA_026416295.1. Lineage (GTDB taxonomy): Bacteria > Pseudomonadota > Gammaproteobacteria > Burkholderiales > SG8-39 > RBG-16-66-20. The sequence goes on along the minus strand of JAOAFL010000007.1, from coordinate 7,181 downwards.
GGGTCGGCGCCAGGGACGCGGCGCGAGCGCTGCCGGAAGGTAGAGCGGATGCGCCGGCTCGCCCGCGGCGGTGAGCCGCAGCACGTGCAACCGTATGCCTGCGCGCTCGAGCATGCACACGACCTTCGCGCTTCGACCTGCGAAGGCGCCGTGGTTTCCCCAAGCGCAGACGACGAGCGCCGCCGCGCGCGCGGCGGCCAGAATCGCCCGGTCGTTCGCCCGGCCGCCCGCCGGGGCGCGCGCGCGGCGAAGCCGCGCCGGGTCGGTTGCGCGCAGCGCGAAGAGGTTCGTGACGATCACCGCGCCGTAGCCCCAGCGCCGGGCGTAGTTGCGCGCGCGGGTGCAGCTCGGATCGAGCCGGCGCTCGTCGGCGGTGCTCGGATTGAGCATCACGAAGTTCGCTGCCGGCCCCTCGCCCCAGCGCCGCCAGAGCAGGTAGCGGTACCTGCGGCCGCGCGAAAACGAGGCGCCGGCCGGCGTCACCGCGATCGCCGCGCGGGGCGGCGCACGGCGCCTTACGCCCACAAGCGCCGAAGCTGCCCCGCGACGTCCACCGGCGCACCGAGCGCTTCCCCCTCGCCTGCGTCGGCCCCTTCGGCCCAGACCACCTCGTCCAGGCAGCGCATCACCGCGGGGGTGAGGAACCGGCTGCGCGCGCCGTAGACGTGCCGGTCGCCGGTGCGCGGCTGCGAGGTCGCGTAGAACCTGAGCGGCGCGACGAGCTCGAGGCTCGAGCGCGCCCGGGTGATCGCGACATAGAGCAGCCGCCGTTCTTCCTCGAGCTGCGCCGCGTTTCCGGCCGCGAGGTCGGAGGGGAAACTCCCGTCGGTGACGTTGAGCACGTAGACCGCCTCCCACTCCCTGCCCTTCGCCGAGTGCACGGTCGAGAGCACGAGCCAGTCCTCGTCGCGCATCGGCGCGCCCGCAAGCTCGCTGCTCGCCTCCGGCGGATCGAGCGCAAGCTCGGTGAGAAACGCTTCGCGCGTTCCGAAGCTCGCCGCGATGCGCTCCAGTTGCGCGAGGTCTGCGGCGCGCACCTCGGCCGCGTCGTAGCGGCGCTCGAGGATCGGGCCGTACCACTCGCGTACGCGCGCGAACTGCCCCGGCCACGGCGTCGCCGGGTCGGCGAGCCAGCCGATCAGCGCATCGAACTCGGCCGAACCGGACCCGAGCGCCGCCCAGCGCCAGCCCGAGGCCTCGAAGGCGGTGAGCGCGCGCTCTGCGCCCTTCGGCCCGACGCCGGGAAGTAGGAGGAGCGCCCGCCAGGCGGCGATTCGGTTTCGCGGATTGTCCGCCCAGCGAAGCACCGAGAGCACGTCTTTCACGTGCGCGGCCTCGAGAAACTTGAAGCCCCCGTACTTCACGTAGGGGATGTTGCGGCGCACGAGTTCGAGCTCGAGCACGTCCGAGTGGTGGGCCGCGCGAAAGAGCACCGCCTGCTCGCGAAGCGCGATACCCTCCTCGCGCTTTTTCAGCACCCGCGAGACGACGTAGTCGGCCTGCGCCCGGTCGTCCGCGACCGTGACGAAGCGCGGCCGCTCGCCCTCGCCGCGCGCGGCGACGAGCCGCTTGCGGTACTGCCGCGGCGCCTCGGCGATCAGCGCGTTCGCCGCATCGAGCACCTGCTGCGTCGAGCGGTAGTTCGCTTCCAGCGTCACCACGCGCGCGCCGAAGCGCCGCTCGAACGAGAGGATGTTCTCCACGGTCGCCGCGCGAAACGAATAGATCGCCTGCGCGTCGTCGCCCACCACCGCAAGCCCCTCGCCCGAGGGTTTGAGGCGCGCGAGGATCCCGGCCTGAAGCGCGTTCGTGTCCTGGTATTCGTCGACGAGCACATGGTCCCAAAGCGCGCCCATTTCGCGCGCGAGCCGCTCGTCCTCCGCCATCGCGTGCCAGTAAAGGAGCAGGTCGTCGTAGTCGAGCGCGGCGCTCGAAAGCTTTCGCTCGACGTAGGCTCGGAAAAGCCGCGCGAGCGCCTCCTCCCACTCGGCGCACCAGGGAAACGCGGCGGCGAGCGTCGCGGCGAGCGTGCCTTGCGTGTTCACGCGGTGCGAGTAGATCGCGAGACACGTGTCCTTGCGCGGAAAGCGCCGCGCCTTGCGCGAGAGGCCGAGCTCGTGGCGAACGACGTCCAGCAGGTCGGCGGCATCGGTCCGATCGAGCACGCTGAAGGCGTGCGGCAACCCCGCGCGCGCGTGATAGCGCCGAAGCAGTCGCACCGCCACCGAATGGAAGGTCCCTGCCCACGGCAGCCGCACGCCGCGGCGCGCGGCGCCCGCGATCTGCGCCGCGCGCCGGGTCATTTCCTCGGCCGCGCGCCGCGTGAAGGTAAGGAGCAGGATGCGCTCGGGCGCGACGCCTTCGCGCACGAGGTGCGCGACGCGGTGCGCGAGGGTGTCGGTCTTTCCGGTGCCGGCGCCGGCGACGATCAGGAGGGGCCCTGCGCGGAACGCGCCGTCTGCCGCGCGCTCGCCCCAGGTCGCCGCCTCGCGCTGCCGCTCGTTCAGCTTCTGCAGCCCCTGCGCCGCCTCCATGCGGCGCGACTATAGGCGATCACTGTACGTTTATCCAGATGCGCCGGCGCGCTACACTAACGCCATGGCGAAGCGCATGCTCACGACCGCGGTCCACGGCAGCCCGATGGAGGTGTTTCTCTTCACGCCGGCCGGCGACGGCCCGCACCCCGGGCTCGTCCTCTGCCAGCACCTGCCCGGCGGGCACGCGGGGCTCGAGCGCGACCGGGTGACGCTCGCCATCGCCGAGCGCTACGCGCAGAACGGCTACGCGGTGGCGGCGCCCTTTCTCTTTCACTGGTGGCCGAAGGAAGCCGACATCGAAACGAAGCGCGCCGAGGCGCGCGACGATCGGATCGCGGCCGACCTGCGCGCGGCGCACGACCTGCTCGTCGCGCAACCCGGGGTCGATGCGCGCCGCATCGGCATCGTCGGCCACTGCTGGGGCGGGCGCGCCGCGTGGCTGGGGGCCGCGACCGATTCGCGCTACCGCGCCTGCGCGATCTTCTACGGCGGGCGCATCAAGCAGCCCTTCGGCGAGGGCAACCCCGCGCCGATCGCGCTCGCGGCGCAGATCCGCTGTCCGGTGATCGGCTTCTTCGGAAACGACGACACGAACCCGACGCCCGCCGACGTGGACGACTACGCGGCGGCGCTTGAGCGCGCCGGGGTCGAGCACGTCTTTCACCGCTACGACGGCGCAGGGCACGCCTTCCAGTCGTTCGACAACGCCGAGCGCTACCGCCACGAGGCGAGCGAAGACGCCTGGACGAAGGTGCTCGCGTTTCTTGCCGAGAAGCTGAAGCGCTAGCGCGCGGCCGCCTGCGCCGCGATGACGTCGGCGACCGCGGCGGTGAGCTTTTTGGCGTAGTCGAGGTGCAGGAACTCGTTCGGCCCGTGGGCGTTCGCCTGCGGCCCGAGCACGCCCGTGATCAGGAACTGCGCGCGCGGGAACTTCGCCCCGAGCATCGCCATGAAGGGGATCGTGCCGCCTTCGCCCATCCACATCGCGGGCTTCCGCCAATGGCGAAGCGAGGCCTCGTCCACAGCCTTCTCGAGCCACGAGGCGGTCGGCGGCGCATGCCAGCCGGTCGCGGCCTGAACGACGTCGAAGCGAACGCGCGCACCGTGCGGCGGATCGGCTTCGAGCAAGGCTTTCATCCTTTCGCCCGCGGCGGCCGCGTCCACCGTCGGCGGAAGGCGTAGCGAAAGCGCGAGCACGGTCCGCGGCCTGAGGACGTTTCCGGCGTTCTTCGGCAAAGGAAGGCCGTCCGCGCCGATCACCTCCAGCACCGGCCGCCAAGTGCGGTTGAGGACGAGTTCCGCGATGTCGCCGGCCACAGGCTTTGCGCCGGGCACGAAGGGAAAACGCGCGTGCACCGTCGGCCCGAGAACCTCGGCCGCGCGGTGCGCCTGCTCGATCCGCTCGGGCGGTATCGCCGCGTAGAACGCCGCATGGCGAACGGCGCCGCTCGCCGAATCGTCGAGGCGCTCGAGGAGCAGCCGCGCGATGCGAAAGCTCGAGGGCACGATTCCGCCCGCATCGCCCGAGTGAACGCCCTCCGAGAGCACCTCGACCGTGAGTACACCGTTCACGATCCCGCGAAGCGAAGTCGTGCCCCAGAGCTGCTCGTAGTTTCCGCAGCCGGAATCGAGCCCGACGACGAGCGCGGGCTCGCCGATGCGCGGGCCGAGCGCATCCAGATACGCGGGCAGGTCGTAGCTTCCGCTCTCCTCGCAGCACTCGATGAGGATCGCCGCGCGCGCATGCGGCCGGCCCTGCGCTTCGAGCTCTCTCAGCGCCGCGATCGCAGCGAATACCGCATAGCCGTCATCCGCGCCGCCGCGGCCGTAGAGCTTTCCGTCGCGGATCGCGGGCGTCCAGGGCCCGAGCCCCTCGGCCCAGCCGGTCATATCCGGCTGCTTGTCGAGGTGGCCGTAAAGGAGCACCGTGCCCGCGGCTTCCGCCCCGCGAGAGGCCGGCACCTCGACGAAGAGCACCGGCGTTCGGCCGGGAAGACGGACGACCTCGAGCCGCATGCCCGCCACCGCATGGCTTCGGCACCAGTCGGCGGCGAGCTGCACCGCGCGCTCGATGTGGCCGTTCTCCGCCCAGGCCGGATCGAAGTGCGGCGACTTCGCCGGAATGCGGATGTATTCGACGAGGGCCGGGACGATCGCCTCGTCCCAGAAACGGGCGGCGGGGGTCATGCGGGAATTATAGGAACAGGCCCCGCTCGACGGGCAGCAATCTCTTGGGATCTCGACCCACGCGTCACTGTTTACTTGCCCTCGCGGGCGAGCAGCGTACAAAGATCGCCGAGCGCAATCGCCTCGACGCCTTCGGCGATCGGAAACCGTTCGGCGCCGCTGTAGACGACGAACCGCCGCTCCGGCCGAACGGTCTCGCAGGCGGCGTGAAACCCCCGATCGAGCTTCGGCGCGAGGCCGCGCTTGATTTCGATCGCCCACGGCTTGCGGTGGCCGGGAAGTCGCAGAACGAGATCGATCTCCGCGCCGCCTGCGGAGCGGAAGAAGTACGGCTCGGTCCCTCGGGGCGCGGCGCAGACGAGCGATTCGATCGCCATGCCTTCCCAACTTGCGCCGGCGACCGGATGCGAGAGCAGCGCCTCGCGATCGCCGATGCCGAGCAGCGCATGCACCAGGCCGCTGTCGCGCACGTAGATCTTCGGCGACTTCACGAGCCGCTTTTTCACGTTGCCGTGCCACGGCGCAAGGCGCCGCACGAGAAGAAGATCCACGAGCAGATCGAGATAGGAGGCGACCGTCTTCGCGTCCACCGAGAGCGCGCGGGCGAGCGCCGCGGCGTTCGCGAGGCCGCCTTGCTGGTGCGCGAGCATCGTCCAGAGCCGGCGCAGCGTCTCGGCCGGGATGCGCGGTCCGAGCTGCGGGATGTCGCGCTCGAGGTACGTGCGGATGAAGTCGGTCCGCCAGCGAAGGCTCGCGCCGTCCGAGCGAGCGAGGAAGCTCTCCGGAAAACCGCCGCGCAACCAGAGCGCATCCAGGCTCTCGGCACCCACTTCGCCCGCGTCGAGCGGCGCAAGTTCGAGGTAACGGATGCGGCCTGCGAGCGACTCGCTCGATTGCCTGAGCAGATCCATGGACGCGGAGCCGAGCACGAGAAACCGCCCTGTTGCCCGCCCGCGCCGCCGGCCCGCGTCGATCAGGCCGCGCAGGCTGCGGAAAAGGCCCGGCGCGCGGTGGATCTCGTCGAGGATGACGAGCTTGTCCTCGTGCTGCGGGAGGTAGAGCTCCGGCTCGGCGAGCTTCGCCCGGTCGGCGTCGGATTCGAGATCGAGATAGACCGAAGGCCGGCCCTTCGCCACCTCGAGCGCAAGCGTCGTCTTTCCCACCTGGCGCGGGCCGAGGAGCGCCACCGCCGGGCTCTCGCCGAGCGCGGCGACGACAGAGGACAGGAGCCTGCGCCGAATCATCCTTGCAATTATGGAGCGCTGCTCCAGATTTGCAAGGATCTTTCCGCCGACCGTTCGAGCGGTTCCTATCCGGCCGCAGAGTCGGGATTTCGGAGGGAGTGGACTCGGAGAGAAGCCCCGTATCCGGATTCGCGCCGATCAACCGGTGCAGGCAATGAGCTGGGGCGCTTCGCCGGCACGGCCGAAGACGATCGCGAGCTGGCCAAGGCGAATGCCGAGGTCCCGCGCCTCCTCGAGCGACACGCCGAGCACCAGAACGCTTCGCTCGGGCTCCCAGCCGGGGTCGTCGGGAATGCCTTCGCCCTCGAAGAAGGACTTGCCGGACTGGGCAAGAAGCGAAACGAGTCGCTCATGACTTGCCGCATTCTCGGCCGGATCGAGGCGCCGAGCCCCGGGATTCCACGCCGTGATGTACGCCCAACTGTCGGCTCCATGGCCCGCGAGCAGTTCGTCGAGCGCCGCATTGCGCTCGCCGATGCGCAGCGCAAGGTTGCGGCCGTCGGGCAGCCTCGCCGTGTAAGTCGTACGGAGGAACGCTTCGGTCACTTCGATGCCCTCGCGGCGGTCGTTCGGCGAACTTCGACGGTCGCGCGCAGCGCCGATCGGCGTGCTCGCGGTGCCTGCGGCGCGTCGTTGGCGATTATCGAGGATACAGCCGCGATGGCTACGCCCGAAAGGTCGAGCGACCGCATCCATCGAGCGCCGCGACGGTCTCCCTTGTCGCCGCGCTACGCCACGGCGTAGCCGGCAAGGTGCACCACCCGCCCTCCGACGGCGAGCGCGCCGCCGGCGATTCCCTCGTCCGAAAGGCGCAGGTCCTCGCCCTCGCCGAGCGCCGGAAAGCGCTCGGCGGCCGCCCGGCGGATGCGGTCGAGAAAGGCGCTCGCCTCGGCCTCGGCCGGCGCGATCGTCCGGCCGTCGGCGGTCTCGATCGCATCGAGCGCCCAGCTGCGGACGAGCTTTTTCAGGTAGCGGGCGAAAGACGGCGCCGAGTCGAACAGTGCCAGCCCGGCGACGCGGCCGTCCAACGCCACCACCGCGCCCCGCTGGCGCACGCGCGCGCGAAAGCCTCGCCCATAGGCCGAGAGCGACCTCGCGCTCGATCGGTAGGCATCGGCCATCGCCATCGTGGCCGAATGCACGCCGCGCGAGGCGAGCTTTTCGGGGACGAACTTCCAGACCTCGCCCTGGTCGGCGCGGCGCGAGCCGTGCG
>JAOAFL010000131.1 GCA_026416295.1 Burkholderiales bacterium | reverse complement strand
TGCCCGCGTCCCGCGCCGCAATGCCGGCGACCGGTGTCGGTGCCTTCCGGGGGCGAAGTCGTCGTCTTCCTTTACGAGGGGAAAACGCCGCGCTACGTGCGCGCGCTCTATCGCGCGGGACCCGAGGCGCCGCTCGTCAGCGGGCTTCTCGACGCGGCCGAGCTGGACATCGAGCACAATCCGCCCCCGGTACGCGCCGAATCGCTCGTCGGCACCTGGCGTGCGCGTATCCGGCGAACCGAAAACGAGGCAAACCTCGAGCTTCGCCGGTCCCCCGGCGGGCTGGAGTTCACGCTGTTCTCCGAACTTTTCGACGATCGGGGCGTGAAGATTCGAGATGCGCCGTTTCGCCAAACGAAGGGGCTTCTGCGCATCACGACCGACCCGTATCTCACTCATTCGGAGCCCGCTCGCGGCGGGCGCACCTGTACGCTCTTCTTCGTTCCGCTCGGGCGCTACCTTCTCGTTCACGACGACGAGGACCGCTGCGCCGACGTGGGCGAGATCGTTCGCTACACCGGGCTCTATGTCCGCGTCGCCGCGCCCGCCGCGCCTGCGCCCGCCGCGCCGATCGCCGCCGGCGCATTGCCTGCGATCGAGGGCTATACCCTGGAGCCGAACCGCAGCCGCGCGGAAACCGGCAGCGTCTATCGCAACATCGCGCGCGGCGAGGTGACGCTTCAGAGCTGCGCGCAGGCCTGTAGCGGCGACCGGCCGTGCGTCGGCTTCACGCTGCTCCCCGGTGTGCCCGGGGTCTCCGGGCCCGATTGCCGGTTGCTTCAGTCGGCGGGCACCGCCGAGGAGCGGCCGGGCGCGGTCTCCGGACTGCGGCAGAAATAGACCGCTACAAGGCCCGCGGCGCGCGCTCTGTCAACGACGACGGCGCTCGGACGTTCAAGGCACGAGGTGCGCGCCGCGCACCGCCATCTCGAGGGAGGTATCGGAAATGCGTTCACCGACCGCGCTGTTCGCCGCGCTCATGCTCGCCGTCGCCCCGGCCTGGGCGCAGGACAAGGCTCAAGGGGAGGCGAAGAAAGGGGCGCCCGCCGCCGAAAAGAAGGCCGAGGCGGCGAAAAAGGAACCGACCGAGGCGCAGAAGCGCCAGCAGGAGCGCATGCGCGCCTGCAACGAAAAGGCCGCCGCGCGAAAACTCGAGGGTGACGCCCGCAAGAGCTTCATGAGCGCCTGCCTGCGAGGCGAAGACGTGGACAAGGACGACAAGAAGCTCACGCAGCAGGAGAAGATGAAGGCCTGCAACAAGCAGGCCTCCGACAAGGGCCTGAAAGGCGACGACCGCAAGAAGTTCATGAGCGAGTGTCTGAAGGGCTGAGGGTTCGGCGGTCGCGGCGCGGGCGCGCCGCGACCGCCCTCAGAGGATGATCCCGCCGCCGAGGCAGACCTCGGCGTCGTAGAGCACGACCGACTGCCCCGGCGTCACCGCCCGCTGCGGCGTGTCGAATTCGACCGCGACGGTCGTGCCCTCCGCCGCGGTGACGGTGCAGGCGGCGTCCGCCTGGCGGTAGCGCGTCTTCGCCGCGTGGAGGCGACCGCGCGCCGGCGGGCTGCCCGAGACCCAGCTCGCTTCGGTCGCGCGAACCGCGCGGCGCAATAGTAGCGGGTGGTCGTGCCCGCGCACCACGACGAGTTCGTTCGTGTCCATGCGCTTTTCGGCGACGTACCAAGGCTCGCCCGGCCCGCCGAGGCCGATGCCTCGGCGCTGGCCGATGGTGTAGAACGCAAGGCCGATGTGCTCGCCCACGCGCCGGCCCTCCGGCGTCACGATCGGGCCCGGGGTGCGCGGAAGATACCGGGCGAGAAACTCGCGAAAGGGCCGCTCGCCGATGAAACAGATTCCGGTCGAGTCCTTCTTCGCGTGGTTGGGCAGCCCCGCGTCCGCCGCAATGCGGCGAACCTCGCTCTTGCGGAGGTGCCCGACCGGAAACATCACGCGCGCGAGCTGCGCCTGCGTGAGCCGGTGCAGAAAATAGCTCTGGTCCTTGGCGGGGTCGGCGCCGCGCAGGAGCTCGTAGCGACCGTCGCGCGCGCGCACGCGCGCGTAGTGGCCGGTCGCGATCCGCGTCGCGCCCAATCGCAGCGCGTGATCGAGAAAGGCGCGGAACTTGATTTCGGCGTTGCAGAGCACGTCGGGGTTCGGCGTGCGTCCGGCCGAATACTCGCGCAGGAACTCGGCGAACACGCGCTCGCGGTATTCGGCGGCGAAGTTGACCGCCTCGAGCTCGATACCGATCGCATCGGCCGCCGCGGCGGCGTCCACCAGGTCCTCGCGCGCGGTGCAATGCTCGTCGTCCTCCCAGTTCTTCATGAACAGGCCGACGACCTCATACCCGGCGCGTTTCAGAAGCAGCGCGGCGACCGACGAATCCACCCCGCCCGACATGCCGACGACGATGCGCTCGCTCATGCGAAATCTTTCGACAGCACGTCGAGCGGGAAGTGCCGGCCGGCGAGGTAGTCCTCGACGCAGCGCGCAACGAGCGGCGAGCGGTGCTCGGCGCGGCGCGCCTGCAGCTCCTCGCGCGTCAGCCAGTGCAGCGCGACGATACCCGTGTCGAGGGCGCGCGCCGGCTCGTGCCCCGAGACTCCGCCGAAGAAGCAGAAGCGCAGGAACGTCGCCTCTTCCTTGTCGTAGATCCAGCGATAGACGCCGACGAGCCCGGCGGGCGCGAAGCGATGCGCCGTTTCCTCCCAGACTTCGCGCACCACCGCTTCGAGGAGCGATTCGCCCGGATCGAGGTGTCCCGCCGGCTGGTTGAGCACGCGGCGACCGTGCACCTCCTCCTCGACGAGCAGGAACCTGCCCTCGCGCTCGATCACCGCGGCGACCGTGACGCTCGGCCGCCAGATCCCGCTCATGCGGCCTTGCGGGTGTTCTTGCGGACGAAATCGGCCATGCGTGCAACCCCCGCTTCGATCGCCTCGCGCGAGGCGGCGTAGGAAAAGCGCAGGTGCTGGCCTTCGCCGGGAACGCGCGCCCCGAAGTGGATGTCGGCGAGCACCGCCACCCCAGCTTCCTCGAGCAGGCGCTTGCGAAACTCTTCCGAATCGGCCGCGCCGACCATGCGACAGGCGTCGGTCACGTTCGGCCAGACGTAGAACGCGCCGCCCGGCGTGCGGCAGGCGACGCCCGGCACCTCGTTCAGCAGCCGCACGATCAGGTCGCGCCGCTCGAGAAAGCTCCTTCGCATCGCGTTTGCGGCGTCCTGAGGTCCGTTGATCGCCTCTAGCGCCGCCCACTGCGAGATCTGCGAGGCGCAGGAGTCGGTGTTCGTCACCCAGCGCGTGAACACTGGCGCAAGCGCCGGGTTGGCGGCAAAGCCGATGCGCCAGCCGGTCATCGCCCAGGTCTTCGAGGCGCCGTCGCAAACGATCGTACGCTCGTACATGCCCGGAAGCTGAGCGATCGAGAAGAAGTCGCCCGCGTAGCAGAGGCGCGAATAGACCTCGTCGGCGTACACCCAGACCTGCGGATGGCGGCGCAGGATCTCGGCGACCGCCTGCAGCACCTCGCGCGCGAGCACGCCGCCCGTCGGATTGTGGGGCGTGTTGAGGATGAGAAGCTTCGTGCGGGGTGTGACGAGCCGCGCGAGCTCCTCGGGGTCGAAGGCGAAATCGCGTGCCTCGCGCAGGTGGATCGGTACCGGCACCGCGCCGCAGGCGCGGATCTGCGATTCGTAGATCGGAAAGCCGGGGTTCGGGTAAATGACCTCGTCGCCCGCGCCGTAGTCGGTGGTGGACAGAATCGCGTACGCGATGAAGGGTTTCGCGCCTGCGCCCACCACCACGTCCTCGGCACGGATCGGCAGCCCCCCGCGCATCGCGCTCATGTAGCGCGCCGCCGCCTCGCGCAGCTCGTCGATTCCCGCGGAGGGCGTATAGCCGTGCCGACCCTCGCGGATCGCGCGGATCGCCGCCTGCTGGACGTTTTCCGGCGCCGGAAAGTCCGGTTGCCCGATGCAGAAGCTGACGATGTCGCGCCCGGCGCGCGCGAGCGCGTTCACTTCCGCCAGCACGACGAAGGCGTTCTCGGTGCCGAGCGTCTGCGCGCGCCGGCTGATCGCAGGATGGGCGGCCATCGGGGCTGCGGAGAAAGCCGCGATTTTAGCCGCCCTCGGCTTCAACCGGCGGGCACCGGCCGGTAACGGCCTTCGGCGAATTCGACGCGACGGATGCGGCCCCCCATCGCGTCGGCGTCCGGATGACGCGGATCGCCGGGTAGCGACACGAACGTGCGGCCTTCGTCGTCGCGCCAGACGATCGGCATCGCGGTGGGCGGCGTGCGCGCAGCGGCCGCAGCGAGCGCCTCCTCGACCGACCCGAAGTCGGCGAGCGCGTCGATGCTGCGCGCCGTCGCCGGCGCAAGCTGCAGCTCGCCGCTCGCCCAGCGCTCGAGCGCGCGCCGCGGGGAGATCCAGAGCCCGGCGACCGCCTCGCGTCCGTCGGGCTGCGGCTCTTCGCCCTCGGGCGCACGCGCAAGGAAAAAGCGCGCGTCGAACCGCCGCGGCGAAGTCTGCGGCGTCACCCAGCGAAGCCACGGCACGAGGGCCCTCGCGTCCAACCGCGCGACGAGCGTCGGAAACGGCGTGCCGGCGCCGAGCGCCCTGCGCGCCGCAGGCGCCTCCCAGCTCGGCGCGAGCTGCCCGAGCAGCACGCCCGCCTCCTCGAACGTCTCGCGGATCGCGGCGACGAAGAGCCCTGCGGCGCGCGCCGGCGCGAGCGTCTCGCCGAGCCGCGCCGCGAGCGCCTCGACCTCGACGCCGAGCCGCGCGAGCGCCTCGGGCGCGGCATCGTGCGCCTCGTCGAGCTGCCCGCCCGGAAACACGTGCGCACCGGCCATGAAATCGACCGCGCGGCTGCGCTTGACGAGGTAAAGTTCCAAGCCCTCGGCGCCGTCGCGAAGGAGCACCACCGTCGCCGCATCGCGCGGCGGCACGGGAGAATCCTGCAAAGACACCGGTTCGGTCACCGGCGCCATTATGGCAGCCGCGCTGCGCCGGCGGGTATCATCGCGCATGCTCGTCAACTGCGTCGCGTATCAGCACGGTCGCAAGCTCGCCGACATCCGCGAGGACGAGATCCGCGCCTACCTCGCGCGCCCCGGCTGCTTCGTGTGGGTGGCGCTGCGCGACGCGACCGACGAAGAGCTCGCCGCGATGCAGCGCCAGTTCGACCTGCACGAGCTGGCGGTCGAGGACGCGCGCCACGGCCATCAGCGGCCGAAGATCGAAGAGTACGGCGACCTCGTCTTCGCCGTGCTGCACGTCCTCGAGCCTGCGGGCGAGGAAATCCGCGTCGGGGAACTGAGCATCTTCACCGGTCCGAACTATGTCCTCTCGGTGCGAAATCGCTCCGAGCAGAGCTTTCTCGGCGTGCGCCAGCGCTGCGAGCGCGAGCCGGAGCTGCTGCGCCTCGGTTCCGGCTTCGTCCTCTACGCGCTGATGGACGCGGTGGTGGACCGCTACTTCCCGCTGCTCGATGCGCTGGAGACCGAACTCGAGACGCTCGAGGAACGGCTCTTCTCCGGAGGGCTTGCGCGCGAGAACGTCGAGGCGCTCTACGCGCTCAAGCAAAAGCTCGCCGTCGTCAAGCACGCCGCCGGGCCGCTGCTCGAAGCCGTCGGCAAGCTCTACGGCGGGCGCGTGCCGCAGGTCTGCCAGGGTCTGGGCGAATACTTCCGCGACGTGTACGACCACGTGCAGCGCATCAACCAGACGATCGATGCGCTGCGCGACACGGTGACGACCGCGATCACGGTGAACGCCGCGCTCGCCACCATGCAGCAGGGCGAGACCACGCGCAAGCTCGCGGCGTATGCGGCGCTCGTCGCCGTGCCGACGATGATCGCCGGCGTCTACGGCATGAACTTCGAGCACATGCCGGAGCTCAAGTGGACCTGGGGCTATCCGCTCGCCCTCGGCCTCATGGTCGCGATCGACGGCTGGCTCTTCTGGCGTTTCCGCAAGGCGGGCTGGCTGTAGGCGCCCGCCGGCGCTAGAGCCGCAGCTCGGCCCGTACCGCATCCCAGGGCACCGACACCCGGCCGTCGGCGCCGCGCACGACGAGACCCAGTTGGACCAGACGCGCGACGTCGGTGTGCACGTTCTTGTAGTCCCGCCCGAGGCGGCGCGCGAGCGCGAGCACCGAAAGCGGCCCGTCGGCGCGCAGCCGCCGCAGCAGCGTCCAGCGGGCGGGCGTGAGGTTGCGCAGAAGGAGCGACAGATCGGCGAACGAGAGCACCGCAAGGCGCGGCGGCGCGCGGCCGGTGGCGAGATGCCAGGCGGCCTCGAACCGGTCGAGCGCGTCCTCGGCCGCGCTAATCGTGACGTGCAGCGTGCGCGACATCGCGCTCGAAGTCGTAGCGCAGCTGCTCGACCGACCGGAACGCGTAGCGCCGGCGGCGGCCGAGCACCGTGCGCTGGCCGTTTTCGTAGCGCACGCGCCAGGCGCCCGGGCGCCCCCAGCGCAGCCGCCAGACGCCGCCCGGCGCGATGCGCAGATCGAGGATCGTACCGTCGGCGGCGAGGTGACGCTCGCGGTAGGACATATGGCGCAAGATACCATAGCCGCGCTCGGCGTAGAATGCGGACATGGCGCGCGCCGACGCCTTCTTCAACCTCTACGCGCACGGTTTCGTGCGCGTCGCGGTCGCGACGCCGGCGGTGCGTATCGCCGATCCGGCGGCGAACGCCGAGGCGAGCGCGCGGCTGATGCGCGCGGCGGCGCGCGCAAAAGCGATCGTCTGCGTTTTTCCGGAGCTCGGGCTTTCGGCCTACACCTGCGAGGACCTCTTTCACCAGCAGGCGCTCGTTGCCGCGAGCGAGCGGGCGCTTGCGGCGCTGCTCGATCGCACGCGCGCGCTGCCGGTCGCGGCGTTCGTCGGGCTGCCGGTCCAGGTGGACGGGCTCCTCTACAACTGCGCGGCGCTCCTCTGCCGGGGCGAGCTCCTCGGGGTCGTGCCGAAGACCTATCTGCCGAACTACCGCGAGTTCTACGAACTGCGCCAGTTCACGCCGGGCGAGGTCGCGCGCGCGCGCGAGGTCGAGCTCGCCGGGCGCCGCGCGCCCTTCGGCACCGATCTGCTCTTTCGCCTGCGCGAGCAGCCGAAACTCGTCCTTTTCGCCGAGATCTGCGAAGACCTCTGGGTGCCGGCGCCGCCCTCCTCGTTCGCCGCGCTCGCCGGCGCGACCGTGATCGCGAATCTGTCGGCCTCGAACGTGCTCATCGGCAAGCACGAGTACCGCCGCGCGCTCGCCGCGAACCAGTCGGCGCGCGCGATCGCCGCCTACCTCTACAGCGCCGCCGGCGCGGGCGAATCGACCACCGACCTCGCCTGGGACGGCCACGCGATGGTCCACGAGAACGGCACGCTCCTTGCCGAATCGGCGCGCTTTGCGGCCACGCCGCAGCTCACCGTCGCCGACGTCGACCTCGACCGGCTTTACGCCGACCGGATGCGGCAGAACTCGTTCGGTCAGTCGGCGCGGCGCCATGCGGCCGAGGTCGCGCGCTTTCGCACGGTCGAGTTCTCGCTGCCGCTGCCGCGCGACCGGGTGCCGCTTTCGCGCCCGATCGCGCGCCTGCCCTACGTGCCGGACGACCCGGCGAGCCGCGATGCGCGCTGCGAGGAGGTCTACCGCATCCAGGTCGCGGGGCTCGCCCAGCGCATGCGCGCGACCGGCACCCGCCGGCTCGTCATCGGCGTCTCCGGCGGCCTCGATTCGACCCAGGCGCTCCTCGTCTGCGCGCGCGCGATGGACGAGCTGAAGCTGCCGCGCGCGAACATCCTCGCCTACACGATGCCGGGCTTTGCCACCACGACGCGCACGCGCTCGAGCGCCTGGCAGCTCATGCGCGCGGTGGGCGCGAGCGCCGAGGAAATCGACATCCGGCCCTCGTGCCTGCAGATGCTGAAGGACCTGCGGCACCCGTTTGCGCGCGGCCGCAAGGTCTACGACGTCACCTTCGAGAACGTGCAGGCGGGCGAGCGAACGAGCCACCTCTTTCGGCTCGCCAACCAGCACGGCGCGCTCGTCGTCGGCACCGGCGACCTGTCGGAACTTGCGCTCGGCTGGTGCACCTACGGGGTGGGCGACCAGATGGCGCACTACAGCGTCAACGCGAGCGTGCCGAAGACGCTCGTGCGGCATCTGATCGCGTGGGTCGCGCGCTCGGGCGGCTTCGATCGCGCGGTGGCGAAGGCGCTCGAGCGGGTGCTCGCGACCGACATCAGCCCCGAGCTCGTCCCCGGCCGCCGGGGTGGGCAGCCGGCGCAGCGCACCGAGGCGATCCTCGGCCCCTACGAACTGCACGATTTTTTCCTCTACTGCACGCTGCGCTTCGGCTATTCGCCCTCGAAGACGGCGTTTCTCGCCGCCCACGCCTGGCGCGGGAAATACGGTCTCGCCGAGATCCGGCGCTGGCTTCGGGTGTTCCTCGAGCGGTTCTTTCGCACGAGCCAGTTCAAGCGCAGCGCGCTGCCGAACGCGCCGAAGGTCGGCTCGGGGGGGTCGCTTTCGCCGCGCGGCGACTGGCGCGCGCCCTCGGACGCGAACGCCGAGGTCTGGCTCGCCGACCTTCGCCGGGTGCCGCGCGGCGATTAGCCGGCCGCGCCGAGGGTTAAACTTCCGGCCGCGGTGCCGGGCGCACCGCGGCGCGAATGCGAAAACGGTCGGGCCACGCTTTCCTGCGCCAGGGTCTCGGGCGACTGGGCCTTGCGCTGGTTCTTGCGCTCGCGCTGCCTGCGCGCGCCGATCAGAGCCCGCCCGAGGATCCGGCGGCGCTCGACGCGGCGCTCGCCTGGCAGCTCGGCTACGCCGCGCATCTTCAGGGCGACTTCCACACCGCGATCGCGCTTTTCCGCCGCTCGATCGCGCTGCGTCCGAGCCCCGAGGCGCACACCTATCTCGGCTGGTCGCTCAGCCACCTCGGGCGCCTCGAGGAAGCGATCGCCGAGTGCGAAACCGCGATCCGGCTCGATCCCGATTTCGGCAACCCCTACAACGACATCGGCGTGTATCTGATCGCGCTCGGCCGCGCCGACGAATCGATCCCCTGGTTCGAGAAGGCGATGCGCGCGCCGCGCTACTGCTGCTATCAATTCCCGCATTTCAACCTCGGGCGCGTGATGCTCGCGAAGGGCCGGCTCGCCGAGGCGCGCCGGCTCTTCGAGCGCGCGCTCGACTTCGACCCCGACTACGAACCCGCCCGGCGCGCGCTCGAAGCGATCTCGGCGGCCGGCCTGCGCGATCTGTAGGCGGCGCCTGCCCCGATCAGGGCTCGACCGGCGTCGGCGCAGGAAGGCCGAGGCCCCGCTCGGCGAGCACGCGCCGGGCGAGGTCCGGCCGGTCGGTGATCAGCCCGTCCACACCGAGATCGAGCATCGCGCGCATGTGCGCCGGCTCGTTCACCGTCCAGGGCAGCACCTTGAGGCCGAGCGCGT
>JAOAFL010000123.1 GCA_026416295.1 Burkholderiales bacterium | reverse complement strand
TGTTGACGACGAGCACGGTCGCGCCGTTCGCGATGCGCGACACCGGAATGAAGTCGCGGTCGTCGTACTTCACGTCCTTGTACAGCAGGCGCGCGATCGCGTGGTTGCCCTGGTTGAGGATCGTGTAGCCGTCGGGGGCGGCGCGGGCGACGAACTCGGAGGCGATCGAGCCGCCCGCGCCCGGGCGGTTCTCCACGACGAACGCGACGCCGAATTCCTTCGACAGCTCGTCGGCGATCAGCCGCGTCGTGAAATCGCCCGAGCCGCCGGGCGGATAGCCGACGACGATCTTCGGGGGTTTCGCGGGCCAGGGCTGCGCCTGGACCGCGGCGGCTGCGGCGGCGAGCAGGGCGGCGACGACTCGTTTCATGCTACCTCCCGCGAAAGACGGGCTTGCGCTTTTCCATGAACGCGCGGCGACCTTCCTTGTGGTCCTCGCTCGCGAAGCATTCCTCGACCAGGCGCTGCGCGGTCGCCATGTCGCGCTCGTCGGGATCCTTGAGCGCCTGCTGCACCGCGAACTTGGCGGCGGCGACGGTCAGCGGCGCGTTCTCGGCGATCATCGCACAGAGCTCGGCGGTCGCGGCCTGCAACTGCGCCGCCGGCACCACCTTCGACACGAACCCCATGCGCAGCGCCTCGCGCGCGTCGAACTTGCGCGCGGTGAAGAAGATGTCGCAGGTGTTGGCCGCGCCGATCACGTTCATGAACCGGCGCACCCCCGCCGGGCTGTAGCCGAGCCCGAGACGCGCCGCCGGCATGCGAAAGACCGCGTCGTCGGCGCAGATGCGCAGGTCGCAGGCCGCAGCGAGCCCCAGACCCCCGCCCATGCAGATCCCGCGGATGCTCGCGACGACCGGCTTTCGCGCTCGCATCGGCGCGAGGTAGGCCTCCTCGACCGCGCGGTTGTACTCCTTTTGCGCTTCGACCGTGCCGCGCAGCTTCTCGAACTGCGAGATGTCGGCCCCCGAAATGAACGCCTTTTCGCCGTCGCCCTTCAGCACGATGACGCGCACCGCCGGATCGGCGTCGAGCGCCGCGATCGCGGGCGGCAACGCGAGCCACATGTCCATCGTCATCGCGTTCATGCGCGGCGGGTTCGAGAAGACGACGGTCGCGACCGCGCCGTCGCGTTCGGTACGGAGTTCTGCCATCAGATCGCTCCTTCGGCGCGCAGCGCCGCGATCTCGGCGGCGCTGTAGCCGATCTCGGCGAGCACCTCGTCGGTGTGCGCGCCGCGCGCCGGCGTCGCGCTCGCGAGCCGCGCCGGCGTGCGCGACAGCCGCACCGGGTTGGCGATGAGACGCAGGCGGCCGAGCGTCGGATGCTCGACCGGCACCGCGGCCTCGAGATGCTGCACCTGCGGATCGGCGAACACTTCGTCCATGCGCAGGATCGGGCCGCAGGGCACGCCCGCGCGGTTGAGGATTTCGACCCACTCGGCGGTCGTCTTCGCCGCGAGCGCCCGGTTGATTTCGTCGTTCAACGCATCGCGGTTCTTCGCGCGGTCCTCGGCGCTGCGAAACAGCGGGTGATCGTAAAGATCCATGCGCCCGATCGCCTCGCACACCCGGCGCCACATGCCGGAGCCGGCGGCGGCGACGTTCATGTAGCCGTCGGCGGTACGGTAGGCCGAGGTCGGCATGCTGGTCGGGTGATCGTTGCCGACCTGCTGCGGGATTTCGCCGGCGACGGTGTAGCGCGCCGCCTGGAAGTCGAGGAGCTGGATCGCGGCCTGCAGCAGGTTCGACTGCACCCACTGGCCTTCGCCCGAGCGCTCGCGCTCGTGGAGCGCGGTGAGGATGCCGAGCGCGGCGAGCAGCCCCGCGGTGACGTCGGCGACCGCGCAGCCGACGCGCATCGGCCCGCCGCCGGGCGCGCCAGTCACCGACATGATCCCCGACAACCCTTGGGCGATCTGATCGAACCCCGGTCGGTCGCGGTACGGCCCGTCCTCGCCGAACCCGGAGATGCTCGCGAGGATGATGCGCGGATTGATCCTGCGCAGCGATTCGTAGTCCACGCCGAGCCGGTACTTCACGTCCGGCCGGTAGTTCTCGACCACCACGTCGGCGGTTTTCGCCAGGCGCGCGAACACCTCGCGTCCGCGGGCCGACTTCAGGTTGAGCGTGATCGAGCGCTTGTTGCGGTGCAGGTTCTGGAAATCCGGGCCCTCGCGCGGCCCGCCGAGGTCCTCCGGCTCGGTCGATTCGATCTTGATCACGTCGGCGCCGAAATCGGCGAAATGGCGCACGCAGGTCGGGCCGGCGCGCACGCGGGTGAGGTCGAGGATGCGCAGATCCGAAAGCGCGGTCGAAGCCTGGATGCGGGGCATGCGCGAGTCGAGCGTCGCAAAGGCGCGCATGATACCGCGCCGCGGCGCAAGCGCCGCTCAGCCTGCGAACGCGATCGCGCCGACGCCGAGCGCAAGGAGCCACATGCCGGCCGCTTCGAGCCGCGTCAGGCGCTCGCGGAAGAACCGGCGCGAGACGGCGTAGGAAAAGACGAGCTCGACGAGCCCGAGCGTGCGCACGTGCGCCGCCGGCGCGAGCGCGAACGCGGTGAACCAGCCCGCGGAGGCCGCGGCGCCCGTGAAACCGGCGACGAGCGAGCGGCGCCACTCGCGCAGCGCGCCGGCGATCGCGCCGGGATCGCGCAGCGCGAGAAACCCTCCGAGGGCGAGCGTCTGCAGAAGCTGCGCGGCGGCGAGCGCCGCGGCCGCGGCGATCAGAAAGCCGCTGTCGGGCAGGGCGAGCGTTGCGCCGCGGTAGCCGACCGCGGCGAGCGCAAAGCCTGCGCCCGACCCGATGCCGAGCAGGCTCGCGCGCGAGGTCCAGCCCGCAAGCAGCGTGCGAAGCGGCCGCTCGCGATCGACCGGCGAAAGCAGGAGCACGCCGAGGGTCGCCGCGAGCACCGCCGTCGCGCTGATCGCGCCGAGCGGATCGCCGAGGAAGACCGTCGCGAAGACCGCGGTCTGCAGCACCTCGGTCTTCGAATACGCGACGCCGAGGGCGAAGTTGCGCTCCTGCATCGCCGCAAGAAGGAGCGCGGTGGCGGCGATCTGGGCGAGCGCGCCGAGCGCGACCCAGGCGAAGAACGCGAGGCCCGGCTGCGGCATCGGCTTGCCGGTCGCGGCCGCGACCGCCGCGAGCCAGAGCAGGGCGAAGGGAAGCCCGTACAGGAAGCGCACCAGCGTCGCCCCGAGCGTGCCGAGCGTGGCGACGAGGCTCCTTTGCGCGGCGTTCCGGACCGTCTGCGCGAGCGCCGCCCAGACGGTGATCGGGATCCAGAGCCAGTCCACGACGGCCCCGGATCGCCGGCCGGTTCAGCCGGCGTTTTTCTTCGGGCGGCCCGGCCGGTTCGTCAGCCGCAGCACCTTGAGCGGCGGAACGGCCGGGGGCTTTTCGAGGAAGCGGCAGTCCGATTCGGACGGAAAGCTCGCCATCGCGCCGATACGTTTGCCGTCGAGGAAGACGGCGTAGAGCAGCATGTGCGCCGAATGGGGCATCGGGGTCGCGACGACTTCGTATTTGCCGACCGAAAACCGGGTCTGACCGACGGGAGGGAGGCTCATTGCGTTTCCACGTTGAGAAGAGGGTGCGGAAAGCCGCCGGCGCGCCGAACCGGCGCCGGAGGCTGGGGTCGCCCGGAAGCGGCCTTCTGGGGATTCCGCGGGCCGATTCTACAACGGCCGGACGCGCGGTTGCGGTGCGGTGCGCGCGAGCCGATCGCGCGGCTTGCTACACTGGCTCGCATGGCGAGCAGCAAGGCGAGGTCGGCGACGAGGCGCGCTGCGCCGAAGCGCCGGGCGCGCGCGGCGCCGGCCGGCTCGCGGGGCCTTGCGCCCGCACAGTGCCGGCTCGCGGAAGTCCCGCCCGAGGCGCGCGAAGCGAGCGAGCGCATCCGCACCGAAGGCGGCGAACTCCTCGGCGCCTATCGCGATCCGCTCGGCGGGCAGCCGCTCCTTCTCGCGATGCTGCCGATCGAACGCGTCGCGCCGACGCCGTTTCAGCGCGACGTCTCGGAGATGCACGAGCGGCGGCTCGCCGGCGTGATCGACCGCATCGGGCTTTTTCTCGACCCGATCATCGCCGTCACCGCCCCGCGCGAGGGTTTCTGGACGCCGAACGGCGGACACCGCCTCGCGGCGATGCGGCGGCTCGGGGCGCGCGCGATCACCGCGCTCGTGGTGCCGCGGCGCGAGGTGGCGTGGCAGATCCTCGCGCTCAACACCGAAAAGGCGCACACGCTGCGCGAGCGCGCAAGCGAGGTGCTGCGCATCTACCGCGGGCTGCTCGAAGAGGACAGCGCGCGCCCGGAATCGGCGTTCGCGTTCTATCTGGAGGAAGCGTCGCTCGTCACCCTCGGGCTCGCCTACGAAGCGCGCCCGCGGTTTTCGGGCGGTGCCTACCACCCGGTGCTGCGCCGGCTTCAGGCGTTCGTCGACGAGCCGCTCGCAAAAGCGTTCGCGGCGCACGAACGTCACGCGCAGCTCCTGCTCGACACCGACGATCGCGTCTCCGAGGTGGTCGCGAAGCTGAAGGCGCGCGGCCTCGCGAGTCCCTACCTCAGAGCGTTCGTCGTCGCGCGCATCAACCCGCTGCGCTGGAGCCGGGGCGAGCCGCCGTCGCTCGCCGAGGTGCTCCGGACGATGCGCGAGCGCGCCGCGCGCTTCGACGTCGAAAGGGTGCGGCAGGAAGACCTCGCAGCCGCCGGCGGGCCGCCGGAGGAGCCGGAGGCAGGTTAGCCGAAGAACGCCCAGCCGACGAACGCGCCGGCGACCGGAAGGAACCCGAGCGCAAAGCGCGCGGTCGCCATCACGCGGCGCCGTTCGGTCGCGTCGAGTTCGACGTTGCGCTTTTTCGCGAGCGCGCGGCGCGCGGCGACCTGGCGCACGAGCGCGTAATCGGCCGCGATCCAGACGATCGCGACCGCAAGACCGATCAATGCGCCTTGGACGGCGACGTGCATGCCGGTGGATTCCCGCGGCGCCGATTCTGGCACAGGCACCGCGGTCCTGTCGCCGGTCGCGTCACCGGTCGGCGGGCGCGGGCCGGCTGCGCGCATACCAGCGCGCCATCAGCTCGATCGCGGCCCACGATCCGAGCGAGGTGGCGAGCAGGGTTGCCTGCCCGGTGCGCCAGTCCCAGCGCTCGACGATCCACGCAAAGAGCGTCGGCGCGGCGGCGTTCGCGAGGATCGCGGGCGTCGCGAGCACGCCGAGCACGGTCGCGTAGCCCGTCGTGCCGAACAGCGCGAGCGGCAGCGCACCGCGCACGATCGTGATCACGCCTTGCGCGGCGCCCATCAGCAGCGTGAACGCGAGCACGAGCGCGAGGCTGCCGCCGGAGAACGCGAGCAGCGCGAACGCGAGCGGCAGGAGTCCGATCGCGATGCGCGCGACCGTCATCGCGGCGAGCCGGCGGCCGAAGGCGATCTCGAGCAGCCGGCCGCCGAACTGCGCAAAGCCCTTCATGGAGGCGACCCAGACGGCGGCGGCCGCGCCGAGTCCGGCGGCTTCCAGCATCGGCACGAGCTGCACGGTCGTCACCCCGAACACGAACGCGTTGAGCGACATCACGAGCGAAAGGAGCGCGATCGCGACCACGCGGCGCGCCCCGCGAAGGGGCGGCGCATCCCTCGGCGTCGCCGGGCCCGCGCGCGCGGCGGCGTCGTCGCGCGTCTCGCGGCGCACGAACGCGACCCAGTTGAGCGGCAGGCAGACGGCGAGATGGATCGCCGCAAAGCCGGCGAGCGTCGCGCGCCAGCCGCCCGCCTCGTTGAGGTAGTGGCCGAGCACCCAGAACACGGTGGACGCGAACGCGCCGAAGAGCGTGAGG
The DNA here is from genome assembly GCA_026416295.1 of Burkholderiales bacterium. Classification (GTDB taxonomy): domain Bacteria; phylum Pseudomonadota; class Gammaproteobacteria; order Burkholderiales; family SG8-39; genus RBG-16-66-20. The sequence continues at coordinate 25,619 of JAOAFL010000123.1, read as the reverse complement.
ATCGAGATCGCCAGCCGTCCGCGCGAGGGCACGATCTGCACGAGCGCCGCGAACGCCGCGTCGTACAGCGTGAGCCGCATGCCGAGGCCGAGAAACGCCCACACCGCGAGCCAGCCCGACTCGGATTCCACGCGCGACAGAAGGCCGAGGCCCGCGGCGACGAGCACCGTGCCTGCGAGCATCACCGGCCGCGCGCCGTGCCGGTCGATCGCGCGCCCGGCCCAGGGCGAGACCGCCGCCATCGCCAGGAGCGCGATCGTGAACCCGGAGTAGACGAAGCTCAGGCTCCAGCCGGTGTCGGCGGCGATCGGACGCGCGAGCACCCCGAGGCAGTAGTACGCGGTCCCCCAGGCGGTGATTTGCGCGAGCCCGAGCGCGCAGACCGCAAGCGGCAGCGGGTCCTTTTGCCCAGCGGCGCGCCCGCGGTCCACGGCGGTCCGCGCGCGGACCTAGGCGGAGCGCGATTCGCGCAACGCGACGGTGCGCACGAAGCCGCCGCGGTCGGGCTTGAAGTAGCCGTGGCGCTCGAACTGGAAGCGGTCGTCGGCGCCGCAGGCGGCGAGGCAAGGTTCCAGCCACGCCGACACGGTGCGCACCGAGTCGGGGTTGAGGTCGGCGAGGCTTTCGGGGTGCGGACTCGCGAAGAGCTTGTCGTAGAGCCGCACCTCGGCGGCGTGCGCGTGACGCGCGCTCACCCAGTGGATGTTGCCGCGCACCCTGTAGCGGTCGGCACCGGGCGTGCCGGACTTCGAATCCTCGTAGTAGACGCAGCGCACCGCGCCGCTCGCCGGGTCGCGGCCGAGGCACTTCACGACGTAGGCGTAGCGCAGGCGTACTTCGGCGCCGGGGGCGAGCCGAAAGTAGTCCGGCGCCGGGTCGTCGCGGTAGTCGTCCCGCTCGATCCAGAGTTCCCGCGCAAACGGCACCTTGCGCCGGCCCCAGTCGGGCTTCTGCGGATGGTTCGGCACCTCGAGCAGCTCCTCGCGTCCCTCGGGCCAGTTCTCGATCACGAGCTTGAGCGGCTCGAGCACCGCCATGCGGCGCGGCGCGACCTCGTTCAGATGCTCGCGCACGCAGTCTTCGAGCACGCCGTAGTCGATGACCGAGTTTTCTTTCGCGACGCCGATCCGCTCGGCGAACCGCCGCAGGCCTTCGGGCGTGTAGCCGCGCCGGCGCGCGCCAACGAGCGTCGGCATCCGCGGGTCGTCCCAACCCTCCACGAAGCCGCCCTCGACGAGTTCGATGAGCTTGCGCTTGGACAGGAGGACGTGCGTGAGTTGGAGGCGCGCGAATTCGATCTGCTGCGGCAGCGGCCGCTCGACCAGTCCGCCCTCGGCCAGCCGCTCGAGCAGCCAGTCGTAGAACGGCCGCTGGTCCTCGAACTCGAGCGTGCAGATCGAATGCGTGATGCGCTCGACCGCGTCCTCGATCGGATGCGCGTAGGTGTACATCGGATAGATGCACCAGCGGTCGCCGGTGCGGTGGTGCCGCGCGTGCTTGATACGGTAGATCACCGGGTCGCGCAGGTTGATGTTCGGCGAGGCCATGTCGATTTTCGCGCGCAGCACGTGCGCCCCCTCCGGGTGCCGACCCGCCTTCATCTCGCGCAGCAGCGCGAGGTTCTCCGCGGGCGAGCGCTCGCGGTACGGGCTCGGCTCGCCGGGGCGCGTGAGCGTGCCGCGGCGCGCGCGGATTTCCTCGGGCGTCTGCGAATCGACGTACGCGAGCCCCGCCTCGACGAGGTACTCGGCGCAGCGGTACATGAAGTCGAAGTAGTCCGAGGCGTAGAGCGCGCGGCCGTCGAATTCCGGCACGAGCCAGGCGACCGCCTCGATGATCGCGTCGACGTATTCCTGCTCCTCGGTCTCCGGGTTGGTGTCGTCGAAGCGCAGGTTGCAAGTGCCCCCGTATTCGCGCGCAAGGCCCCAGTTGAGCAGGATCGACTTCGCGTGGCCGATGTGCAGATAACCGTTCGGCTCCGGCGGAAAGCGCGTGCGCACCGTGCGGCAGCGGCCGCTCGCGAGGTCGGCTTCGATCCGCTGGCGGATGAAGTTGGAAGGCGAGGCGGCGTGCGCGCGCGCGGCTCTGGACATTTCGCGAAACCGGCCGGGAAATCTCGGTCGCGCCCGATTCTACCTCCCGCGCCTGCCGCTATACTGACCGCATGCGGGCAAGGCGAATCGCCGGCGCGCTCGGCGCCGAAATCTCCGGGGTGGACCTCGCCCGTGCGCTCGCGCCCGACGAGGTCGCCGAGCTGCGCGCGCTGCTGCTCGAACACCAGGTGATCTTCTTTCGCGACCAGCCGCTCGCTCCGGCCGAATTCATGCGCTTTGCCGAATATTTCGGCGAGCCGGTCGAGTACCCGATGGTGAGAGGCATCGACGGCTGGCCGAAGATCATCGAGGTGAAGAAGCTCGAGCACGAGCGGGTCGCCTTCGGCGGCATCTGGCATTCGGATACGGCGTACCTCGCGCGCCCGCCGATGGCGACGCTGCTCATCGCGCGCGAGCTTCCGCCCTTCGGCGGCGATACGCTGTTCGCGAGCATGTACGCGGCCTACGACGCGCTCTCGGACGGAATGAAGCGCATGCTCGCCGGGCTGCGCGCGGTCAACTCCTCGAAAAAAGCGGACGCCTCGCGCACGCGCGAGGACCGGATCCGCAGCGCCGGCACCGGCGAGGCGGAGCGCGAGTTCGTCGCCGAACATCCGGTGGTGCGCACGCACCCGGAGACGGGGCGCAAGGCGCTCTACGTCAACCGCGGCCATACGGTGCGCTTTTCCGGCATGACCGAGGAGGAGAGCGCGCCGCTCCTTGAATTCCTGTTCGAGCATCAGGTCCGGCCCGAATTCACCTGCCGCTTCGCCTGGCAGCCGGGTTCGATCGCGTTCTGGGACAACCGCTGCACGTTGCACAACCCGGTGAACGATTATCACGGCTACCGGCGCGTGATGCACCGGATCACGCTCGCGGGGGATGTTCCGTTCTAGGCTCCGGCTCCTTGCGCTCGCGCTGCGCGGGCACTGGGGCTGGCGCACGACGCTCACGGTGGCGGGCATCGCGCTCGGGGTCGCGCTGGGGTTTGCGGTGCTGCTCGTCAATCGCGCCGCGGTGAACGAACTTGCCGCCGGCGTGCGCGCGCTCGCCGGCGAGGCGGACCTGCAGGTACACGGCGGCCGCCAGGGGTTCGACGCGCGTCTGTTCGCTGACATCGCGCGCCTTGCCGGGGTCGCGCTCGCGAGCCCGGTGCTGGAACTGGAGGTGGGGCTCGCGAGCGGCGGAACGTTGCGGCTGGTCGGCCTCGACCCGCTTCGCGCAGCGCGCATCCAGCCGGCTCTTTTCGGCGAGGACCCGGGGCGGCGGCTCGAACTGATGCGGCCCGACACCGTGCTCCTTTCGGCCGCGGCCGCCGACCTTGCGCCGCACGGTACCCTCGCGATCGTCGCCGGCCTGGAGGTCGTCGAGCTGAGGGTCGCCGGCGTGCTTCCCGCCTCGTCGTTGCGCGGGATCGCGGCGCTTGCGGACATCGCGACCGCGCAATGGCGGCTCGGGCGCCTCGACCAGCTCAACCGCATCGACCTGCGGCTTGCACCGGGCGCCGACCGCGAGGCGCTGCGCGCGCGCATCGCGGCGATGCTTCCGCCGGGGGCGCACGTCAGTGCGGTTGACGCGGTCGAGGAATCGAGCGCGAATCTGTCGCGCGCCTACCGGGTGAACCTGAACGTGCTCGCGCTCGTCGCGCTCTTCACCGGCGGGTTCATGGTGTTTTCGGCGCAGGCGCTCGAGGCGGCGCGCCGGCGCGGCGAGCACGCGCTGCTGCGGGTGCTCGGGCTCGAGCGCCGCGCCCTAGCGCGGCTGGTGCTCGCGGAGGCGGCCGCGCTCGGCGTCGCGGGAAGCGCGCTCGGGATCGCCCTCGGCTACGCGCTCGCGCGCTTCGCGGTCGGCACGATCGGCGCCGACCTCGGCGCGGGCCTTTTTCGCGGCGTGCGCCCCGAGGTGCCGTTTCCGGCGGCGCTGGCCGCGCTCTATTTTTCCGCCGGGGTCGCGATCGCGCTCGTCGGCGCGTGGCTGCCGGCGTTCGATGCGGCGCGCGTTCCGCCCGCGCAGGCGCTGCGCGCGGGCGACGTCGAGCGCATGTTCGAGCGCACGGTCGCGGTGCTTCCGGGCGCGGCGCTGCTTGCGACCGGCGCGCTCCTTGCGCAGCTTCCGCCGGTCGCGGGACTGCCGATCGCGGGCTATGCGGCGATCGGCTGCCTGCTCGTCGGCGGCATCGCGCTCATGCCGTGGCTTGCGGCGAGCGGGTTCGCGCGGCTGCCGCTCGCGCGCCGCCCGGCGCTCGCGCTCGCGGCTGCGCAGCTGCGCGGCGCGCCGGGGCAGGCGACGGTGTGCCTCGCCGCGATCGTCGCGAGCTTCTCTCTCGTGTGCGCGATGGCGATCATGGTCGCGTCGTTTCGCGACTCGGTCGATCGGTGGCTCGATGCGGTGCTGCCGGCCGACCTCTACTTTCGCACCACCCATGCGGGCGAATCCGCGTGGATCGAGCCGGAGTTCGAGGCGCAGGTGCGCGCGCTGCCGCAGATCGGGCGTGCCGAGTTCATCCGCAGTCAGCGCGTGATCCTCGATCCGGCGCGGCCGGCGGTGGCGCTCCTTGCGCGCGACGGGGCAGCCGGCGCCCGCTATCCGCTCGTCGGGCGCACGTACGAACGCCGCGACCACGACCCGCCGCCGGCGTGGATTTCGGAAGCGGTCCAGGATGCGCGCGGCTGGCGCGCGGGCGATCGCATCGAGCTGCCGCTCGCGGGCAGAAACCACTCGTTCGTCGTCGCCGGAATCTGGCGCGACTACGCGCGTCAGCACGGCGCGATCGTGATCGAGCGCGAGGTCTACGTCGCGCTCACCGGCGATCGGCGCGCGAACGATGCGGCGCTCTGGCTCGCGCCGGGCGCAACGCCCGATGCGGCCGAGCGGGCGCTGCGCGCGCTGCCCGGCGGCTCCCTGCTCGAGGTCGCCGGGCCGGGGGAGATCCGGGCCGTTTCGCTCGCGATCTTCGACCGCACCTTCGCGGTGACCTATGCGCTCGAAGCGGTCGCGGTGCTGGTGGGCCTTTTCGGGTTGTCGTCCTCCATCGGCGCGATCGTCCTCGCGCGCCGGCGCGAGTTCGGCATGCTGCGGCACGTCGGCATGACGCGCGCGCAGATCGGCGAGATGCTCGCGGCCGAAGGCGGGCTGCTCGCGACAGTCGGGGTCGCGGCGGGGCTCGTCCTCGGCGCGGCGGTAAGCCTCGTGCTCGTTTTCGTCGTCAACCGTCAGTCGTTCGGCTGGAGCATGGACCTGCATGCGCCGTGGGCGCTGCTTGCGGGGCTCGCGGCCGGACTCGTCGCCCTCGCGGCACTGGTCGCCTGGGTCTCGGGTCGCGAGGCGACCGGGATCGGCCCGGTGCGCGCGGTGCGCGAGGACTGGTGAAGCGGCGCGCGTTTCTCGCTCTGCCGCTCGCGGCGCTGCCCCTTGCCGCTCGCGCGGGCGCGCTCGCCTATCCCGAGGTCGCGCCCGGCTACCGGCTGGAATTTCCGCGCGATCACGGCGCGCACCCCGCGTTCCGGCTGGAGTGGTGGTACGTGACCGGCTGGCTCGACGCCGCGGGCGAGCCGCTCGGCTTTCAAGTGACCTTCTTTCGCGTCCGGCCCGACTTCGTCACCGACAACCCGAGCGCGTTCGTGCCGCGCCAGATCGTCGTCGCGCACGCGGCGCTCGCCGATCCGCGGAAAGGGCGTCTTGCGCACGACGAGCGCGCCGCGCGCGCGGCGCTCGGGCTCGCGGGGGCGGAGGAAGGCACGACGCGCGTCTGGGTGGACGACTGGCGTATGACGCGCGAGGGCGACGCCTGGCGCGCGAGCATCGCCGCGCGCGCGTTCGCCTTCGATCTCGCGTTCGCGGCGACGCGCGCGCCGATGCCGAACGGCGAGGCGGGCTACTCGCGCAAGGGCACGCAGCCGCAGGAAGCGAGCTACTACTACAGCGTGCCGCAGCTGCGCGTCGCCGGCACGCTCGAGCGCGGCCGCGGTCGCGAAACGGTGCGCGGCCTCGCCTGGTACGACCACGAATGGTCGAGCCGCTACATGGCGCCGGAAGCCGAGGGCTGGGACTGGACCGGCGTCAACCTCGACGACGGCGGCGCGTTGATGGCGTTTCGCATGCGCGCAAGGGACGGCACGACGCTCTACGCCGGTGCGACGCTCGCCGGCGCCGGGGCTGCGGGACGCGCGTTCGCGCCGGCCGACGTGTCGTTCGCGCCGCTGCGGCGCTGGCGCTCGCCGCGCACCGGGACCGAGTATCCCGTGGCGATGCGCGTGCGCGTCGGCGCGCGCGAGTGGCTGCTCGAGCCGCTGATGGACGACCAGGAACTCGATGCGCGCTCGAGCACCGGCACGATCTACTGGGAGGGCGCAGTGCGCGCGAGCGAGGCAGGGCGTGCCGCCGGCCGCGGCTATCTGGAGCTCACCGGCTACTGGCGGCCGATGCGCCTTTGAACCGGGTCGAAAGCGCCACGCCGGCGAGAATGAGCGCGATGCCGGCGAAGTGGAACCAGTGCGGCGCCTCGCCGAGGAACACGGCGGCGAGCACGACCGAGATCGCGGGCATGAGGTGCATCGTCGCGCCGGCGCGTGCGGCGCCGAGCCGCGTCACGACGTAGCTCCAGCCGGCGTAGGCGAGAAGGAGCGAGCCGATCGCCGAGTAGCATACCGCGGCGGCGCCGGCCGGCGAGAGCGCGACCTTCGCCCCCGCCCACACTTCCCACGCGACCCACGGCGTCGTCCACGCAAGGCCCATCAGGCACAGCAGCGCGAGGAACGCCGGCGTGTCGAGATCGTCGCGCCGCAGCCGAAGCAGCACCGTGTAGGCCGCCCACATCGCCATCGACGCGAGCGCGAGCGCATCGCCGACGTTGAACGACACGGGCGCGAGTTTCCCCTGGGTGCCGATGAGGGCCACGCCGCAGAACGAGACCGCGACCCCGGCCCATTGCAGCGCGCCGATCGGTTCGCCGAGCAGCGCACGCGCAAGGAGCAGGATGAAGACCGGCGCGGTGGAAAGGTAGAGGGTCGCGCTGGTGGCGGTCGTGTAGTGCAGCCCGAGCCACTGCAGGGCGAGGTGGAGCCCGCCGCCGAAGAAGCCGAGCGCGAGGAGCGGCCGCCACTCGGCCGCGGTGAGATGCCGCAGGCGCGCGACCAGGCGCCGCGCGCAGAAGGGCGCAAGCAGCGCGACGACGAGAGCGAGCCGCCCCGCGGTCGCGAACCCGGGCGCGATCTCGTCGCGCACCGCGCGCGCGACGATCCAGTTGCCCGACCAGAGGACGAGCGTGGCGGCGAGGACGAGCCAGGCGAGCGCGCGCATCGGTGCATGCTAATCTGAACCGATGGCACAGATCACGATCGCGGGCCGGCGCCTCGCGTACGAGTGGACGGGCGCGGGCGCGCGCACGCTCGTCTTCCTGCACGAAGGGCTCGGCTCGATCCGCCAGTGGCGCGACTTCCCGGCGCGCCTCGCCGAGGCGACCGGCTGGCGCGCCCTCGTCTACGACCGCTACGGCTACGGCCAGTCGGACGTGCTCGCCGAGCCGCGCGTCGGCACCGATTTCATGCACCGCGAGGCGCTCGAGACGCTGCCTGCGCTGCTTGCAGCGCTCGCGATCGAGCGCCCGGTGCTCGTCGGCCATTCGGACGGGGCGTCGATCGCGCTGATCTACGCCGGCAGCGGGCGGCCGCTCGGCGGGCTCGTCGCGATGGCGCCGCACGTCTTCGTCGAAGACGTCTCGATCGCCTCGATCGAAGCGGCGCGACGGCAGTTCGAAACGACCGATCTGCGCGCGCGGCTTGCGAAGTACCATCGCGATCCGGTGAAGACCTTCCGTCTCTGGAACGACGTCTGGCTCGACCCTGAATTCCGCGGCTGGAACATCGAGTCGTATCTGCCCGGGATCCGCTGCCCGGTGCTCGTCATCCAGGGCGAAGAGGACGAGTACGGGACGATGGCGCAGGTCGAGGCGATCCGCCGGCAGGTGAGCGGACCCTGCGAGGTGCTCGCGCTCGGCGCCTGCCGGCACGCGCCGCACCGCGACCAGCCGGAGCGCACGCTCGCGGCGATCGCGGACTTTGTCGCGAGGCTCGCGCCGTGAGCAGCCCGGCGCAGACGCTCGGCCAGAGCGCCCGCATCATCGGGCTGATTGCCGCGGCGCACGGGCTTTCGCACTTCTACCAGATCGCGACCGCGGTGCTTTTCCCGCTGATCCGCGACGACCTTGGCGTCTCGTACGCCGCGCTCGGGGCGACGGTGGCGCTCTACTACGTCGTCTCCGGAGTGTGTCAGACCCTCGCCGGCTTCGCGGTCGATCGCTTCGGCGCGCGGCGCGTGCTCTTTGCGGGGCTGCTGCTCGGAGCGCTCGGCGCGCTGCTCGCGGGCGCTGCGCACAGCTACGCGATGCTCGTCGTCGCGGCGGCGGTCGGCGGCCTCGGCAACAGCGTCTTTCACCCCTGCGATTTCGCGATCCTCAACGCGCGCGTCGAGGCGCGTCGGCTGGGCTATGCGTTCTCCTGGCACGGCATCGCCGGTTTTCTCGGCTACGCCGCGGCGCCGGTGTACGCGGCGGCGATGGCCGCGGCGTTCGACTGGCGCGGGGCGCTCTTCGGCGCCGCCGCGATCGGGCTCGCGGTGACCGGCTTGCTGTGGCTCGACCGCGGCTCTCTCTACGTCGCGCCGGCCGACCGCGGCCGCAGCGGCGCGCGCGCGGGACTCGCCGCCGACCTGCGGGTGCTCGGTTCCGCGCCGGTGCTCATGTGCTTCGGCTACTTCGTCCTCGTCGCGGTCGCGTTCGTCGCGATGCAGAACTTCGGCGTGGCGACCCTCGCGATGCATTTCGGCGCGAGCACCGCGCTCGCCTCGAGCGCGCTCACCGCGTACCTGCTCGGCGCGGCGGCGGGCATCTTCGCCGGCGGCTTCGTCGCTGCGCGCGCGAGCCGCCATGAACTCGTCGCCGCCGCGGGCCTTGCCGCGAGCGCGCTCCTCATGTTCGCGCTCGCGGCGGCGTGGGTGCCCCTCGGCGCGTTGCCGGCCTGGCTCGCAGCCGCGGGCTTCGCGAGCGGGCTCACCAACCCGTCGCGCGACCTGATCGTGCGCGACGCCACCCCCCCGGGGTCGGCGGGCAAGGTCTATGGGTTTGTCTATTCGGGGCTCGACGTCGGCTCGATGGCGACGCCGGTCTTCTTCGGCTGGTTGCTCGATGCCGGACGGTCCGGGGCGGTGTTCTACACCGTCGTCGCCGCGACGCTTCTCACGATCGGCCTGGTGCTCAGCCTGCCGGTGCGGCGCGCGGCCGCTAGTCCCGGTAGTTGATCCCGCGGCGCTCGAGCAGCCGCAGGAGCGCCGGCCAGTCCTTTCGCTCGGAAGGGCGATCGGGCCGGTTGAACTGCTCGGCGGCGGTGCGCGCCGCCTCCTCGGACATGAGGAGCACGTTCGCCATGCCGCCCGCCATCGCGTCCACCTGGATCTGGCAGGCGCAGTCGAGGTAGTACATCAGCTCGAAGGCCTCGCGCACCGAGCGCCCGAGGGTGAGCAACCCGTGGTTGCGCAGGATCATCGCGCGCGAGGTCGGGCCGAGGTCGCGCGCGAGGCGCTCGCGCTCGTCCAGGTCGAGCGCGATGCCCTCGTAGTCGTGATAAGTGACGTCGCGCTGCACGCGCATCGCGTGCTGACTGATCGGCAGCAGCCCGCACTTCATCGCCGAGACCGCGACCCCGGCGCGCGTGTGGGTGTGCAGTACGCACACCGCGTCGGGCCGCGCCCGGTGCACGCAGCCGTGGATGACGAAGCCCGCCTCGTTGTAACCGACGCCGAGGGGATCGTCGAGCACCCGCCCGCGGTGGTCGATTTTCACGAGGTTCGAGGCGGTGATCTCGTCGAACATCAGCCCGTAGGGGTTGATGAGGAACTCCTCGCCGCCTGGCAGGCGCGCCGAGAAGTGCGTGTAGATGAGATCGGTCCAGCGCAGAATCGCGGCGAGCTGGTACGCGGCGGCGAGATCGCAGCGAAGCTGCCATTCCTCGCGGCCGACACGCTCACGGACCGATTCCCGCGGGCTGGGGAGTGCGCTCATGGATTCCCTCCTCGGAAAGGGATTCTACGGCGTCGAGCGCGGCGAGCAGGAGGTCGGGATCGTTCTGCGAAACCCGCCGCGGGTCGGCGAGCATTTGCCGCCAGCGGCGGGCGCCGGGGTGGCCGCGGTAGAGCCCGAGCATGTGTCGCGCGATGTGCCTGAGGGCCGTTCCCCGCCGCACCATGCGCGCGGCGTAGGCGTGCATCGCGTGCACGACGTCGGCGCGCGTGCGCCCGGCGTCGGCGAGCAGCCACGGGTCGCGGTAGGCCGCCCGGCCGAGCATCACGCCGTCCACGCGTTCGAGGTGCGCGCGGACCGCCGCGCGCGAAGCGACGCCGCCGTTCAGCACGATCTCGAGGTGCGGAAAATCGCGCTTCAGCCGGTAGACGTCGTCGTAGCGCAATCGCGGGATCTCGCGGTTCTCCTTCGGCGAGAGCCCTTCGAGGATCGCGTTGCGCGCGTGCACGAAGAAAGTGCGGCAGCCCGCTTCGGCGAGCGTGCCGACGAAGTCGCGCACGAATCCGTAGTCTTCGACCGCGCCGAGGCCGAGCCGGTGCTTGACGGTGACCGGGATCGCGACCGCCTCGCGCATCGCGCGCACGCAGCGGGCGACGAGCGCCGGCTCGGCCATGAGGCAGGCGCCGAAGGCGCCACGGGCGACCCGAGGGCTCGGGCAACCGAGGTTGAGGTTCACCTCGTCGTAGCCGTGCGCTTCGACGAGTCGGGCGCAACGCGCGAGTTCGTCGGGGTCGCTTCCGCCCAGTTGCGCGCCGACCGGGTGCTCCTCCGGCGAGAACGCGAGGTGCCGCTCGGGGTGGCCGTGCAGGAGCGCCGCGGTCGCGATCATCTCGGTGTAGAGGAACGCTCCGCGCGATATCTGGCGCAGAAAAAACCGGCAGTGCCGGTCGGTCCGGTCCATCATCGGCGCGACGCAGACGCGGTGCGCGGTCACTGCAGATCGAGCGCGCGCCGGCGCGTCAGTTCGACGAGGCAGGCGGTGTGCGCGTCGCTGCCCGGTGCCGCGCGGCGGGCGCACTCGGCCTGGCGATAGCCGAGGAACGCGTCGGCGCTCGCGCGAAAGGCGCGCGAAGCGTCGTCGTTTCCTGCGGCGCTGTCGGCGCGGCGCGCCTCCACCAGGTGTTTCGCGTAGAGCGGGGCGAGCGCCTGCTCGGCGGCGACGAGCAGCGTATCGAGGCAGCGCGCGGTGTCGGCGGTGCGCCGGCATTGCGCGAGCACCGGCGCGTCGCGCCGCGGCTCCCAGTGGAAAAAGAGCGCGCGCCCGTCCGGGGCCGCAAGACAGACGAACCGCATCTCGACCGGCGGGGCCTCGGAGAAAAGGATCGCGCCGTGTCCGGAGAGCACCGCCGCGAGCGACTGGCCGCCGAGACGGCGCGCGCGCCGCTCGAGGTGCAGCTCCTCGTCGCGGTCGAGGCGCACCGAGACGACCGCAGCGGAGGATTTTTTCGCTTCGGCCTCCGCGAGAGCGCGGCAGGACTGGAGCGCCGTCTCCGGCGCCTGAGCCGCCGCGACGGCGGGCAGCGCTGCTGCGAGCGCGAGCGCGAACCGCTTCACGCGTACTGCCCGGTGCTCTGCGCGCGCAGGCGCACGAGCCCGAGCAGGCTTTCGGTGAACGGGGCGGGCACGCCGGTGCGGCGCGCGATTTCCAGCGTACCGGCGAGCAGCCCGTCGATTTCGAGCGGCTTTCCGGCCTCGAGATCCTGCAGCATCGAGGTCTTGAACGCGCCGAGATGCCGCGCCATGTCGATGCGCGCTTCCGGATCGATGTCGGCATCGACCCCGGCCGCGCGTCCGATCGCGAGCACCTCGCGCATGATCGCGACCATGTACGCCTTCACCTGCGGATCGGCGATCAGCCGGTCGGCGGTGGCGAGCGTCAAGGCGGACACCGGATTGAAGCTCACGTTGCCGAGCAACTTCACCCAGAAGTCCTTTTCGATGAACGGGCTCGCCACGACTTCGAAGCCGGCCGACCGGAGCGCCTCTGCGATGCGGGCGGTACGGTCGGTGTTGTTTCCCCCAGGCTCGCCGAGGATCAGCCGCGCGCCCATGTTGTGCTGGATGACGCCCGGCTCGGGCGTCGAGGCCGAAAGATGCACCACGCAGCCGACGATCCGCTCGGTCGGCATCGCGCGCGCGAGAGAACCGTCGGGGTCGAGCGATTCGAGCCGCATGCCGCGCCCGGCCGGCAGCCGGTCGAAGAACCACCAGGGCACGCCGTTCATCGCGGTGACGATCGAGGTGTGGGGGGCAAGCAGCGGGCCGATGCACGCCGCGACCTCGCGCAGGCTGTGCGCCTTCACCGCGACGACGACGCAGTCCTGGAGCCCGAGTTCCGCCGGATCGTCCGAAGCGCGCAAGGCGACGCGCGTCTCGCCTTCCGCCGAGCGAAGCCGTAGCCCCCGCGCGCGAATCGCCGCAAGGTGCGCGCCGCGCGCGACCGCTGCGACATCGTGGCCGGCGCGGGCAAGGCGCGCAGCGACCAGTCCGCCGACCGCGCCCGCGCCGAAGACGCAGACTTTCATGCTGTAATTCTACGGGAGCGGCTTCGCGACACCCGGGAGGGCGACATGTTCCCGTTCCTTCGCAAGATGAAGGCCTTGCTTCCGCCGGAGCAGACGCTTGCGGGCCGGCGCGAGCCGATGCCGGTGCCCGAGCGCCACTACGTGAACGGCAATCCGCTCGTGCCGCCGTTTCCGCGCGGCATGCAGCGCGCGGTCTTCGGCATGGGCTGCTTCTGGGGCGCCGAGCGGCTTTTCTGGCAGATCCCGGGGGTTTATACGACGGCGGTCGGCTACGCCGGAGGCGAGACGCCGAACCCGACCTACGAGGAAGTCTGTACCGGGCTCACCAACCATGCCGAGGTGGTGCTCGTCGTCTTCGATCCGGCGACGCTCGGCTACGGCGAGCTGCTGCGCACGTTCTGGGAAGGGCACGATCCGACCCAAGGCATGCGCCAGGGAAACGACGTCGGCACGCAGTACCGCTCGGCGATCTACTGCGAGGACGATGCGCAGCTTGCGGCGGCGCTCGCCTCGAAAGAGGCCTACGGCGCGGCCCTTGCGCGCGCGGGCTTTGGCCCGATCACGACCGAGATCCGGCGCGCGCCCGCGTTCTACTACGCCGAGGCGTATCACCAGCAGTACCTCGCGAAGAACCCGGGCGGCTACTGCGGGCTCGGCGGCACCGGCATTCGCTGCCCGAGCTTTGCCGGCACCGCCTGAGCCGCGCGCGGGAAAGCGCCGGCGCCGCGACTCTTCTAAGCCGCCTTCGCTTCGGCGCCGGGCGAGGCGAGCAGCTCGCGCAGCACGTAGGGCAGGATCCCCCCGTGGCGGTAGTACTCCACCTCGATCGCGGTGTCGATGCGCGACTTGACCGTCACTTCTTGCGAGGACCCGTCGGCGCGGCGGATGACGAGGACGAGGTCCTGCTGCGGCCGCAGGTCCTCGAGCCCCCGGATGTCGACGATCTCGTCGCCCTTCAGCCCGAGCGACTGCGCCGAATCCTCGCCCGTAAACTGTAGCGGCAGCACGCCCATGCCGACGAGGTTCGAGCGGTGGATGCGCTCGAAGCTGCGCGCGATGACCGCGCGAACGCCGAGCAGCCGCGTTCCCTTGGCCGCCCAGTCGCGGGAACTCCCGGTACCGTATTCCTCGCCGCCGAAGACGACGAGCGGCACGCCGTCGGCCTGATAGCGCATCGCGGCGTCGTAGATCGGCATCTTTTCGCCCGCGCCGCCGTCCTTGCCGAAGTAAAGGGTGAAACCGCCTTCGACGCCGGGCAGCATCAGGTTCCTGATGCGCACGTTGGCGAAGGTGCCGCGCATCATCACCTCGTGGTTGCCGCGGCGCGCGCCGTACGAATTGAAGTCGGCGACCGCGACGTCGTGCTCCTGCAGGTAGAGGCCCGCGGGCGAGGTGGGCTTGATCGAGCCGGCCGGGCTGATGTGGTCGGTGGTGAGCGAATCGCCGAAGATGCCGAGGATACGCGCGCCGGCGATGTCGCCCGGGCGGCCGGGCTCGAGACCGAAGTCGCGGAAGAACGGCGGCTCCGCGATGTAGGTGGACTTCGGCCAGCTGTAGACCTGCCCGGTGGGCGCCGGGATCTTCTTCCACAGGGGATTCGCCTCGGCGAGGTTCGAATAGAGGCGCCGGAACGTGGGCGGGTCCATCGCAAGCGGCAGGAGCGCAGCCACCTCTTCGGCGCTCGGCCACAGGTGGCCGATGTAGACGTCGCGCCCGTCCTTCGTGCGACCGATCGGTTCGGTGCGGAAGTCGCGCAGGACCGTGCCCGCGAGCGCGTAGGCGACCACAAGCGGCGGCGAGGCGAGGAAATTCGCCCGGATCGCCGGGTGGATCCGTGCTTCGAAATTGCGGTTGCCGGAGAGCACCGCCGCGCAGACCAGGTCGTTCTTTGCGATCGCCTCCTCGATCGTCGGCGCAAGCGGCCCGGCGTTGCCGATGCAGGTGGTGCAGCCGTAGGCGGCGACCGCAAAGCCGAGCTTCTCGAGGTACGGCAGCAGCCCCGCCCGCGCGAGGTACTCGGTGACCACGCGCGAGCCGGGGGCAAGCGACGTTTTCACGTGCGGCTTGACCGAGAGCCCCAGCTCGACCGCCTTTTTCGCCACCAGCCCCGCGGCGAGCAGCACGCCGGGGTTGGACGTGTTGGTGCACGACGTGATCGCCGCGATCAGCACGTCGCCGTGCTTCAGTTCGATGCCGTCGGCGGTGCGGAACGAGCGCTGCAGCTCGGCCGGTTCCCTCGCGAAACCGTTTTCCGTCGCCGGACGGGAGAAAAGCGCGGCGAAGGTGTGCTTCACGCGGTCGAGGTCCATGCGGTCCTGCGGGCGTCGCGGGCCCGCGACCGAGGGCATCACGCTCGCGAGGTCGAGCTCGAGCACCTGGCTGTAATCGATCTCGCCCGCGCGCGGGATGCCGAACATGCCCTGCGCTTCGAAGTACGCGCGGAACGCGGCGATCTCGGCGTCGGTGCGCCCGGTGCCGCGGAAATACTCGATCGTCTTCTCGTCCACCGGGAAAAAGCCCATCGTCGCGCCGTACTCCGGTGCCATGTTGGCGACGGTGGCGCGGTCAGGCACCGGAAGGCTCGCCGTACCCTCGCCGAAGAACTCGACGAACTTGCCGACCACCTTCGCGCGCCGCAGCATCTCGGTGAGCGTGAGCACGAGGTCGGTCGCGGTGCACGCCGGGTGAAGCCTTCCCTTGAGGTGCACGCCGACCACGTCGGGGGTGAGGAAATAGACCGGCTGGCCGAGCATGCCGGCCTCGGCTTCGATTCCGCCCACGCCCCAGCCGACGACGCCGATGCCGTTGATCATCGTCGTGTGGCTGTCGGTGCCGACCAGCGTGTCCGGGTAGTACACCCCGTCCTTCGAGCGGTGCACGCCGCGCGCGAGGTACTCGAGGTTCACCTGGTGCACGATGCCGACGCCGGGCGGCACCACGCGGAAGGTGTCGAACGCCTGCATGCCCCATTTCAGGAACCGGTAGCGCTCCTCGTTCCTCTTGAACTCGAGCTTCATGTTGAGGTCGAGCGCCTTCTTGGTGCCGTAGTGGTCGATCTGCACCGAGTGGTCCACGACGAGGTCCACCGGCACGAGCGGCTCGATGAGCTTCGGGTCGCGGCCCATCGCCTGCGCCACCCCGCGCATCGCCGCGAGGTCGCAAAGGAGCGGCACCCCAGTGAAGTCCTGCAGCACGATGCGCGCGACGACGAACGGGATTTCCTCGGTGCGCGGCGCCTGCGGCTTCCAGTGCGCGAGCTGGCGCACGTGCGCCTCGGTCACCTTGCGCCCGTCGCAGTTGCGCAGCACCGATTCGAGCACGATGCGGATCGAGACCGGAAGGCGCGCGACGTCGACGCCGAGCGCTTCGCCCAGGCGCGCGAGCGAATAGTACTTGCCGCCTTTGAGCGGCCGAAGCGTCTGGTACAGATCATGCGGCATGGCAGGCTCCGTCAGTAGGCGCTCAGATCACCATCATGTCCACGAATTCGTGCACCGGCGTCTTCTCCAGGCGCGGGCCGTCGAGGCAGAGCGCGAGGATCGCCTCCCGTTGCTTCTCGGGAAAGCGGCGCGCGAGGTTGCGCCGGAACTTCTCGACGAGCAGCGGCAGCCCTTCCTTTCTGCGTCGCTTGTGCCCGATCGGGTATTCGCAGACGAATTCGCCGAGCTTCTTTCCGTCGCGGAACTCGACCGTGAGCGCGTTCGGGATGGCGCGCTTGTCCGGGTCGTGGTAGTCGCGCGTGAACTGCTTGTCCTCGACGCAGACGATTTTCTCGCGCAGCGCGTCGATGCGCGGATCCTTCGCCACCTCGTCCTCGTAGTCGGCGGCCGTGAGCCGGCCGTAGAGGATCGGCACGGCGACCATGTACTGGATGCAGTGGTCGCGGTCGGCGGGGTTGGCGAGCGGCCCCTTCTTGTCGATGATGCGGATCGCCGCTTCGTGCGTGCGGATGGTGATCCGGCGGATGTCCTCCGGCGAGCGGCCGAGGCGCGCGAGCTCGGCGTGGATGTCCATCGCGCACTCGACCGCGGTCTGGGCGTGGAATTCGGCGGGGTACGAGATCTTGAAGAGCACGTTCTCCATCACGTACGCGCCGAACGGGCGCTGGAACCGGAACGGCTTGCCCTCGAACAGCGCGTCGTAGAAGCCCCAGGTCTTCGCGGTGAGCGCCGACGGATAGCCCATCTCGCCCGTCTTCGAGATGAGCGCAAGGCGCACCCCCCGC
This sequence comes from Burkholderiales bacterium, assembly GCA_026416295.1. Classification (GTDB taxonomy): domain Bacteria; phylum Pseudomonadota; class Gammaproteobacteria; order Burkholderiales; family SG8-39; genus RBG-16-66-20. The sequence continues at coordinate 8,705 of JAOAFL010000123.1, read as the reverse complement.
GCGGTCGCATCGCCCGCCGCCCAGCTCTTGCGGCTGCCGGTGTTCGGCGCATGGCGGTACGTGCGCAGCGGATGGCCGTCCACCCACGCCTGAGAGACCGCGTTCACCACCTCGTCGTAGGTGCAGCCGATCATGTGCGCGACCACCGCAGTGGTCGCGACCTTGACGAGGATCACGTGATCGAGGCCGACGCGGTTGAACGCGTTTTCCAGCGCGATCACGCCCTGGATCTCGTGCGCCTTGATCATCGCGGTGAGCACGTCGCGAACGAGGAGCGGCTTTTTGCCTTCGGCGACCGCGGTGCGCGACAGCCAGTCGGCGGTGGCGAGGATGCCGCCGAGGTTGTCCGACGGATGGCCCCATTCGGCGGCGAGCCACGTGTCGTTGAAGTCGAGCCAGCGGACCATCGCGCCGAGGTTGAACGCCGCCTGCACCGGGTCGAGCTGGAACGGCGTGCCGGGCACCCGCGCCCCGTGGGGCACGATCGTGCCGCGCACGATCGGCCCGAGAAGCTTCGTGCACGCCGGATATTCCAGCGCCTCGAACCCGCAGCCGAGGGTGTCCATCAGGCAGTAGCGAGCCGTCTCGTACGCCTCCGCGCTCGCGATCCGGTATTTCGTGACGTAATCGGCGATCTGCGTCAGCACGTCGTCCGGCTTCGGCCGGACGTTCGAGATTCGCGCGCTCACCGGGCGGGCTCCTCTTCGCGTTCGGAAAGCGGAAGGAACGTGTATTCGGCGCCGCCCGCGCGCGGCGCGCGCCGCGGCGGCGGCGGCGGGCTGCGCTCCTCCGGCGTCTTGTCCCACCAGAGCGCCCGGCCCCGCTTCTGCGACTCGATCTCCTCCGGGTGCTGCGCGAGGAACTCGCGCATGAAGCGCGTGAGGTCGGACTCGTAGCCGCTCATCGCCGCGCCTCCAGCGGCACCCACGGCCGATTTTCCGGGCCGACGTAGTTCGCGCTCGGGCGGATGATCTTGCCGTCGGCGCGCTGCTCGATCACGTGCGCCGACCAGCCGCTCGTGCGCGAGATGACGAAAAGGGGCGTGAACATCGCCGTCGGCACGCCCATCCTGCTGTAGGACACTGCGCTGAACCAGTCGAGGTTGGCGAACATCCGCTTCTCCGCCCACATCACCGCCTCGATGCGCTCTGCGATCTCGAACTGCGTCATGTCTCCCGCTTCCGCCGACAGACGCCGCGCGACTTCCTTGATCACCTTGTTGCGCGGGTCGGACACGGTATAGACCGGGTGCCCGAAGCCGATCACGACCTCTTTCGCCGCGAGGCGCCGGCGAATGTCGGCCTCGGCCTCGTCGGCCGAGGCGTAGCGCTTCTGGATCTCGTCGGACACCTCGTTCGCACCGCCGTGTTTCGGGCCGCGCAAGGCGCCGATGCCGGCGGTGATCGCCGAATACATGTCGGAACCGGTGCCGGCGACGACGCGGCAGGTGAACGTGCTCGCGTTGAACTCGTGCTCGGCATAGAGGATGAGCGAAGTGTGCATCGCGCGCACGTGCGATTCGGGCGGCGTGCGGCCGTGGAGCAGCCGCAGGAAATGGCCGCCGATCGACTCGTCCTCGGTCTCGGTCTCGATGCGCCGGCCGTGACGGCTGTAGTGATACCAGTAGAGCAGCATCGAGCCGAACGAGGCCATCAGGCGGTCGGCGATCGCGCGCGCGCCCTCGACCGGATGGCCCTCCCTTTCCGGCTCGAGCGTGCCGAGCACCGAGCAGCCGCAGCGCAGCACGTCCATCGGGTGCGCAGACGGCGGCAGCTGCTCGAGCGTGTTCTTGAGCGCCTGCGGCAGTCCGCGCAGACCCTGGAGCCTGCGCCGGTAGGCGGCTAGCTCGCGCGCGTTCGGCAGCCTGCCGTGCACGAGCAGAAAAGCGACTTCCTCGAACTCCGCGGTGTCGGCGAACTCGAGGATGTCGTAGCCGCGGTAGTGCAGGTCGTTGCCGGTGCGGCCGACGGTGCACAGCGCGGTGTTGCCCGCGGCGACGCCGGACAGCGCGACCGATTTCTTAGGCTTCGGGGCCGTGGGGTCTGGCGAAGAGTTCATCGAGCTTTCTCTCGTAGGCGTGGTAGTCGAGGAAGTCGTACAGCTCCTCGCGCGTCTGCATCGAGGCGAGAACGCTCTTTTGCGTGCCTTCGCGACGCAGCGTGCGGTAGACGGCGAGCGCCGCCTGGTTCATCGCGCGGAACGCCGACAGCGGGTAGAGCGCGATCGCGACCCCGGCCGCGCGCAGCTCCTCGAGCGTGAACAGAGGCGTGCGCCCGAACTCGGTGAGGTTCGCAAGCACCGGCACCTTCGTCGCCTCGACGAAGCGCCGGTACGTCGTCAGATCGGTCACCGCCTCAGGGAAGACCATGTCCGCGCCCGCCTCGACGTAGCGGCAAGCGCGCTCGAGCGCGCGCTCGAGGCCTTCCACCGCGAGCGCGTCGGTGCGCGCCATGACGACGAACCGGGGATCGGTGCGCGCATCGACCGCCGCCTTCAGGCGGTCGCACATTTCGTCGGCCGGCACGAGCGCCTTGCCGGGGCGGTGGCCGCAGCGCTTGGCGCCCACTTGGTCTTCGAGGTGCATCGCGGCGGCGCCCGCCTTGATGAGCGCGCGCGTGGTGCGAGCGACATTGAAGGCGCTCGGTCCGAAACCGGTATCGGCGTCCACGAGCAGCGGCAGGTCGCAGGCGTCGGTGATGCGCCGCACGTCCACCAGCACGTCCTCCAGACCGGAGATGCCGAGGTCGGGCACGCCGAGCGAGCCGGCAGCGACGCCGCCGCCGGAGAGGTAGATCGCGCGAAAACCGGTGCGGCGCGCAAGCAGCGCGTGGTAGGCGATGATCGTGCCCACCACCTGAAGGGGTTTTTCCTCGACGAGCGCCTGCCGAAAGCGCGCGCCGGCGCTCATTGCCCGAGCAGGTGGGCGACGCCCGCACGCTCCTCGAAAAGCTCGTTGAGCGTCGCCTGCATGCGCGCGCGGCTGAATTCGCTCACCTCCAGCCCCTGCACGATCTTCCAGGCGCCGCCCGCGCAGGTCACCGGGTAGCCGTAGACCACGCCCTCCGGGATGCCGTAGCTGCCGTCCGAGGGCACGCCCATCGTCACCCAGTTGCCCGGCTCGGTGCCGCGCACCCAGTCGCGGATGTGGTCGATCGCGGCGTTCGCGGCGCTCGCGGCGGACGAGAGCCCGCGCGCCTCGATGATCGCCGCGCCGCGCTTCTGCACCGTCGGAATGAAGACGTTTTCGAGCCACGCCCGATCGTCGATCATCGGCCAGACCTTGCGTCCGTCGCATTCGGCGTGAAAGAGGTCCGGATACTGCGTCGCCGAGTGGTTGCCCCAGACGACGACCTTCTTTACCGACGCGACCGGCTTGCCGAGCTTGGCGGCGATCTGCGACACCGCGCGATTGTGATCGAGCCGCATCATCGCGGTGAACTGGGCGGGCGCGAGGCTCGGCGCGTTCTTCATCGCGATCAGGCAGTTGGTGTTCGCCGGGTTGCCGACGACGAGCACCTTGACGTCGCGCGCGGCGACCTCGGCGAGCGCCCGGCCCTGTGGCGCGAAGATCTTGCCGTTCGCCTCCAGCAGGTCCTTGCGCTCCATGCCGGGGCCCCGAGGACGCGCGCCGACGAGCAGCGCGATCTGCGCGTCGCGGAACGCGACGAGGGGATCGGAGGTCGCTGTCATCCCGGCAAGCAGCGGAAACGCGCAGTCCTCGAGTTCCATCATGACGCCCTTCAGCGCCTTCTGCGCTTTCTCGTCGGGGATCTCGAGCAGCTGCAGGATCACCGGCTGGTCGGGACCGAGCATTTCGCCGCTCGCGATTCGGAAAAGGAGCGCGTAACCGATCTGCCCGGCGGCGCCGGTCACCGCCACGCGCACAGGCGCTTTGGTCATGAGCGAAACTCCGGAGGAAACGGCGAAAACGCGCGGATTCTACCGCACCGTCGCGGCGATATAATCGCTTTATGGCCTCTGCAGCAGCGAAGAAGAGCAGGCCGAAGTATCTCAGTCTTTCCGCGCTGCTCTTCGAGATCCGCCTGCCGGTCACTGGCTGGGTGTCGATCCTGCACCGGGTGAGCGGCGCATTGCTTTTTTTCGCCGCGTTCTGGCTGCTGTGGATGCTCGATCGCAGTCTCTCCGGGCCGGAGGGGTTCGAACAGATCAAACGCTACGTCGCGCTCTGGCCGGTGAAGCTCGCGCTCCTCGTGATCGCCTGGGCGTTCTGCCACCATTTCTGCGCCGGGCTTCGCTTCCTGCTGCTCGACCTCGAAAAGGGGGTGGACAAGACGAGCGCGCGGCGCTCCGGCTGGGCGGTGCTCGCCGCGAGCCTCGCGCTCACCGCAGGGTTCGGCTGGAAGCTGTGGTGAGCGCCCGATGACCCGGCGCATCGTCACCGGCGCCCACTACGGGCTGCGCGACTGGCTCGCGCAGCGCATCACCGCGCTCGTGCTGGCGGTCGGCAGCGTCGTCGTGATCGGCGCGCTTCTCTGGAGCGGGCCGATCACCTACCCCGTGTGGAAGGAGCTTTTCTCGCACGGCGCGATGCGCGTCGCGACGTTGCTCGTTGCCGTCGCGCTCGCCTGGCACGCGTGGGTGGGGGTGCGCGACATCCTGATGGACTACATCAAGCCCGACGGGCTGCGCCTTGCGCTGCACGTCGCGGTGCTGCTCGCGATCGCCGGCTGGCTCGGCTGGACGGTCGAGATCCTGTGGGGATGACGTGACGCTGCCGGTGCGCCGGTTCGACGCGATCGTGGTCGGGGCGGGCGGCTCGGGCATACGCGCGGCGCTGGAACTGGCGCGCGCCAACCTCAAGGTCGCGGTGCTGTCCAAGGTGTTCCCGACGCGCTCGCACACCGTCGCGGCGCAGGGCGGCATCGCCGCGCCGCTCGCCAACTCCACCGAGGACCACTGGCACTGGCACATGTACGACACCGTCAAGGGCTCGGACTACCTCGGCGATCAGGACGCGATCGAGTACATGTGCCGGCGCGCGATCGAGGTGGTGGTCGAGCTGGAGCACATGGGCATGCCGTTCGACCGGCTGGAAAACGGCAAGATCTACCAGCGCCCCTTCGGCGGACACACGCAGAACTACGGCAGCCCGAAGATGGCGATGCGCGCCTGCGCGGCGGCCGACCGCACCGGCCATGCGATGCTGCACACGCTCTATCAGCAGAACGTGCGCGCGAACACGCAGTTCCTCGTCGAGTGGATGGCGCTCGACTTGGTGCGCGACGCGCAGGACGGTGCGGTGCTCGGCGTCACCGCGCTCGAGATGGAAACCGGCGAGGTGTGGCTGCTGCAGGCGAAAGCGACGCTGTTCGCCACCGGCGGCGCCGGGCGCATCTACTGGGCGAGCACGAACGCGTTCATCAACACCGGCGACGGCCTCGGCATGGTCGCGCGCGCCGGCCTGCCGCTGCAGGACATGGAGTTCTGGCAGTTCCATCCGACCGGCGTCGCGGGCGCCGGCGTGCTGATCACCGAAGGGGTGCGCGGCGAGGGCGGATACCTGCTCAACAGCCGCGGCGAGCGCTTCATGGAGCGCTATGCGCCGAACGCAAAAGACCTCGCGAGCCGCGACGTGGTGTCGCGCGCGATGACCACCGAGATCAAGGAGGGCCGCGGCTGCGGCCCGCACGGCGACTACGTGCTGCTCAAGCTCGATCACCTCGGCCCCGAGGTGATCAACCAGCGGCTGCCGGGCATCCGCGAGATCGCGATCAAGTTCGCCAACGTCGATCCGGTGCGCGACCCGATCCCCGTGGTGCCGACGGTGCATTATCAGATGGGCGGGATCCCCACCAACTATCTCGGTCAGGTGGTCGCGCCCGAAGGGGCGAGCAAGGAGGCGCTCGTGCCCGGCTTCTACGCCGCGGGCGAATGCGCCTGCGTGTCGGTGCACGGCGCGAACCGCCTCGGTACCAATTCGCTCCTTGACCTGCTCGTCTTCGGCAAGGCGGCGGGCGAACAGATGATCCGCGATATCGCCGCGCAGCCGCGGCCGCACCGCAACCTGCCGAAGGACGCAGGCGAGCTCACGCGCGCGCGGCTTGCGCGGCTCGACGCTGCGCGTTCGGGCGAGCGGGTCGTCGAGGTCATGAACGATCTGCGCCGCACGATGCAGGCCTATTGCGGCGTGTTCCGCTTCCCCGACGACCTCGCCAAGGGGGTCGCGAAGATGAAGGAGATCGCCGAGCGCGCGGCGCGCACCTACATCACCGATCGCTCGAAAGTGTTCAACACCGCGCGGGTCGAGGCGCTCGAGCTCGACAACATGGTCGAGACCGCGATGGCGACGGTAATCTCGGCCGAGGCGCGGAAGGAAAGCCGCGGCGCGCAGGCGCGCGCGGACTTCCCCGAGCGCGACGACGCGAACTGGCTCAAGCACACGCTGTGGTACAAGGAGGGCAATCGGCTCGACTACAAGCCGGTGCACCTGAAGCCCTTGTCGGTGCCGACGATCGAGCCGAAAGTGCGGACCTACTGATGAAGCTCACCATCTACCGCTACGACCCCGAAAAAGACGAGCGCCCGTATCTGCAGGACTACGACATCGCGCTCGAGGAATCCGACCGCATGCTCCTTGACGCGCTGGTGAAGGCGAAGGCGCAGGACGATACGCTCGCGTTCCGGCGTTCCTGCCGCGAGGGCGTGTGCGGCTCGGACGCGATGAACATCAACGGCAAGAACGGCCTGGCGTGCATCACGCGCATCGCCGACCTGCCCGAGCACGTCACGCTGCGGCCGCTGCCCGGGCTGCCGGTGATCCGAGACCTGATCGTCGACATGACGCAGTTCTTCCGCCAGTACCACTCGATCCGCCCGTACCTGATCAACCGCGATCCGCCGCCCGAACGCGAGCGGCGCCAGTCGCCCGAGGAGCGCGAGGCGCTGAACGGCCTGTACGAATGCATCCTGTGCGCCTGCTGCTCGACCGCCTGCCCGTCGTTCTGGTGGAACCCGGACAAGTTCGTCGGCCCGGCGGGGCTGCTGCAGGCCTATCGCTTCATCGCCGATTCGCGCGACCACGCCACTGCCGAGCGACTCGACGATCTCGAGGACCCCTACCGGCTGTTTCGCTGCCACACCATCATGAACTGCGTCGACGTATGCCCGAAGGGGCTCAATCCGACGCGCGCGATCGGGCGGATCAAGGAGCTGATGGTGCGGCGCGCGGTGTAGGGCCGTGGACCGGGTCGCGGCGAACCGGCTTCGGTGGCGCTGCAGGCGGGGCCTGCTCGAACTGGACCTCGTGCTCGCGCGGCTGTCCACGGCGGAGCTGACCGACGAGGAGGCGCAGGCGCTCGGCGCGCTCCTCGCGCTGCCGGACCGCGACCTCTGGGACATCGTCTGCGGCCGCAGCGACCGGTACGAGCCGCGGCTCGCGCCCCTGGTCGCCCGGCTGCGTTCGCTCTAGCGCCAGGAAGAAGGAACCCGTCATGGAAAAGAAAGCGACCCTGACCCTGCCCGACGGCCGGAGCTTCGAGTTCCCGGTGCTCTCCGGCACCGTCGGCCCCGACGTCATCGACATCCGTACGCTGTACGCGAAAGCCGGCGTGTTCACCTACGACCCCGGTTATCTGTCCACCGCGAGCTGCGCCTCGGCGATCACCTACATCGACGGCGACCAGGGGGTGCTGCTCTACCGGGGCTATCCGATCGAGCAGCTCGCGCGCCAGTGCGATTTTCTCGAGGTGTGCTACCTGCTGCTGAACGGCGAGCTGCCGACCCGGCGCCAGCGCGACGAATTCGTGTACACGGTGACGCGCCACACCATGGTGCACGAGCAGATCGCGCGCTTCTACACCGGTTTCCGGCGCGACGCGCACCCGATGGCGACGATGGTCGGGGTGGTCGGTGCGCTGTCGGCTTTCTATCACGACTCGCTCGACATCCACAATCCGGAGCACCGCAAGATCTCCGAGTTTCGCCTGATCGCCAAGATGCCGACGATCGTCGCGATGTCGTACAAGTACTCGATCGGGCAGCCGTTCATCTACCCGCGCAACGACCTGTCCTACACCGCCAACTTCATGCGCATGATGTTCGCGGTGCCGGCCGAGGAATACAAGGTGAACGACGTGCTCGTGCGCGCGCTCGACCGCATCTTCATCCTGCACGCCGACCACGAGCAGAACGCCTCCACCTCGACCGTGCGGCTGTCGGGTTCGACGCAGGCGAACCCGTTCGCGTGCATCGCCGCCGGCATCGCGAGCCTCTGGGGTCCGGCGCACGGCGGCGCGAACGAGGCGGCGCTCAACATGCTGGAGGAGATCGGCGACGTCTCGAAGGTGGGCGAGTTCATCAAGAAGGTGAAGGACAAGCACTCGGGCGTGCGCCTGATGGGCTTCGGCCACCGCGTCTACAAGAACTACGATCCGCGGGCGAAACTCATGCGCGAGACCTGCCACGAGGTGCTCGGGGAGCTCGGCCTACACAACGACCGGCTGTTCAAGCTCGCGCTCGCGCTGGAAAAAATCGCGCTCGAGGACGACTACTTCGTCAGCCGCAAGCTCTACCCGAACGTGGACTTCTACTCCGGGATCGTGCAGCGCGCGCTCGGCATCCCGGTCTCGATGTTCACCTGCATCTTTGCGCTCGCGCGCACCGTCGGCTGGATCGCGCAGTGGCACGAGATGATCACCGACCCCGACCAGAAAATCGGCCGTCCGCGGCAGCTCTACCGCGGGCCG